>WYEM01000080.1 GCA_009903775.1 Nitrososphaerota archaeon | reverse complement strand
CCCTCGCGATCCCCTCGTCCCCCAGGAGCTCCGAGAGCTTCTTCCCGTTCAGCCTCTCCCTGGCGTCCCTCCAGGCGTCCAGTATCGCGCTCGCCTTCGCGTGAACCGGCAGAAGGACCTCCTCGGCGTACCGCGCCCAGACGTTCTCGTCCAAGTAGTTGAAGCCGACCGCCTCCTCGCCCACGGAAGCTAAGGGAGGCTTCCTTTATTTATAAATATGCCACGACCGCGATGCCCTCGTTCCATTCTACTGAGCAGCCGGCGAACCCGCTGCCGGAGCTCTGGGGCTTGAAGCACAATCTTTAGCCACCTTCATGGCTTCACTCAAATTCCTTCTGTATATCTTGATCGGCACCGCCAAATCGACTATGCGCTTCCCGTTCACGTAACGTACAACCGGCCTTCCATAACCACTTTCAATGCCTGAGTTATGCGCGAGCGTCGCCGGTGCGCATCCTTTCTCTGCGGCCGCTTTTAACCTGTTGTCCTTTGACGCGCGCGTCCCCTTCCTCTGCCGAAGGATGAACTCGCCACGCTCCTCGTCGTACTTTAGCAGCCATGGGATCGCATTGAACGTCACGCCTTCTAGCTTCCCCTCCTGGGGGGTTATTAACGTTAATAATTGAGCTCACCACCTCGAGCTCATCCCCCACCCCGAGCGGGAGGACGGGGCGCAGCCCCGTCCAGCCACGGCGGCATCTCCTCCTCCCTTCACTCGAGCGGGGGCCTCTTCAAGTCCCCGTCCTAGAACGCGAAGTCCTACATGAATACGAATTGAATGTCGAGGGCCAGTTTTCCAGACCCTCGAACGCACTCCTTGGCATCAGCCTGCCCCCGGCCGGGCCGGCCCTCCGGAATTGACTCTGTTGAGTCAACCGCCCGGCGCCGCGCATTGGACGGCTGTCTCCGCCCGAGTCGAGTTTACACCTGAAAACCACCCATGGGTGGATCTGTCTCCGCTCACCCGTGTTTCCGGAGACAGCCTGACCCACAGAGACGGCCTCCTAAGCCTCCGGCCAGCGCCACAGCGCCTCGATCTCCGAGGCGATCGTGTCCGCGCGCTCCCTCGCGGATGAGGGGGACAGGCTGCCCGAATCCAGGCCGCTTAGGACCTCACGCATTTGATCGAGCACGCGGCCCGCGTCCTTGGCGAGCGCCGTGGGCACCGTCGCAGTTATCGATGACAGCTCAGCGCACGCGCGCTTTATCGCGTCTAGATATGCCCGCTCTATGGAGGCCGCGCTGCGGCGTTTCACGCCCAGCCGCCGCGCCTCCTCCTCGGGGAACCCCATCGCGGCCGCCACCGGATTCTCGCTGGCCGCTTTGCGGAACGCCGAGAGGGCCGAGTAGAGATCCACGCAGCGCAAGAACGCGGCGTTGATGTCCCTGAGGACCGCCCTGAACCGCCCATAGTACTCCGAGAGGGCTCCGGCCAGCGCGGAGAGCGCGCCGGCGTCCGGGAAGTCGAGCTCCACCTCGCCGATCCTCAGGCGGGTGCCGCTGGGCGTCGACCACCTGATGTCATCGAAGGGGATCTCAGTCGACCTAGCCCTCTTCCTCAGAGTCCCCTCGCTCCACTCGATCCTCAGCACGCCCCTCTCGGGATCCGGGAGCGCGGATCCGTTCCTCCCGTTGACCTTCACCGCTATCCTCGGGCCCCCGCTCATCGTCTGCACGCCTCCATGAGGTCCCTCAGCTCCGGGAGGCCGCCGTGTCCGGTCAGCGAGGCGAACTTGGCGGATTCATCGAGCAAATACCGATACCCGCATGGCAGCGCGCCGATCGACTCGAAGAGGACGAGCGCGTCCGGGAGGTCCTCACCCGAGATTGCCCGGAAATAGACCGAGTTGGGCCTCGATTGCTTGAGCCTCGAGAGCATCGCCGACTGAAGCTCCTCCGGGCTCCAGGACCTCCCGACCGCGAGGACGTAGAAGATCGCGCCCGGATTGCGGCGCAGGAGGGGGAAGCGGTCCAGCACCGCGAGGGCATTCTCGGCGCGCCCGAAGACCTCCCTGTCGGAGTTGTATAGGACGCTCGGGATCAGTATCCTCCTGGAGCCCGGCGGGTACTCGAGCCAGTCGGCGTGCGCGCCGCGCAGTGCGAGGAGCGCGCCCCTCAGGGTCTCCAGCAGGTGGCCGCGGTCCACCCTGCGGCCGCGGTCGAGGACCGCCGCGCGGAAGTCGTCCGCGAGCACCTCGTCCACGGCGACGCTCAGCCTGGACGCCCGCAGCAGCTTGGAGAGCGCCGCCGATGAGAAGTAGTGGGTGGCCGGATCCCTCGACTCGCCGGGTATCACGACTATCGAGTAGAGGTTGCCGCCCGCCATCCCGACCAGGCTCTCGACCACCGAGGCCCCGGCGTCCGGGGCGGACGTGATATCCGCCACGACGGACAGGAATCCGGCGTCCGCGGCGCCGATAGCCTCGAGCCACCCTTCGATCCCCTCCGCTTTCGATCCCCGGATCACCATCTCGCGCGGATCGCCGCCCGGCCCCGGCTCATCCCCGAAGAGCACGGCGTACTGCCCACCCGCGCGCACCCCGATGTCCAAGAGGAGCGACTCGGGCGGCGCCAGCTCCGGCCGGGCGGTCGGCTCGAACTTCAGCCCTATGCTGGTCGTCTCCGGCATCTCGCTTCCTCCTCCTCAGGGACCTCCGGACCTCGCCGAACGGCATCGCCTTCTCCTCGTACGCGAACTCGTCCGGCCTCAGCGTCGCGATCACCCTCATCAGATATGCGGCGGCGTCCGCCGAGAGCGGGATGTCCTCCGGGCGGAGCTCGTCCCTCCCGTCCATCGCGTCGATGACCAGCCGCTCCAGCAGGCGATAGTTGCTCAGCACGCTCACCCTTATGCGATCGTCCCTTATCGCCCTCTCTATCCGGGGTACGAGCTCCCTGTACGCCGCCGCGGCGGCGAGGATGGATCCCCCATCGCTCCAGCCCCTGAGCGATTCGATCACCCCCTCGATGTCCGGGAGCACCTTCTCCGACTCTATGAGCGATGAATAGCCGTGCTCGAGCCTCACTATCTCGGAGAGCGTGGACCTCAGCGACAGCACGGCGTCCCTCCTCTCCTCGAGCTCGCGGGCCCTCTCCTCGGCCCACCTCTGGAGCTCCTCCACGAGCTTCGGGGCCTCGATGATGGTTATCCCGCATCCCACGCCGAGGTCGCTGCACGCCCGATCCCTGAAGGATTCGAAGAGCTCGCGCCTCCCCTCCAGCAGGGGCACCAGCCAGTAGTTGAGCATCGACTCCAGCCGGTCCAGCGACTCGGTGGGCTCGGCCTCCTCCGGGGGCGGGACCTCGCCGGGGAACAGCCTGTGCAGCGCCCCGGCGACGCTCGCGTAGATGGACAGCATGTCGCCGGAGAGCTTCCTGTAGAGGCCGTATGCGCTCCTGAAGGCCTGCGCCACGTCGGACACGGAGTAGTAGTCGACCGGCAGGGTCCCGGGCGGGCTCCTGCCGGTGAGCCCGGCGTAGCGCTCCGCCACGCCGTTGAACCTGAGCGCGGCCGAGCGCGCGTACTCGAGGATCTCCGCGATCATCCTGTTCCTCAGCTGTTCAGCCTGCCTCAGCAGCTCGCCCGCGGCTGCCCGGAGCCTCCTGAGGTTCTCCAGTCCCCCCTCCTCGACGGCCGACAGCACGCCGGCCATGTCCCTCTCGATCTGCGCCAGCGGCTCATCGTAGGGGAACGCCCTCTCCCTCACGGATTCCCTGATCACCCCCAGGTCCCTCCGCGCCTCCTTCAGCAGCTTCCTGAGCTCGGTCGCGATCCCCTCTATCTCCTCGCGGAGGAGGATCTCCTCCGCCCTCCTGTAGACGTAGAACTCCCCGGCCGACACCGCTGCCCCGCCGGCTGCGACGGATCCCAGGGCGAGGGGCGCGAAGCCGGCGGAGAACCCGAGCGCGGTCGTGTAGCCCAGGGGCACCCCCATCTGGGAGGCGAAGTAGATGAAGAGCGACGAGAGCACCAGCGCGAACACGAGCGGCTCCAGCGCGACGAGGTGCTTGCCCAGCCCTCCCCTCTCCGGGCTCCGGAAGTAGGACTCCAGGAGGGAGGTCCCCTCGACGCTCAGCATGGAGACCACCGCGAAGACTATCGCCATCAGCACCTGCATCGCATAGTAAGTCACGATGTCGACGAACCCGCCGACCAGGCCCCTGAAGCCCCCCCTCATAGCATCCCCCAGATAGCGCTCGAACCCATAGATCGCGTAGGACAGCTGGCTGAGGCTCGTGCTCGGGGCCGTGAGATAGATGGGATCCGGCAGCGAGCCGTGCACCACATGGGTTATTGTGGGTGTGGGAGCGGTGGCGCTGAGCGCGACGTACCCTATGGACATCGAGGGGAAGACCAGGGGCGCTTTGTCGGCATTGGCCAGGGAGGCCGCGACCACGAAAGGCTGGAGCATCAGGAGCGCGACCAGGAACGCGCCGGCCGGGCCGGCCAGCCTCCTCTGGTAGATCGAGACCGCTATCAGCAGGGCGAACCCCACGGGGAGGAGGCGCGGATCCACCATGAGCGCCCCCGCCAGGAACCCGCCGGCCACGGCTGACCCCGTGAAGGGGCTGAGCACGGCGGGGAGGAAGATGAAGCCGAGCGAGATCAACAGCGCCTCGAACGGCCCGAAGGCGCCGCCCACTTTCGGGCTCATCGAGAGCGGGAGCACCTGCACGAGCGCGACGAATATCATGTAGTATGAGAGGAGGAACTTGGCCAGATTCGGGTGGCCGCGGACGTGCAGCAGGGCCATCGCGAGGCCAATGAAGATCGGCAGGACGAGGGCGCCCCCCATGGGGACGGAGGGTATTATGAGCACCGGGACCACCGCGGCGGCCATGTAGAGGGCCGCCGTCACGTAGAGATCGGCTCTCCTCCAGATGTCGCCGGTTATCTCCGCCAGGCGCCGCGAGGGGTCCGCCCCGCTCATCCCTCCTCCACCCTGTAGGACCTGAACTGGAGCAGCTCCTCGGGCGAGTATGACAGCGCGTTCTGCCTTATCGTGTTGTAGATCTCCAGATCCTCGGGCCTCGCCTTGGACATCACCACGAGGAACTCGACCGTCCACGGCTCCACGGGATTTATCGGCCTGACGCTCACCCCCAGGCTCGCGCTGACCGAGAGGTACTGCGCCAGCTGGTTCTTCAGCTCCTCCTCGAGCTCGCTGTCCCAGATCCTGGGCGCCGAGACTATGACCCAGACGCTGTCGGTCCGGTAGTCCCCCCTGAGGCCGAAGAAGGAGGGCGAGCTGAAGATCCTCATCTTGCCCTTCAGCTCGCCCTTGAAGCGCGGCATGTCGACTATCTCGTTCAGCGTCTCCGGCCTGCGGAGCTGATCCTCCTCGATGCCGGACAGCATGAGGGCTATTATCTTCAGCCTCTCCTCCTCGCTGAGGTCCAGCACGCTCTCGAAGAAGTGATCGGACCTGACGGCGTTGCTCAGCACCTCGTTGTACTCCTGGTCCAGCCTGACGTACCTGTTCAGGACCTTCCAGTAGTTCCCGGTCACGTCGGCGTACTTCAGCATCGCGTCCACGCTGTCCAGCATCCTCTGCCACGAGTCGAGCTCGCCGCGCTTCGCCTCGAGCTCCGCCTGGGCCCTCGATATCTCCTCGTTGAGCCTGGACATCTCCCTCTCGAGCCTCTTCCTCCTGCCGCCCGAGAAGATCCCGGCGCGCTTCAGATCCCTCTTCACCTCCTCGAGCTCCGCGTTGTACCTGGCTATGCGCGCCTCTATCTGGTCCATCTCCATCCTCAGCCCGTTGACGCGCTCGGCTATCCGGCCCCTCACCGCCTGGAAGGACCCGGCGTACTGGGGCAGCGAGCTCCTCTCGTCCCGCGGCTTGGATATAGCCGTGGTGAGGTACCGTATCAGGGATGAGAGGTCCTCGTCCACTATCCTCCGGAACTCGGCCGCGCGCCCGGCGTCCTGCGTCGATATCCTCCTGGAGAGGTCCTCCAGGAGGTACCTGGTGAAGTAGAACTTCTGGAAGACCCGGACGAGCAGCATCGAGTAATCCATGAACGACGCTATCTGCTCCAGGAGCTCCACCTGCCTGGCCGTGAACCTGGCGCGCCTGATGGCGGCCTTGGCGTCCTCCACCATCCCACCGAATGCGCCGATGTCGAATTCCGGGGACGCCAGCTTATCCCTGAGGTACTCGAGGGACCCCACGATCCTGGAGAGCGTGAGCGCCTCGGAGGAGTCCTCCGGGAACCTCATGCTCCTCAGCAGCGGGGCGTAGCGATCTATGAAGTCGTCCGACAGGTAGCCGGTCAGCATCCTCATGACCTGCGAGACCTCCACCTCGTGCTTGGGGTTCGTCCTCACGATCTCCTCCGCCTTCCTGCCGGCGTCCTCGGGGCTCTCGCCGATCGATGCGAGGTGGCGCGCCAGCGCCTCGAGGCCGGCCCCCCGCAGGTAATCCAGGTAGGCCTCAGCGGACCTGAGGAGCGATGACTTCTCCCTGATCATGTCGCCGAGCAGCTGGAGCTCGTCCATGTAGATCTTGGACGCCCTTATGTAGTCCTCTATCGGGTATCTCACCTTGAGGAACCCGATCACGTTCATGTACCTGTCCCTCAGGTTCCTGTTGGCCCCTATGTCCGCGAGCATGTCGGCCATGTCGAACGACGCCATCATCTTGATCACGCCCAGCATCTCCTCGTCTATCTGCGACTTGGCGGAGTTCAGGGTGCCGTCCTTCGTCTCCGTCACGGCCACCTGGAGGGGCAGGAAGAACATCGCAGTGAACGGGTTTTCCTGCTCCCTCGCCAGGTCGAAGATGCCCTTGTACTCCTCCAGCGTCATGTACGCCGAGGGCCCCTTCGCCAGGCTGTCGTCCGCGTTCGAGGGCAGCACGACGAGCCCCATTATCGGGATGCCGCCCCCGACCTTCCTCCTCACGTGCCGCGCCATGTCGTAGGCTATGCCGCTCCCGGTGCCGCCGCCCGCCCCGAATATCATCATGATGATCGGCTGCACGCCCGACGTTGAGACCCTGTTCAGGAACTCCTCCAGGACGTTGCCCAGCTGCGTGAAGTGATAGTAATTGAGCGCGTACACGGCCTTCGCCAGGCCCCTCATCCTGCCCACGCCGCCCGCCAGGTTGGGTATCCTCATCTTGCTGTCTATCCAGGGGCGGTAGTTGGCGATGTCCCGGCCCTCGCTGGTCTTCAGGTACTTCGGGTAGTTCTGCAGGAAGTCGAAAAGCACGTCCGGCGAGCTGAACTTTATCGTGACGGCCCTGAGGAACAGCTTGTCGCGCGGCACGCCGCGCTCCGACAGGCGCGCCACGACGGCATCGTACGTCTGCCTCAGCCTGTTCACGTCGCCGTCCGCGACGTCGACGGCCAGCATGTTGAGCCTGAGCTCCTGCCTGTTCAGGTAGAACGCCAGGAAGTCCTCGTTGGAGAGCATCTCCGTAAGGACGCTGCACCCGGTTCCGCCGAGCCCTATGAAATTCATCTGGGCGAATATCTCGCGCCCGGCCATCCCTCACTCCTCCCGGCTCCTGAGTTCCCTCAGCAGGTCCTCTATCTTCTGGGCTAGCGCGCGGTCGCACTTGCCGGCGGATGCCGAGATCCCGCTCAGCTCCACGATGGCCTTCCTGATGGCGTCCGCCCGGTCCTCGGACTCGCCCCTGGACCTCAGGTAGAGGAAGAAGCCCGCGGCGGCGAGGGCGAAGCCCGCGGCGGCGGCCCCGATGGCGGCGTACGCCAGCGTCGGGCTCGGGGGCGGGGGATAACTGGCGCCGAGCGCTGACCTCAGCAGATAGTTGGCCTGCGCGTACAGGCCATCGGACGCCAGCTGGGAGGCGCTCGCGTTGATGGCCCCCACGACGCTCGCGTAGTTCTGGGGTATCCTGGCGGCGGCTAGCTGGGCGCTCAGGTTCATGTACTGCAGCACCGAGGGGGTGACTATGGTGTATGTCAGGTCGCCCTCGTCCACGCCGCCCCACGTCACGGTCACAATGGGCGCCGTGAGGGGCTTCGTGACCGTGACCGTCGAGCCGCCGTAGCTGAGCGTCGAGCTGACGGCGGAGTCCGGCACGTAGAAGACCACGTTGAGCACCAGCTGGCCCGGTACCGCGTTGAAGGTTATCTCGCGCGAGTACAGCTGGGACGTGGTTTGGCTGGTTATCCCCGGATAATTGTTGCCGAGCCTGAAGAAAGGCGTGTACGAATTGATCGGCTGGGCGTACGGCGGCAGCAGCACCGAGAACTGCTGCTGCGCGCCCGAGGGTATCTGCGGCACAGTGATCGTCAGCGTGAGATTGTACACGGTGTCGGTCACCAAGTACTTCTGCTCGTACGGCTGAGGACCCGTGAACGTGTAGCCGGTGAGCCAGGAGCCGGTGGACTCCGCGCCGGCGGCGCGGGGCGCGAGCGCGGTGAACGATGCTAGTATTATTGCCAGAACTCCAACCAACATCAGCTGTTTCGATATTTTATGCAATCTCATGCCCTGGATCGATAGCTGCATATGCTAAGGTCTATAAATACTTTCAACCGCTCGGGGCGGCTCCGTTACCTTGAGCCCATCCCCCACCCCGAGCGGGAGGACGGGGCTGCGCCCCGTTCAGCCACGGCGGCATCTCCTCCTCCCTTCACTCGAGCGGGGGCCTCTTCAGGTCCCCGTCCTAGAGCGTGAAGTCCTAACATGATTACTATATTAAATATGATGATCAGTTTTCCAGACCTCGAACGCGCTCCTTGGCATCAGCCTGTCCCCTGCCGGGCCTCAGCGGGGCCTTCGGAATTGACCCGGTTGAATCACCGGCCCGGCGCCCCGCGGGGTGGTTGGTGTTCCCGCGCGCGTGCCGAGTGTTCACGAAAATCACACCCGTTTTCACACCAGTTCCCGATCACGCGTGGTTTTCGGTAACAATTTGACCCACAGAGCTGGCCCTCCAAGCCAGCAATCGCGGGTTCGAATCCCGCCCGCCGCACTACCCAGGGAAATCGCGCGTGGCGCCGGGCGGTTGACCTGATCGGATCGTCCACGGAGGACAGGCCGG
>WYEM01000050.1 GCA_009903775.1 Nitrososphaerota archaeon | reverse complement strand
TCCACCTCAGCTGGAAGGCCCTCTCGTTCCCAGCGTAGAGGTTCGCGGCCTCCACAATCTTCTCGGCCGCCTGGACCTCGGCGAGCGCCAGCGTGACCCTGGCCCTCCTCTCCCTCTCCGCTAGGAGCTCGTCGAACATCGTCTGGCCTACGACCTCCCTGAGGGTCGTCTGCGGGGCGTGCTTGGTCGCCTCTATGTAGTTCTCGGCCTTCAGCACGCACCTCTCCGGGTCAACCGCCACGAATTACATGACAGCGTCCACGCCTACGGGGACGTTGTCCTTCGTCAGGGTCTGCTCCACGACGAACTAGTAAGTCTGTAGCCTCGTGCTTATGCGCATGGGGATCCTGCCCACGAACGGCGCCGCGTAGATGATCCCCGGCCCCCTCATGCCCGCATACCTCCCCAGGGTCGGCATGGGCGCCCTCTCCCACTCGTTCAGGATCTTTATGCCGCTCAGGAGGACGGCCAGCACCACCACTGCGATGAACGCCATCAGCAGCTCCTCGGCGATCCTCTAGCCGATGCCGGCGGCCGCCCTGTGGCCGTCCCTCACCGCCTCCAGTATCCCGGCCGGCCTGACGCAGTCCCCGGCAGCGCGCACATCGTATCCCCTCTCCCTCAGCCTCTCCGCCAGGCCGCAGTTCGGCCTCATGCCCACCGCCAGGACCACGTGGTCGGCCCCGATCTCGACCTCCCGTCCCCCCGCGTCCGCGACAACCGAGCCCGGGGTTATCTCCCTGACCTTGGCCCCGGTGATCATCCTCACCCCCCTCTCCCTCAGCCTCCCCAGCAGGACCCACCTCACCGTGGGGTCGAGGTCCGAGCCCACCCTGTCGAGCATCTCGACGACGCTCACCCTCCCTCCCCGGTCCGCGATGTAGTCGGCCGCCTCGAGGCCGGTCGATCCGCCCCCGATGACAGCCACCTCCCCCCTCAGCTTCATCTCGTTCTCCAGGACGTCCACGGCGGTCCTCACGTGCGGGAGGTCCACCCCCGGCATCCCGGGTATGACGGGCGACGCCCCGGTGGCCACCACGACAGCGTCCGGTCCCATTCCATCGACGTACCTCTCGTCGACCTCCCTGCCCAGGTCCAGCTCGATCCCGTATCTCCCGATCATCGCGCGGTAGTACTCGACGAGGTCCAGCAGCTCCCCCTTGTAGGGCGGCTTCGACGCGATCGTGAGCGCTCCCCCTATGTCGGGGCGCGCGTCGGCGATGACGACCCTATGGCCCATCGACGCCGCGGTGACGGCGGCCTCCAGCCCCGCGGGGCCCGCGCCGACCACGAGCACCCTCCTCGGGCTCCCGGCGCGTTCATCGGATCCCGCCCCCGACCAGAGCGTCGGGTTCACCGCGCACTCTACGATGGATCCGCGGAACACGGAGGAGAGGCAGTGCGAGCACGCTATGCAGGGCCTTATCTCGCGGATCCTCCCCTCGATGGCCTTCGCCGGGAGCCCGGGGTCAGCTATCAGGGCCCTGCCCATGGTGACCATGTCGGCGTCCCCGCTCCCCACTATACGGTCGGCGAGCACGGGGTCCTTGATCCTGACGCCGGCCATCACCGGGATCCCGACGGCCCCCTTTATCTCGCGGGCCAGCGGCACGAACTCGCCCTGGCGGACCTCCCTCGTTATTATCGGCCTCCTCGACTCGTGCCACCCGGCGCTGACGCTGATGTAGCTCACGCCCAGGTCCTCGAGCCTCCTCGCGATGGCCTTGGCCTCGACTATCGTGTTCCCCCCTTCGACGTACTCCTCGGCGCTGATCCTGACCCCGATGGGGAAGCTCCCCGGGACCCTCCTCCTGATCTCCTCGATGACCTCCACCAGGAACCTCATCCTGTTCTCCAGCCCGCCGCCGTACCCGTCGGTCCTCCTGTTCGTGGCCGGCGAGAGGAACTCGCTCACCAGGTAGCCAGTGCCGGCGAGGACCTCGACGCCGTCGAATCCGGACATGTGGGCCCTGCGGGCGGCCTCCCCGTAGCTCCTCTCCACCTCCAGGATCCCATCGGCGGTGAGCTCCTCGGGGGTCTCCCCCGTGAGCCTTGACGGTATGCCCGACGGGGCGACGGGCCGGAGCCCCGTGACGCCCGACCTCGCGTACCTGCCGGCGTGCAGGATCTGGAGGAAGGCCGCGGACCCGAGCTCCCTGACGCGGTCCGTCAACCTCCTGTAGCCCCCGATGAGGGAATCGTCGTGGATCCCGAGCATCCCGGGGCCCTCCTTTCCCCTGGGCTCGGGGTACGCCCCTCCCACGATTATCAGGCCGACCCCTCCCCTGGCCCTCTCCACGTAGAACCGGATCAGCTCGTCCGTCACCGAGCCGTCGGCGCCGGCGGCTCCCATCGTCAGCGCGGACATCGCGATCCTGTTCCTGACCTCGACGCCGCCGATGGTTATGGGCCTGAACAGGTTGTCGAGCATGCTGTGCGTGACCCGCGGGTCGGATATTAGGATTGCCGGCGGGAGGCGCGCCGCCCTGATCTATAGGAGCACGGCGGTGAAGCGGTACGGCCTGACCTCCTATCAGATGGAGCAGGCGGTGAGGTCCGGCCTGCTCAGGTGCGCGGCGCAAGTCAAAACCCGCACGGCGGCTCGGCGCGGAAGGCCCGCTCCTTGAGGAGGCCGAGCTGGCGGAGAAGCTGGAGGCCGTGAGGGCGCTCCCGCGGCGCTCGGAGGCGGAGGGGAGAGGGCGCGCGAGTACGCCAGGGGGTCCAAGATGCTGGCCGGCGCGGCGTTCCACTGCCCGGTCTGCAACCGCATGGTCCGGCCGCTCCCGGGAGAGATGACATGGGACGGGTTCCCGGTCAGGTGGCTGACCCCGGAGGAGGCGCGCAATACATTCATATTGCACAGTGATAAATATTACCCTCGATGGAGGAGATCTCGGATATAATAGCGGACTACGTGCAGGATGTGGAATACGAGAGGATCCCCCGTGAAGTCGTCCACGAGGTCGACAGGAGGCTCGTGGACTCCCTGGCGAACGCGGCCCATTCGTCGAGCTCCCCGGCCGCCGGCGCGCTGAGGGCGGTCGGCGCTATCCTCAAGGGGACCGCGAGGGCTGTCGATGGAACCGCGCTTTCGCTGGACTATTCCGCGTTCTACAACACATTCCTCATCAGGTACCTGGACTTCAACGACACATACCTCTCGAGGGAGCCGCTGCATCCGAGCGATATGCTGGGCGGGCTCCTGGCCGTGGGCGCAGCCATGGGGGCCACCGGGAGGAGGCTCGTGGAGGCGGCGGCGATCGGATACGAGATAGGGGTGAGGCTCTGCGACTACTCGTCGCTCAGGGCCAAGGGATTCGACCACGTGTTATTCCTCGGCGTGGCCGAGGCGGCGGCGCTATCCAAGCTGCTCGGGCTCGACCGCGCGAGGACAAAGAACGCGATATCGCTCGCGCTGGTCCCCAACGTCGCGCTTAGGGAGACGAGGAGCGGTGCGCTCTCGATGTGGAAGGCCGGCGCCGCGGCGAACGCGTCCCGCAACGCGACGTTCGCGGCACTCCTGGCGAGGGAGGGCTTCACCGGCCCCGCGCTCCCGTTCTCCGGCAGAATGGGGCTGGTAAACCTGATACTCAGGGAGGTGCACGAGGAGGCCTTCGAGGGACTCGGGGAGCCCAGGGGGATACTCAGGACGCACATCAAGGAGTACCCCGCGGAATATCACGCGCAGGCGGCCATAGAGGCGGCGCTCTCGATGGAGTTCGAGGGAGACGTCGAGGAGGTGCTGGTGGAGACCTACGAGGCGGCGAAGACAATACTCGCGGACGACCCGAGCAAGTGGGCGCCGAGGAACAGGGAGACCGCTGATCACAGCCTGCCCTTCATGGTCTCGGTGGCGCTCGTGAAGCGCAGATTCTGGCTGGATTCGTATGACCTGATAGGGGATCCGGACGTGGAGCGCGTGATGTCCAGGGTGAAGGTCGTGGAGAGGGAGGAGCTCACAGCCATGTACCCGAAGAGGCTCCCGGTGAGGATAACTGTGAGGACCGACCGGGGAACCTATGAGTCGTACCTCGAGCTCCCCAGGGGCCACGCCGACAGGCCCATGAGCGACGCGGAAGTCATCGAGAAGGCCAGGAAGCTGGGGCTCCGCGAGGACTCGATAGAAATGGCCATGAGGGCCGAGGAACTCGAGGTGGAGGACCTTGTCATCTGAGGGAATCCTGGGTTCGGATTTCCTGATAGCCCCGGGGGTCTGGGACCCCTTCTCCGCGCTCCTCGCCGAGAGGGCGGGATTCCGCGCACTTTACCTGTCGGGCGCCGCGCTGGCGTCGTCGATCGGGCTCCCGGACCTGGGGCTGATAACGCTCGATGAGGTGGCGGAGGCCGTCAGGAGGATAAGGAGGGTCACAGGCCTCCCGATCATAGTGGACGCGGATACGGGATTCGGGGAGGCGCTCAACGTCTACCGCGCGGTGAGGGTCCTGGAGGAGGCGGGGGCGGACGCCATACAGATAGAGGATCAGAGGATGCCGAAGAGATGCGGCCACCTGGAGGGCAAGGAGGTCGTGAGCGTGGAGGAGATGGTCGAGAAGATAACCGCCGCCCTGATGGCGAGGAGGAGGGCGCTAGTGATTGCCAGGACCGATGCCAGGGGGGTTTTGGGGCTCGACGAGGCGATCGAGAGGGGCAATCTGTACGGAAGGGCCGGAGCTGACCTGATATTCCCGGAGGCGCTGCTGAGCAGGGAGGAGTTCGCGGAGGCCGCGAGGAGGATAAGGTATCCGTTGCTGGCCAACATGACAGAGTTCGGCAAGAGCCCGTACATTAGCGCGCATGAATTCCGCGAAATGGGCTACAGGGTCGTAATATTTCCGGTCACGGCGTTCAGGGCCGCCGCGAAGGCCGCGATGGACGCGTACGCGCACCTGATGGAGAAGGGGACCCAGGGCGACTTCCTAGATAGACTGATGAGCAGGAAGGAGCAGTACGAGGTCATACGCTACCATGACTACGAGGAGCTGGACGGAAAAATAGCCCGGGAGGCCGTGCGCAGGTCGACGCTATGAGCGCTGCGAGATGGGGACGAATTTCCTCTCCCCGGGGCCGGTGTAGACGGCCCTGGGCCTTATGAGGCGGTGCTGCTCCTCGACGTATTCTATGAAGTGCGCCAGCCATCCGGTGATCCTGGAGAGCGCGAAGAGCGCTGTGTATATGTTGTTCTTGAGCGGGAACCCCATCGACATGTAGACGATCCCGGACCAGAAGTCGGTGTTGGGATATATGCCCTTGGATCCGAAGTGCGCGATTCCCAGCTCCTCGAGCCTCAGCGCCACGCGATAGTACCTCAGGGCGTCCGGATTCCTGGGAGCCAGGCGCTCCGCGAACTCCTTGAATATCCTCGCCCTGGGATCGTAGGTCCTGTAGACCCTGTGGCCGAATCCCATGAGCCTCCTCTTGCCGGTGACTATGTTCTCCTGGAACCATCTCTCCACCGCGTCCTCAGAACCTATCTCCGCGAACTGCGCTATCGCGGCCTCGGCGGCGCCCCCGTGGAGCGGCCCCTTCAGCGCGGCGAGCGCGCCAGTTACGCCTGAGTAGATGTCGGAGAGCGTGGAGACCACGACGAGCCCCGCGGTCGTGGACGCCGGGACCTCGTGATCCATGTAGAGTATGAGCGCCGCGTTCATGGCGCGCGACTCATCGTCCGTGGGCTCCCTTCCCAGCGCGGCCCTGAGGAATGTCCTCGCGTAGCCCCCACGGGGATCCGGCTCGACGAGCGGCAATCCGTTAACATGGCGATAGACGTCCGCGGTGATCGTGAGCATGTTGCCTATCACGGAGGCGGCTACGTCCCTGTCGGTCGTCTTGTCCCACTTGAAGCGCTCGGAGGCGGCCAGCGACGCGAACGCCCCCATCTGGAGCGCCACCGCGTCGGACGACCTGGGGAGGTTGGAGATGGCCGACGTGACGTGCGCCGGGACCCTGTAGCCGCGCTCCACCTTTGAAACGAAGTCGCGGAGCTCCCCCTCCCGCGGCAGCTCGCCGTACAGGAAGAGGTACTGTATCTCCTCGGCCGAAGCGCCGCCGCTGATCAGATCCTCCACGCTGTAGCCGGCGTACCTGAGGATCCCCCTCTCGCCGTCTATCGTCGTCAGCCTGGTCCACTTGATGTCGACGTCCTCGAGACCCCTGCTGATCCTCTCCATCGGGTTTTGATAAGCGATTCCCTATTTAAAGAGCGATGCCCTCGCGTCCACCGCGTAGATCCTCGGGCCATCCACGATCAGGGGGTTCACCTCGAGCTCCGAGATCCCGGGGGAGCAGGCGGCGTCGCTGAACGCGGCGATCGCGGAAGATAGCCTGTGCATGTCCGCCCTCGGCATCCCCCTGTAGCCCTCAAGGAGGGGCCTCAGCCTGAGCTCCGAGAGCATCTCCAGCGCCTCGCCCTCGGTCACCGGGGCCACCCTGGCGGAGTGATCCTCGATGAGTTCCGTTACGACCCCGCCCAGGCCGACGTCAATCACGCACCCGAAGTCGTGATCCCTCACGAGCCCGACCCTGAGTTCGACTCCACGGACCATCCTCTGCGCGTAGAGCCTGCCGGACGCGGACCTGGCGATCGGCGCCAGCCTGCGCACGGCCTCGTCCATCTCGCGCGCGTCGCGTATCCCCACGATGACGGCGCCCGCCTCGGTCTTGTGGACGAGGGACGGGGCGTGGACCTTAAGCACTGCCGGATAGCGATCCCCCGGCCAGTCGCCCGGTGAATTCACCCATGACCACTCCGGCACGTCGAATCCCATGGACGCGAGCGCGTCCACCAGGTCCGGCCAGAGCTCCCCGCGGACCTCCAGCCCCCCGCGCGCGGACCTCCCGAGGGTCCACGTCCCTGGATTCGCCGCGAGCCATCTCACGGCGTGGAGCGCCCTCGCGGCCCTCTCCGAGCTGGGATACGATGGTAGGCCTAGAGAGTCGTACGCGGCCCTCATGAGCTCCGCCAGCTCGGAGCTGCCCAGCTCGGAGACCACCGTGGGCTTGGCCCGGGCGGCCGCTATCTTGGCGGGAAGACCCAGCGTTATGGGCAGGGCGTGGTGGGTGGGTATCAGAAGCACCGAGTCAACGGAGCTATCCTCCATGAGTGCGGAATATGCGGCAAGCAATCCATCGTCCCCGGCGCCCCCGGTCACGTCGATGGGATTCGCGATGGAGGATATCGGCGGTATGGCGCCGGAGGATTTGAGCGCGATGAGCCTCTGCGAGGATGAGAGATCGGGGAGCGTGAAGCCCATTGAGCTCAGGGCATCGGCCGCGAGCACGCCCTGGCCGCCGCTGTTCGTGAGCACGGCTATCCTGCTTCCTGGATCCGACTTTATCATGACCGCGGCCTTTGCCGCGTCCAAGGCATCCTCGAGCGATGAGACGACGTACGCCCCGGCTTGGCGCAGCGCCTGTGTCACCACGAACGATGAGGAGAGCACGGACGCCGTGTGGGAGCTGGTGGCCCTCTTCCCAACCTGCGTTACCCCCCCGAGCAGAAATATAACGGGTTTGCCGTTCTCCCTGGCCCTCCTGACGGCATCCATGAGCGACCTCCCCTCCGAGGATCCCTCGGCGTAGATCAATATGGCAGAGGTCAGAGGGTCCTGCGCGAAGTATTCCACGGACTCCGCAATGTTCACGTCCTCGGCGTTCCCCAAGGTCACTATCGCCCTCACGCCCGGACCTGAGGAGCACAGCTCATCGTATAGCGCGACGCCGAGTTGCCCACTCTGCGAGATGACCGCCAGGCTCCCCCTCTTGGGTCTCGGCAAGTTCTCCCTTCCCCCCTTGCGAAACGGAGCGAAGAATGTGAAGACGCCGCTGTATGTGTCTACCACTCCTAACGTATTGGGACCGAGCATCCTCATACCCCCCAGGTCGGGGATCAGATCCTTCAGCCGGCGGCCTCCCACCTCCCCGAAGCCGCCCGATATCACTATGGCGCCCTCGTAGCCCTTTGCAATCGCCATCCTGAGATAATCGACCGTGAGCGAGGTGGGCACTATGAGTACGGCAAGCTCCGCCTGGGGAAGGTCGGGTTCGCAGGGAGTCCCAAGAACCTCCGGGTAGTTGGGATTTACGCAGTGGATGTCCGCCTTGAGCACTCCCTCGGACTTCATGGATAACAGGTTCTCTAAACACGCTGTGCCGAGGTTACCATGCGGAGAGGGGCCGACAACTGCTATCGAGCGCGGATTCAGGAATACGTCGAGTGAGCGCATCGTGTGAAATGACTAAGTAATGTAGTTGCCTTTATCTTTACTGGAGTTTGGGGCTCCGTTACCTTAAGCCGATCGATGAGCCTAAATCCGAGGGGGGGTCCTCCGCCCGATTTGCCATGACCACGAATCCGATCCAGATCAGGAGGAGGACTCCCTCCCCGTCATGGCCCACGCTGTTATCCGTGTTACTCGGGCCTCTCGCTGGGGAGTGCCGCCAGGTCCCTGAGGAGCGTAATAGTGAGGAGTCATGCGTCAACATGGAGGTGGGTGCAGGGGCTCGATCCCGCCCTCGGATCCATCTGCGCGGATCCCCGGGACGTGCGCAGGATATTCGTGGATGAGACCATGGTGAGCGTGGGAGGGATCCCCGCTTGGATATAGATCGCGTTCGAGCCGGACCTGCGCGCCATGCCGGCTTCCACGTAGCCCGCGCGGGAACTCGATCGACGCGTACCTCTTCATCGGGAGGCCCGTGCGTGCCTGTTCCCGGCGAGGGGGGCGTTCGAGCGCGTGATCAACCGGCTCTCCGCTTTCATGTTCATGCAGGACTTCGTGTTCGAGGACGGGGGCCTGGGGAGGTCCCCGCTCGGGTGGGAAGAGGAGGGGATGCCGCAGTGGCTGAACGGGCTGCGCCAGATTTTCTCGCTCGGGTAGGAGGTGAGCTTAAGGTAACGGAGCCCAGAATTTGCCAGTAAAACTGAAATTTAAGGCATTAATATCAATTTACGGACCATCATGGCGGCCGTCGGCCACGAGGTGGTCCTGACGAGCGAGCCGGCCATAGCAAGCGACAGCTCGGGCTCGACGGTCCTCGGGTTCGTGAGCGCCCTCCCCGAGAACGTGCTGAGCGACAG
>WYEM01000090.1 GCA_009903775.1 Nitrososphaerota archaeon | reverse complement strand
CTCGCGCGCGGGATGGGCATCGAGGACTCCGTCGACTTCGCGAAGAGGCTGGTCACGGACGCGATAAGGTACGGGCTGGAGCTGGGCGCCGGGCACGGCCCGGTCAACCCGAGCTCCTGGGTCGACGTGCCGGCGGAGCGCTTCAGGGCCCTGCAGGACGTGAGGCTGGCGCTGCGCGTCCTGGTGGAGAACGAGTTCTTCGTGTCGAGGGTGGTGCCCGAGAGCTCGATGAACGTGGCGGCGGCGCTGCCGGCCCCCTACGCGTCCGGCCCCGGCGACGTGGCGGCGATCGCGGGGGGCATAGGGAGGTTCGGGCGGAGGCTCGTGGCTAGGGGCGAGGTGGAGTTCGGCGCGGCTGAGCAGCTCGCGGCCGCCCTCCTGGGCGTGTCGGAGAGGTTCCCCGAGGTCAGGGGAGCCGCGATCGTGGCGTCGGGCGAGGAGGTGTCGCGCGCGATGGAGTCCCTCGGCTTCCGCGCGCTCCCCTCCGGGGGGCGCGGCGCGGCGCTCGGCAGGAGGGACCTGGGGATAGCGGTCTCCGAGGCCCTCAGGGGGGAGTCCGCCCCGCCGGACGCGGTGGTGGACGGCGGCGGGCCGGGGCTCGAGCCCCTCACGATAGTGTTCGGGAGGTCCGCGGTCGAGGCGGCCTCCAAGGTGGCGGCCATAGGGAAGGCGATCGCCGGGGCTGGGACCCCCTCGGCCGATCGAGGGCCTTGATGCTCGTGAGGGTCCGGGCGCCACCCGAGTGGAGCGCCCGGCCTATTCCCGCGCACATCCAACGTTTAAGGCGCCGGGCCGCGGGGATCCGCGCGTGGGCGGCCCCGGGGGCGAGTACCTCGAGTTCTGGACGCGGTCCGGCCCCGTGCTCTACAGGCCCGCATCCCTCCCCGAGCTCAGGTCCGCCGACGCGCTGTTGCTAGACTGCGACGGCACGATAGTGGACGTGAGGCGCAGCTACCTGGAGGCGGCCGTGGAGACCGCCAGGATCCTGGCCGCGCTGAGCGGGCGCCGGCTGCCCCCCCGCCCCGCCCTCGCCGGGCTGGTGCCGGCCCTGAAGGAGTCAGGGCTCCTGAACAACGACTGGGACACCGCGGCGGCGCTCTACGCGGCCTGGGCTATGCACGTGGACGGCGGGGTCCCGCTGGAGGACGCCGTCCCCAGGGCGGCGTCCGCGGGCATCGATGGCATCTACGAGGCCGCGGCGCGCGCGGGCGGCCTAGACCTCGGGCGGTGCCCCGGCCCCCCGCCCGGCTGCAGGGTCTCCGCGGTGTTCGACTCCATCTACTACGGGGCGGCCCTCTACCGCGAGATCTACTCCGCCGAACCCCCCGTGCCGCTGGATCGCGGGCTGATGGAGGACGAATCGCTGATCGTGGGTCCGGCTGACCTGAGGGCGCTCGCGGCCCGCGCGGGGGGCGCGGTCGCGATCGTCACCGGCCGCCCGAGGTCCGCCGTCCGCGGCCCCCTGGGGGAGCTACTGCGCTCGGTCGCGGGGGGCCGCGTGGTGCACGCGGGCGAGTCCGGGCACCCGAAGCCGGACCCGACCCCCCTCCTCCTGGCAGCCTCCGCGCTCGGATCCCGCTCCCCCATATACGTGGGCGACTCGCCGGAGGACCTGATGATGGCGGAGGCGTCCAGGGGGCTCGGGCTCCGCACCTCGTTCGTGGGCGTCTACGGCGCCTCCCCCGACCCCGCGAGGTCCATCGGCTGGTTCGCGTCGCGCGGCGCCGCCGCCATAGCGCCGTCGCCGGCCGAGCTGGGCCTGCTGATCTACCGAGGGGCCGCCGATGGCCCTCCAGAGGGCCGACTCCTCCGCGGCCATGCCCCTCAGGAAGGGCTCCGCCTCCCGGGGATCCCACCCGGCCCCGGCCCCGAGGTGCGACATCGCCAGGTCGTCGCCCACCGCCCTGGACACCTCCAGGAACGCGAGGACCATGGCGTCGAGGAGGAGCCCGGACCTCAGCAGGGCCTCCGCCTTCCTCCGGAACACGTACGCCTCCACCTCCTCGTCCACCTCGCCGCGGAGGATCCTCCAGACGCTCTCGACGGTCCTCCTGACGTGGGAGAGCTCGCCCGGCGGCCCCGGGCCCAGGACCCCCAGCGACCTCGCGCGCCTGACCGCGTGCGCGGGCCTCGGGGCGGCCCCCGCCGCGGCGACCTTCGACGCCACCAGGAGGGCGTAGGACTTCATGGCCCAGTACCACGCCTCCCGGGGGCTCGCCGCGCCCAGGGCGCGGGCCGTCCCCTCCGCCGCCCTCAGGAGGCCGCGCCTGGCGATGACCCTGAGGACCTCCCCCCTCCTGGGCGCCCACCCCGCCCTCAGGGCCGCCGCCTCCATGCGCGGATCCTCCAGGATCACCATGTAGGGGAGCTCCTCGCGGGGCGGGGCCCTCATCCTCATCACCCGCATCGTGAGCCCGCGGGAGCGGATGACCTCCTGGTCCCCCTCCCCCGGGAACACCACCACGTCCACGGGGCACCACTCCTCGGGGGGCTCCTCGGCGGCGCAGCCCACAAGCACCGCCGATCCGTCCCCCGTCCTCCTCTCCGCGAGGGCGCGCCTGACCCTTTCCTCCAACATCCGGGGCAAAGTTTATATATAGTGACCAGAGTTAAGAACCTCGGGTATAAAACCGTTTGAGGTGTTTATGATTGGTCTACGGGCCAAGTTTCGTGGAGTACGAGCCCGGGTCCCGGTGCCCGAGGTGCGGGAGGGGCACCCTGA
The DNA here is from genome assembly GCA_009903775.1 of Nitrososphaerota archaeon. Classification (GTDB taxonomy): domain Archaea; phylum Thermoproteota; class Nitrososphaeria; order Conexivisphaerales; family Conexivisphaeraceae; genus Conexivisphaera. Next base: position 6,447 of record WYEM01000090.1, on the reverse strand, counting down.
TCCTGGATCCCAACACGGGCGAGCTCACGTGCTCGAACTGCGGGTTCGTGGTGAGGGAGAGGATAGAGGACCCCGGCCAGGAGTGGCGCGCCTTCAGCAAGGAGGAGAAGGAGGACAGGAGCCGCGCCGGCGTGCCGCTCTCGCTCGCCATGCACGACATGGGCCTCGCGACCGTCATAGGCCCCAAGGACAAGGACGCCAGCGGGAAGCCCCTGGAGGCCCCCGTGAGGAGCATGATGCAGAGGCTCAGGACCTGGAACAGCAGGAGCCAGGTCCACGAGCCGGTGGACAGGAACCTCAGGCAGGCTTTCAACGAGCTGGACACGCTGGCGGACAAGCTGAGCGTCTCCCAGACCGTGGTGGAGAGGGCGGCGTACATCTACAGGAAGGCGCTCGAGAAGGGGCTCGTCAGGGGCAGGAGCATAAGCGGCCTCATAGCGGCCTCCCTCTACGCGGCGTGCAGGGCCCTGGAGACCCCCAGGACCCTGAAGGACATAGCGGAGGTCAGCGGCCTGAAGAAGAAGGACATAGCCAGGTGCTACAGGCTCCTGGTCCGCGAGCTCGACCTCAAGATGCCGATAGCGGACCCCGTGAAGTCCGTGAGCAGGATAGCCAGCAAGGCCGGCCTCGGCGAGAAGATCCAGAGGAGGGCGATCGAGCTGCTCAGGAAGGCCACCGACATAAGAATATCGGCCGGGAAGGACCCGATGGGCATGGCGGCGGCCGCCCTCTACATAGCGTGCGTGCTGGAGGGCGAGAACAAGACGCAGAAGGAGATAGCCGAGGCGGCTGGGGTCACGGAGGTCACCATAAGGAACCGCTACAAGGGCCTCAAGGCCGCCCTGGGGCTGGACGAGGCCCTGGCGGTCGCCGAGGCCAAGAGGCTCAAGGCGAAGGAGGCGAGTTAGGCCCCGCGCGGTGCCCCCTCCCGCGCGCCCGCCCATATCTCAGCTCGCGCAGGATCCCCAGGGGCGCCGCCGGGTCGGCTCCCTCCTCCAGGAGCGCGGCGACCTCCTCCAGCGACGCGTAGGCGCGGTCCAGCCACCCGATCCCGGGCCTCCTGGAGGAGGCCTCCCTGTAGAGCTCGAGGAGCTCGAGCTTCACCTGGGAGTACTCGGGCCCCCTCCCGGCAGGGCCGGCTATCATGGACGCTATGAGGCTCAGCAGCCTCCTGCGGTATAGGCGCGCCGCCCCATCGCCGGCGCCGGACCTTATGAACCTCCTCTCGACGCGCGTGAGCCTCCTGCCCGTCAACCTCGGATCTCCTCCACGGTCCTCACCCTCTTGGCCGCGAGCTCCCTCATGGTCCCGACGTCCATTATCGATGCGAGCTCCGGGTCCCTCTCCATCAGCTCGAGGTACATCTCCACCTCCCCGTCGTCCATGAACTGGAAGGCGTACCTGCCGCGGTATGGCCTGGGCGCCCCGTCCCTCCTCATGAGCTCGAAGTGCATGAAGGGCTCGCCCCTCCTCACGGTCACGCTCTCGCGGCCGTCGTTCAGGTTCACGACCTCCAGCGCGAGCCTCCCCACGAACCCGCTGTGGACCTTGGCGGCGTTGAGGAAGGAGAGCCCGAGCCTCCCGAACCTGCTCTTAGCCGTCAGGTGGGCCACGTACCAGGGGGGCACGAAGACTATCTCGCGCGAGACGAGGTTCCTGTGCTCGAGGTACCTTATCTCCACGTCGTCCTTCACCGTGAGCACGTAGCCGTCGCCGTCCATGAGCTCGGCATCGAACGGGTGTATGACCCTGTAGCGCTCGTTCAGCCGCACGAACTCATCGTAGCCCAGGACGCACACGCCGCGAGCCTCCCCGGGGGAACTGATATCCCTTTGCCCCGATCTCGGTAGACCTCTATGCCGTCCTCCTTGAATCCCATCTCGATCAGCATCTCCCTTATCCTATCCCTGTGATCCCCCTGGAGCATAATCGAGTCGTTCTTCACGGTGCCGCCGCACGCCAGCTTCTTCTTCAGCTGCTTGGTTAGGTCGTAGAGGTCCAGGCCCTTCCCGTCGAGCCCCTCTATCACGGTCATGGGCTTCCCGTAGCGCTTGGTCTCGAGCTTCACGATGACCTTGGACTGCTCCTTCTCGAGCTCCCCGCAGACGCAGAGGTCCTTGGGGAGTCCGCAGACCGGACAGATCTCCTGGGACACCGTTCGCGGTCTCTGGGAGGATCCCCCTTTTAAGGCTATCTCGGCTAGCAATGCTTATCGGGCGGATCCCCCTGGATATTGCGTGAGGGCCCTGGTCGTGGGCGGCGGGATCCTGGGGCTCTTCGCCGCGCTCCACCTGGCGCGCGAGGGGGCCGACGTCGCCGTGCTAGAGAGGGGGGAGCCGGGCGAGTGGTCGAGGGCGGCGGCGGGGATACTGGAGTTCACCCGCTTCTCCATAAACCGCATAAGCGCGAGGGGGTACCCGGCGAGCTACCTGCGGATGGCCCTGAGGGGCGACGCGAGGATCCGCGCCGGGGCGCCGGGGGCCCGGTGGGTTCTCTCCTACCTGCGCGCCTGGGGGAGGGAGCCCCCCAGCGGGATGTGGGAGGCCGTCAGGTGGCTGGGGGAGTACTCGCGCTCGGAGTACAGGGCGATGGCCGAGGCCTCCAACGACTTCGAGTACGCGGAGGAGCCCCTGCACGAGGTAGGGGGCGACGTGGGGGCGGCGCTGGAGGAGGCCAGGAGGGACCCGCTCTCGCCCAGGGTGGAGGCCGGCGAGTGCTGCGGCATGGAGTCGCTCGTCTACTTGGACGCGGCTAGGCTCTCCACGGGCGCCTTCATCTCCAGGATCCTGGGGGAGCTCCGCGGCCTCGGGGCGCGCATCGTCCGGGCGGCCGCCCTGGGGGTGAGGCCCGCCTCCGGGGAGGTCCTCCTGGAGGGCGGGAGGACCGAGGGCGCGGACGCCGTGGTGGTGGCCGCCGGCTATCGGACGAGGGCCCTCGGGGTGCCCGTAGCCCCCTTCAAGGGCTACGGCTTCCTCACCGGCGCGAGGGCCCGGGCGATGTTCGTGGACCTCCGGAGCGGCATCGCGGTCGTGCCGCTGCGGGGGCGCTCGAAGCTGACGGGGCGCTTCGACCTGGACGCCGGCGGGGACCACTCCCCGGCGCTGAGGGTGCTGCGCAGGGGGAGGGAGGCCCTGGGCGACTTCGCGGTGTACGAGATGGCGGTGGGGTACCGCCCCTGCACCCCGGACGGGTTCCCCGTCGTGGACAGGGTGGGATCCGTCGTCGTGGCCACCGGCGCGTGCAGGCTCGGCTGGACCTACGCGCCGGCCCTCGGTAGGCTCGCCGCGGACCTGGCCCTGGGGAGGGGGTCCCCCGGCGCCCTGGGCGCGGGGCGCTTCGGCCCCCCGCGGGGGGTCCCCGAATCGGTTCCGATATAGGATCAGAGGGAACGCTTAAGTGCGGGCCCCGGCCCGGCCCCCCGTGGATCCCTCCGAGTACGCGATATACCTGGAGGACGTGAAGAAGGTCTACGGGGGCGCGGTCCCCACGGTCGCGCTGGACGGGGTCACGTTCGGGGTGGAGAGGGGCAGGTTCGTCTCGATAGTGGGCCCCTCGGGATCCGGGAAGTCCACGCTGCTCCACATAATGGGGGCGCTGGACAGGCCGACCAGCGGCAGGGTGTTCATAGCGGGGATGGACGTCTCGGGGCTCCGGGACTCGGAGCTCTCCAGGGTGAGGAACCGCTACATAGGCTTCGTCTTCCAGGCGTTCAACCTGCTGGGGCGCATGAGCGTCCTGGAGAACGTGGAGCTCCCCCTCATCGCGAGGGGCGTCCCGGCCCAAGAGAGGAGGAGGCGCGCCATGGCGGCGCTCGAGCTCCTGGGGGTGGGCCACCTCTGGTCCAAGAGCCCGAGGCTCCTGAGCGGCGGGGAGCAGCAGAGGGTCGCCATAGCGAGGGCGCTCGTCGGGGATCCGGAGTTCATACTGGCGGACGAGCCGACGGGGAACCTCGACTCCAGGAGCTCCATGGTCGTCATGGAGGCGTTCAGGGAGGTGAACCGCCGCGCCGGGAAGACGATAGTGATGGTCACCCACAACATGGAGCTGGCGGAGATGACCGATGCCATCTACAGGATGCGCGACGGCCGGATAGAGGGCGCCGAGGTCCCCTGGGGGGTGAGCGGGGCCTGAGGGCGCGCCCGGCGCTCCTGGCGCTGCTGGCGCTCCTGGCGCTGCTGGCGGCCCCCCGCGCCGCCCTCGCGCAGCAGTACGCGCCGGTGCCCCCCCTCGTGGTGACTTACTACGGGTGGGGGACCCCCTCCTCCCCGGCCTACCCGACCCCCGGCTCCGGGGTGGTCCCGTTCACGGTGGAGGTGGTCGCCAATCCCACTACCGGCGGATCCCCGGCTTCGGTGGTGCCGCCGGTCCCCAGGTACGCCGAGCTGAACCTGAGCGGGTCCCCGCTGACGAACTCCACCGGGGGCCTGGTCGCGCTCGCGGCCCCGACCCCGACCGGCAGCTCCTACTACTTCACGTTCTACCTGAACGTGTCCGGCGCAGCCCCCGGCGCCTACCAAGCGACGCTCACCATCTACTACAGCTACACATACGCGTACGCTTCGTCGGGCCAGCAATCGGCGTCCATCTACTACTACCAGTGGTCCGATAACCTGAGCGTCCCGGTCTACCCGAACCCCGAGCCTGAGGTCAGCGTCTCAGCCCCCACGATCGTCGAGGGGCGCGAGGGGACAATAGTTGTCAACGTCACGGACGCGTCGCCGGCGGCGCTGCAGGACCTCCGGGTGGTCGTCGGGTCCCAGCTGCCGCTCTCGGGCGGCAACACCAGCTCGATACCCTACCTGGCCCCCGGGTCCAGCGCATCGTTCCACTTCGGGATCCTGGCGACCGGGGCCCCCGGCTACTATCCTGTGCAGGTCACGGTGAGCTACGCGTGCTGCGGCTCCGCGCGCTCCTCGACCTACTACTCGCGCGCCGACGTCGTCGCCCAGGTGGGCGGTCTCTCCGCCCTGGCATCGCCCGCCTCGATCCCCTACCAGAGGAACGACACCCTCTCGATAACGATAACCAACGAGATGGGGGGCGCGGTCAGGGACCTCCAGGTGGTCCTGCAGCCCTCCCCGTACCTCTACGTGGCCCAGGGCTACGGCCCCTTCGACCTGGGCGAGCTCGGGCCGGGGGGATCCAGGTCCATAAACCTGAGCGTCGTGCCGGTGGCGTCCGCGCCGGGCCCTGTGCAGCTGCAGCTCCAGGCCTCCTATCTGGGCCCCGGCGGCGCGCCCGAGCAGGCGTCGCTGGCCGTCCCGGTGTACCTGACCGGCATCGCCGACGTGTCCTTCAGCCAGGTCGGGCTCGCGGGCCCCGCCTACCCGGGGGGCCAGGCCCAGGTCTCCGGGATCCTGGTGAACACTGGCACGGACTCCGCATACTACGGCTTCCTGCTGCTGAGCGGGCCGATCGTCCAGGGGTATCAGCCGGTCTACATAGGCGACCTGCCCGTGAACTCGCCGACGCCCTTCAGCGCCTCGTTCACGGTCCCGCCGGGGACCGCGCCGGGGACCTACCCCGTGAACGTTACGTTCTCATACCAGGATGAGCTGGGCCAGCTGCACTCGGCCTCCTACCTACTGGCCGTCCAGGTGCTCAACTACTCCCAGCCCGCCGCCCAGGTCGCCCGCCGCCCGCCCGGGACCCTAGCCTGGATCCTGGTCGCAGCCGTGATCGTAGCTGCCGCGCTCGCCGCCCTCGCGGCGGAGCGCCGCCGGGCCCGCGGGGTGGGCGGCGCTTGAGCCCGATCTCCGCCATCCTGATGGCGCTCAAGGCGCTGGGCGACAGGAGGGTGAGGTCCGTCCTCACCATAGTGGGGGTGATGATAGGGCCGGCGGCGATAGTGGGGATAACGTCGCTGACGGGGGGCTACAGCGCCCAGATAACCTCGCAGCTCCTGAAGCTGGGCACGAACACGATACTGGTGACGCCCTCGGGCGGCTACTCGCTCACCCAGAGCGACGTCCAGGTGATATCGTCCGTGCCGGGCGTCGCCGGCGCCTATCCCTTCTACGCCGTGCCGGGGTACATAGAGACCCCGGTCGGCAGGGAGCCCGTCAGCATCGTCGCGGTGGACCTCCAGGGTCTAGTGAGGACGCTGCCGGGGCTCCAGCTGGGGAGCGGATCCCTCCCCCCGCCCACGGAGGCGGCGGAGGCGGTCCTCGGGTACTACGTGGCCAACCCGCAGAACCCACAGATGCCCAAGTTCGGGGTCGGGAGCGTCGTCACTGTCCGCGTGCCGGCCCAGCGGGGGGAGGTGACGAGGAGCTTCCTGGTGGCCGGGGTCTTCCGGGAGGTCGGGCCCACGTTCATAGCCAACCTGGACCAGTCGATATTCGTCCCCCTGGCGGCCGGCCGCGAGCTGACTGGGAGCCCCCAGTACAGCGGGATACTGGTGTACGTGTCCAGCTCCGGCCTGGTCAACGCGACCGAGTCCAGGAT
>WYEM01000094.1 GCA_009903775.1 Nitrososphaerota archaeon | reverse complement strand
GCCTCGATTGGATGCTATTCCTGACCATGGCGTCGGCGTGGGCGCTCAACTATCCGCTCTCGAAGATCGCGCTAGGCTACGTGGATCCATTCCAGTTGACCTTCCTCAGGTTCGCGGCGGCACTGCCCTCCCTGGCCGCGCTCATGCCGAGGAGCGCGAGGCCGCTGAGGGGCCTCAGGAGCAATCTCCTAGTGGCGCTGTTCGGGGCGCTGGACCTCCTGGCGGCGTCCTTACTCTGGTTCATGGGAGTGGGAGAGCGCTACACGACGCCCTCAGTCGCATCGATCATGATCTACACCTATCCGGTGCTGATAACTGCGATGGGATCGGCGATACTAGGCGAGCGCATGGGGAGGCGGAGGGCCTCCGGGATCGCGCTCGGGTTCCTGGGGATAGCGCTCATGTTCTCGAGCGACGTGAGGGTCTACGGCGCGCTCGGCCCCCTCCTGCTCCTGGGAGCGGCGCTGAGCTTCTCGGCCGCGGCGATCCTGTACCGGAAGTGCCTGATCGGGGAGGACTTCGCCAGGGTGAACTTCTACCATATGGCGTTCGCGGCCCTGATGGCCGCGGCGCTGGTATCCGTCACAGGTCCTCCGTCGCCGCTGGCGCTGATGGGGCTTCTCCCCGTGCTGATAGTCATGTCGTTCCCTGGCACGGCAGTGGCGTACACGATCTACGTGTACCTCTACTCCAGGCACGAGGTCACGGAGGTGGCCCCTTACCTGTTCTTGGTTCCGGCTCTCTCGGTGATCCTTAGCTACCTCATGCTGGGCGTCGCGATCGCGCCCGTGGAGCTAGCGGGGTTCCTGCCGCTCGCAGCCGGAATATACCTGTCGTCCCTGGAGCGCTGACGTCCCCCAGCCCCTTCGTTCGCGGCGAGCCTGTGGCGGGCCGCCGGTCGATAGATAATGGCGGCTATCGGGTTACGCGTTCTGACGTAGGCGCGCAGTTACGGTAAAAAGGGAGCGGTTCCATCAACCGAATGATGCTACTCAGGAGATTGCCGAAGTCCCCGACGCTAGAGATGATGTACAGGACGATAGAGATGAAGTCGAGGGGTCTCGAGGTGTACTCGCTCGCCGCTGGCGAGCCCTACTTTCCCACGCCCGCCGAGATAGTGGAGGTCGCGCATCGCGCAATGCTGGAGGGCCAGACCCACTACGTGGAGGCGCTCGGGACCAGGGCAGTGAGGGATGCCATAGCTAGAAAGGTCAGGAGGCTGAACGGCATACATGCGGAACCCGACGATGTTGCTTTCATGCCCAACAAATACGCGCTGGCGGCAGCGCTCCAGGCGGTGGTCAGCAGGGGAATGGAGGTCCTCGTCCCGGATCCCGGGTACTTCTACTCCGAGGCCGTGACCCTCGCCGGCGGAAGGCCTATCAGGTACAGGCTCTCCGACGATTTCTCGCTGGACATCGATGAGATCAGGAGGAGGACCGGCGATAGGACCCGGGCTATCGTGGTCAACACGCCGTCCAACCCCACGGCCAGGGTATTCGAAAGGAGCGCCCTAGAGGAGCTCTACGAATTCGCGCGCGACAGGGGCATCCGCGTGCTGAGCGACGAGGCGTACGAGGACGTGGTATTCGAGGGCACGCACTTCTCTATGGGATCCCTGGAGGACTCCCCGGACACGGTAATATCGGTCTTCAGCCTGTCCAAGAGCTTCTCGACGACAGGATGGCGGGCCGGATACGTCGTGGCGAGCCGCGGGATACTCTCGCTCATCAAAAAATACGTCGAGCATACCATGAGCTGCTTCCCCCCGTTCATACAGGCGGCGGCCGCTTACGCGCTGGACAATCAGGAGAGGCTCGTCGCGCCGATGAAGGACGAGTGCGCCAGGAGGAGGAAGATCGTCGTGGAAGCCCTGGAGGGCATCGATGGGCTCGAGGTGAATCGCATAGAGGGCACGTTCTACGCGTTCCCGAAGTACGGCCTCCAGGTCGGCTCCGTGAAGCTCGCCGAGATGCTTCTGAGGGAGCAGCGCGTCGCGGTCGTCCCGGGCATAGGGTTCGGCCCATCCGGGGAGGGCCGGTTCCGGATATCGTTCTGCCAGCGCGAGGAGGAGCTGCTCAGGAGGCTGGAGGGGCTCCGCGCGTTCTTTCGCCAGCATGGACCCGGATAGTATTACATTACTGCGGTCGAGGGGCTTCGATGCTGCGTCGACGCATGCTATGGATGTGCACGCCTCGAAGGATCGATCAGACCCGACCGAGCGCGCTACAGCGGCCCCTTGAGCGAGCGGTACCCGCGACGCGCGGCCTCCACGTTCAGCTCCACTATCTCTGGGGGTCTGCCAGCCAGCGCCGCCCTCACGGGGTTCTCCACATAGGCATCGCCGCCCAGCGCCGCCAGGAACGCGCCGAAGAGGGCGGCGCTGGTGAGCACCCTGGGCTCCCTGAGCTTTCCCGCAGCCAGTTCCTCGGCTATCCGGGTGCCCTCCGCCGAGAACTCGCGGACGCGCCCGTTGCGCGCGGCCTTCACCAGCGGCTCGTTGTATATGATGAAGCCGCCCTCAACAACCCTCCCGAGGGATTCTAGCGCCGGCGAGTCCACCGCTATCAACGCGTCGAACGATGTCGGGATCGGGTTATCGACAGATCCGGTGGCCCCGACGACCATGACCTCGACCTTGCCGCCCCTCGTCTGGGGGCCGTAGACCGGGACCACCGACGCGCGCCTCCCCTCGGCCATCATGTAGTACGCTATGAAGTTGCCGAGCTCTATGACGCCCAGGCCCCCCCTGCCGGAGGCCAGCACCCTAAACCTTCCCTCCTCCCTCGAGGCCATAGATGTCCCTGCACAGCCCAGGCGGGAAATACTTTGCCCCGACCTCGTGGACGAACGCCTTGGATTCGTCGATGCCCATCCTCCAGTTCACGTTGCACGTGCCGACGAACTCGACGAATGAGAATCCGCCCTTGAGCTGCGCCCTGAACGCGTTCAGCACTATCCTGTAAGCCTCCAGCGCCTCCCTGGCCGAGTAGAATATCTTGCCCTTGACGCGGAGCGGCCTAGGCGCCAGGATCGCCCTCCTGAGGTACGCGGGGCCATCGATGGCGGACAGGAGCCGGCAGGCGTCGATGGGGCTTCCGGAGAGCTTCACGTCCCTCCCCCTCGGCGTGGTGGTCGTCCTCATGCCCGGGATGGTCGTGGGGGCCATCTGCCCCCCCGTCATGCCGAACGTCATGTTGTTGTACATGAAGATGGTCATGGGGATCCCCCTGTCAGCCGCGTAGAGGAGCTCCTGCAGCCCTATGGACAGCGCGTCGCCGTCGCCCTGGATTGCGAAGACGACCGCGTCCGGCTCCACGAGCTTGATCCCGGCCATGACCGCCGGCGCCCTGCCGTGCGGCGCCTGGACGAAGTCCGAGTCGAACAGCAGGTAACCCAGGGATGAGCAGCCCACGGTGCCCACCATGACGGCCCTGTCCGCCACCCCCAGCTCCTCCAGCGCCCTGGCTATCAGCTTCAGGAGCAGGCCATGTTCGCATCCCGGGCAGAAGGTGCTCGCCCTCCCATCGTAGAGCAGGCCGATCCTCTTGGCCTGCCTGACCTCCGCGCCCATCTATCAGGACACCTCCGACCGCGTGACGATGCCGCCCATCATGGGGATCGGCTCTACGTCCTCGTCGGGGCCCAGGGCCTCCCGGACGTCGCGATACATCTGCCCCTCGTTCATCTCCATCACGACGAACCTTATCCCCCTCCCGCGGAGCCGGGCCAGGGCGCCCGAGGGGAAGGGCGCCAGGGTTATGGGCCTGAAGAGGCCCGCCGCGGTGCCCCTCCCGCGGAGCTCCCGCACGGCCTCCGCCGCGACGCGCGCCGATATCCCGAACGCGACGTATATGACCTCGGCGTCGTCGCACATGTGGCACTCGTAGTACGCCTCGCGCTCCGAGATCCTCCTCCACTTGCGCTCGAGCCCCTCCTTGAATTCCTTGAGCTCCCGGGAATCCAGGAATCCGGTCGTGAGGGCGTTCCTCGTCCCCCTGCCGCGCTTCCCCCTCACGGCCCAGGGCGGGACCCCGTCCAGGACGGGGCGCAGCTCGGGCACGTCCACGGTCTCCCTCATGTGCACGACTATCGCGTCCGTCAGGATAACCACCGGTATCCTGTACTCGAACGCCAGGCGGAACCCCCTGTTGACGAGCTCCATGGCCTCCCCGACGCCCTCCGGCGCGAGCACTATCGCCCTGGATCCCCCGTGCCCCAGGGACCTGGTGACGAACAAGTAATCGCTCTGCTCCGGCTCGGTGGTCCCCAGGCCGGGCCCTCCCCTGTTCACGTCGACTATGAGGAAGGGTATCTCGGCCACGTAGGCATGGGAGATTCCCTCGGCCATGAGGCTCAGCCCGGGGCCCGAGGTGGCGGTCATCGCCAGGTGCCCCGCCGCGCCCGCCCCCATCAACATGCTGACCGCCTCCACCTCGCTGGACGCCTGGACGAACGCCCTGTAGCGGGGGAACCTAGGGTCCCCCTGCTCCGAGGCCATGAACTCCATTATCTCGGAGCTGGGGGTTATCGGGTAGCCGAAGTAGGCCTCGACCCCGGACATGAGGGCCGCGAGCCCTATCGCCTCGGCCCCCCTGAGGAGCTCCGCGGTCACGTCCCCTCCCCTCCGGAGCGCACTACCTCCAGGATCGAGTACTCCGGGCACACCCAGTAGCAGGCGGCGCACCCCGTACAGGGGCCGACCTCCCCCTCGTACTTCCACTCCACGTAGTGATAGCCCAAGGAGTTGACCCCCTCGGACAGCCTGAGGTTTCCCATGGGGCACGCGGCCACGCAGATGCCGCAGCCCTTGCACCTCCCCGGATCGATGATCACCTCCCACCTGGCCCCGGCGGTCCTGGGCTCGACGGTTCCCGCAGCCACGCGGGTTCCGTGGGAGATCCGTGATATAATCTCTGCCCCCGCTTCCCCCACGCGCGAAATCGATATAAGCGATGGGAGCACCAATCGCTAGTATGGAGAATAATAAAGTGAGGTTCTCGCTCAGGTTGCTGGGGAATCTGGGCCCGACCCCGCTCTATCAGGAGGCGTGTAGGGAGGCGGAGGCTCTCGGGTTCGACGAATGCTGGTTCTCCCACGACATCCTGATGCCGAACTCGTGGGTCAGGTCGACCGCCGTGGCGGCCGTCACTAGGAGGATAAAGATAGGGTACATGGCGGTGCCGTTCACCCTGGATCCCTCGGAGATCGCGACGTTCGCCGCGACCCTCGACGAGTACTCAGGCGGAAGGGTCGTGATAGGTACGGGGTCCCACACGAGGGTCATGTACGACTGGATAGGCCTGGGCGACAGGGACGTCGTGGAGCTCACCAGGGAGACCGTGCACCTGGTCAGAGGGCTTCTCGAGGGCAGGCGCATGGCGCACAGCGGGAGGTTCTACCGCTGGACGGATGAGGCTTACCTGAGGTTCACGCCCCCTAGGAGGAGGATCCCGATCTACATAATGTGCTACGGGAGGGAGCTCTGCGAGCTCTCCGGCGAGATCGGCGATGGGAGCATGCCGATGGCAACGCCGCCTGAGGCATTCGACATACCGGTGAGCTACATAGAGGCGGGAGCCAGGAGGGCCGGGAGGGATCCATCGGAAGTGGACCGCGTCGCGTTCGCCTGGGTGTACTATGCGCCCGATGGCAGTGCGGACGAGGGCGCCCTCAGGAGGGTGATCTCTTACTTCGTGCCCTACCTCGATCAGGAGATGCTGTCTAGGATAGGTATAACCCGCGAGGACGTCCTCCCAATAGCCAGGAGGCTCGCCGCGGGGGACTACGAGGGCGCCGCGCGGGAGGTGACGGACAGGATGCTGGACCTGGTGATAAGGGGAGGCCCCGACGACATAGTGAGGGGGATAGAGACGCTGATAGAGAAGGGCGCGACCAGCGTGTCCATAGGAGGACCCCTGGGGAGGAATCCCGTGGAGGCAGTGCGCGGCATCGGAGAGCGCGTTCTGCCGCACTTCCGCGGTAACTGAGGTCGTCCGAGATCCTTGGATAAATCTATCAATACAGAACAAGTTTGCGCCGTTATCTATCAATAATTTTGCCTTTTTTGGAATGCGTAGTTATTATTTCATAATTATAGTACATTCTATGTTATATTATGCCTCAATAACTATGTAGCCGAGATATGGTTGAAGAGTCCATCAGTTATGAGGAAATAGCACGTAAATCCGACAGGGAGCTCAAGAAGGTTCTTGGTTTTTGGGCGGTCATGTTCATGGCCTTCGACTCCCTATTGGGAAGCGGCTGGCTCATGGCGCCGCTCTACTCAGCCGCCGCTGTGGGGCCCGCGTCTCTGATCTCATGGATCTTGGGCCTGGTGTTCGTGCTCTTCATTGTGCTGGCGTATGCGGAGGTAAGCGCGATGATCCCGAGGTCCGGCAGCATCGTCAGGTATCCGCACTACGCATTCGGGGGCTTCCTCTCCTTCCTCAGCTCGTGGGCATACGTGGTGGGATACACCGCCGTGGTAACGGCGGAGGTCGAGGCCATACTCAGCTACCTTTCGGGCCTATTCCCAACCCTGATGATCAGGGGCGTCCTGACTTGGGAGGGTTTCGCGGTCTCGGTGCTGTTCATTCTCGCGTTCTTCGCGCTCAACTATTACAGCGTTTACCTCCTGGGGAAGCTCACGGCGATCCTGGGATGGCTGAAGCTGCTGGTCCCGCTGGTGGCGGCCGGGCTCCTGCTCTTCTACTTCAACCCGGGCAACTTTACATCAGTGCCGGGCGGCTTCATGCCGATGGGGCCCTCCTCGCTCGTGCTGGCGCTACCCCTCGCGGGAATACTCTACTCGTACTTCGGATTCAGGCAGGCGATAGAGTGGGGCAGCGAGGTCAAGAATCCGCAGAAAACCATACCACGCGCCCTGATAACGGGATTCCTCCTCGCGGCCCTCGTCTACCTGGTGCTGCAGGTCGCGTTCATAGGCGCCATAAACTGGGGTGCGCTGTCCCTGACGCCCGGCGACTGGAGCGGCCTCAGAGGCACGGTCCTCTCCAACGGCGCGATGTACAGCATACTGAAGCTAACTGGGAACCCCGCGCTCGTGGCTTTCTCGTTCGTCGTGCTCGCTTTGGCGATCCTCTCGCCGATGACGCCCGGGTGGTCCCAGCTGGGATCGGTGAGCAGAGGGTTCTACGGGATGGCGGCCACCGGGAACTTGCCGAGCGTGTTCCTGAGGCTCAGCAGGTGGAAGACGCCCTACGTGGCGCTGGTGACGAGCACGTTGCTCTCGGTGATGTTCATGTTGCCATTCCCATCCTGGGTCACCGTCGGGTCATACGCTGTCCTGATGGCGCTCCTGACCTACGTGGTGGCGGGCCCGATATTGCTGGTGCTCAGGAGGACGGCCGCCGACGCCAGGAGGCCCTTCCGGCTCCCCGCGGCCGCCGTGATGGCGGCGCTCGCTTTCATAGCGGCGTACTTGGCGACTTACTGGGCGTCGTTCTCCATGCTGTGGTTCGTGTTCTTCGTGGCCACCCTCGGCCTCCCGATATTTCTGATGTACACGACGTCCGCAGCCTACAGGTCGCGGAGGCGCGGCGCGATGATAACAATGGGGATCATCTACTGGGCGGTCGCGGTGCTCGCCATGTACTTCCTGCTGTATAACGGGATAGTGGCCCCGTACAACGCGACGAGTGGCGCAGGGCTGCCGCTCAGCATGGCGTACGTGTGGCCCATGGTAGCCTACGTGGTCATAATGGCCGCGCTCACGGCCGCAGCCCTCTACGTGGCCAGGGCATCTGTCGACGAGGAGGGCAGGTCCCATATAGGGTCGGGCCTCTGGTACGTGGTGATGCTGTTCAGCCTGATCGTGCTCTCATACGTCGGGCAGTTCGGCGTTTTCTCGAGCCCCTTAATACCGTTCCCATGGGACACGGTGATAGCTGCTATAGTAGCTTTGGCTATATTTGCGTGGTCCGTCAGGAGCGGCCTGGAGACGAAGGATCTGAGGGCGGCTATAAAGGCGACTTCCGAGGAGAGTGAAACCCCAAGTCGAGCCCAAGAAATTTTTAATTAATTTTTTATTGTAAATTTGTATTGTAGCAAGTTCTCAGGGCCGTATCTTGGCCCATGGTCCTAGCGCTCGAGGGGTACGATCACGACCTAGCGTAGCAGGACGACCTCTGGGACGCGCGTATGGATATTGTGGAGGAGGCAGAGGGGCTCTTCACGCGCCTGACAGGGGCTGCGAACGCGAGGTTATCGTCGGGCATTTCTATCCTCGCCCTTCAGCTCTGTCCTCAGCGCGCTGAATCGCGGCGGGAGGAGATAGCTCTAACGAGCGACCTCGAATATCCAGGTAATCTATCTATTCTACGCGGAAGGAAGTGCGGGGCCGAGGTACACGTGCAGAGGGGCGCGGGCACGGGCTGTCGCCTGAGGACGCGGCGGCGATCGACGACAAAAACACTACTAGCGGCCGCCTCGGACGCCTCCCAGCCACTGGGCAACGTCGTGCTGGACGCTAATGGAGAGATGCGGGCCTCCTGTCACCTGAGGCGCGCTAATGGCTCCTGGGGCTGCCGGGGATCGCGTTCCATGCGTCCAAGGGAACCCGCGGGAAGTCCATCCCAAGAGCATCCATTCTATTCGGGACCCAGCATCTCAATTACAAGAGGACGGCCGATAGATTTCAGTCCGCACGCGGAGAATCGTAGCGTCTGCGCCGCCATAGGGGGGCAGCGACAATGCTGAGGCAGGCCCAGCTGCCATAGAGGAGCGCGTGCGCACCCTGATGTAATGCGCGTTCGAGGGGACGAGGAGCGCGACCTGAGGACTATACCTCCATCGGATCTGCGAGGAGGATGCCATAGTGTCCGTGACCACGGCGGATTCCGCGTCGGCGAGGTGGACTACCTGAGGCTATGCGTCCACTTCCGCTACACGGATAATAGGTGGACAGGGCCATAGATGCGCCGTCGTCGATGGAGAACCGGCGGCCATGGTGACCGATTGCTCCCTCGCAGCGCTCTATTCTAGCCGCGCCAGCCCTCATCTGACATAGCTCGGGGAGCGAACCCGGTGTAACTTTGATCGAATATGGTGATGAAGTGGGGGGCCTCACGCACATCATGAGCGCGAACGCCCCCAAATCCGAAGTCCTTACGAACCCGCGGAGGATCGGCGGCGCTGGCGGCCACCCTGGCCCGACGCCGCTATCCTGTTCCTGATTGCTGAGAGCAGCCTGCCGTG
>WYEM01000053.1 GCA_009903775.1 Nitrososphaerota archaeon | reverse complement strand
GCGAGGAAGGCCGCCGAGTAGATCAGCATCGCCCTCCTCCTGCCGCGGAGGAGGGACGACGCCAGGGCCCCGCCCGACCAGACGCCGAGGAGCGATATCAGGTTGACGAGCGCCACCGCGACGCCCATCTCGTAGCCGCTCAGCCCCGAGTACTCCAGGAATATGGTGGGATAAAGGGAGAAGGTGATCCCGTTTATCGCCAGCAGGCCGGTCGTGATCATCAGCGCGGCCCCCAGCTCGCGCCAGGACTCCCTCACCAGCCTCCACGCGGGGATCCTCTCGACGGCCCCGCTCCTCACCATGTCCGAGAACACGGGCGACTCGGGGATCGAGTACCTGAGCGCGAAGGCGACCAGCCCGGGCACCACGGACGTGGCGAAGAGGTAGCGCCACCCCACGGACGCCATGGGCCCCGGCCCGAGCGCCCTGGACAGCAAGCCGTAGGCGAGCGCGGCTATGAAGTACCCCGTCCCGAAGCCGCTCTGGACGAACGCGCCCACGGCGCCCCTCCTCTCGGGCGGGACCTGCTCCATGCTCAGGGCGGTGCCGCCGCCGTACTCAGCCCCCGCGAACATCCCCTCGATGAAGAGGATCAGGAAGAGGAGCGCCGGCGCCAGGATGCCGATCCCCCCATAAGTCGGGAGGAATGCCCTGGACGTCCCCAGCAGGGAGAACCCCAGCACCGTGAGGACCAGCATCGCCCTCCTCCCCATCCTGTCCCCCAGGTAGTTCCCGAGGACCACGCTCCCCAGCGGCCTGGCGACGCCGTTCGCCGAGAAGGCGAGGAAGGTCATTATCAGGGCCGCTGGCCGGCTGCCGCCGGGGAAGAAGAGCGGCGCTATCAGCGTCGCAGAGAGCGCGTAAGCTATGGTAACGTAGCCGTCCAGGAGCCAGCCCGCCCAGGCCGCGAGCACCGCGCGCCACTGGGCCCAGCCCATCCCCCAGGGTCCGCCCGGCCTCGGCTCCAACTCACGGGACCCCCATCGTGTATCCCCGATACGATGACGTCGCCGCCGTGCCGCGACGCCTCCGCGACCACGCGGCCCAGGTCCGCCCTCCGGACGACCGCGTGGACGGCCCTCCCTATCATGTTCTGCGTGGCGCCGAGGGCGCCGGCCCTCACGAGGTCGTCGGCGACCGAGAGCATCTCCCGGTCGCCCATCCCGGACTCCTCGGCGAACCTCCTCGCCTCCGACATCAGCGTCCTGACGTCGGGGGAGGCGAGCACCCTGCGCAGCGCCTCGCGCCCGGCGCGGTTGGCGCCCTCGAGTGCGTCTGGGGAGCGCAGCATCATCCGCTTGTCGATGGGCCCGAAGTGCACGGCGACGACGACCAGGGAGCGCGGGAGCGGGATCTTCTCCACCCTCCCCCTCCAGAGGGCCCCCGGCTCGACCACCAGTCCTATGCCGCCCGCCACCAGGCCCTCCGCGGTGCCGAGGCCCGTTCCCGAGACGACATCGGCGGCGTGCGCCACCCTGGAGGCCTCGACGACGGGGAGCGGCCTGCCCATGGCGATGGAGATCGCGAGGGCCGCGCCCATGGCGCCGGAGGCGCTGGTCCCGAACCCCGACCCGATCGGCACGGATGACTCGTGCCTTATCTCGACGTCCGCGCCGGGGACGCCGATCCTCCCGAGCACCATGGAGGCCGCCGCGCGGGTTGTCGGGGCCTCCTCCTCCCTGCCGTTGATCAGCACCCTGATCCTGATCCCGCCGCCCTCCCGGGGGCGGACGGAGGCGGAGGTCCTCACGCCCGCGCGGAGCGCGAACCCGCCGCCCACGGCGCCCGCCTCCAGGGGATCATCTATGGGCGAGCCGTCCTCGCGCCGGATGCGGGCCGCGAAGAAGCTGGATATGGCGGCGGGGGTGAAGACGGACGCGCGCACGCCACGCGAGGAGGCGCGCGAAAATTTGAATATTTTGCTTAAATAGTTAAAAATGGTTAAACTCGCCCGCGCCCTCGGCGGGGCTCGCGGGGAGGGGACAGTTCCGCGAGGAACCTCACTATGGACGAGTAGTCCCCCTCGCCGGAGCCGCGGGAGAGCGCGGCCGTGTAGAGGCCGCCCAGGAGCCCCGCCGCGGGCATCGACACGTTCCTCTCCTCCGCGCTCGCGATGGCGAGCCTGAGCTCGGTGAGCAGGGCCTCCAGGCTGACGGAGACGCCGCCCGAGCCCGCAATAGCGTCCTCCACCGAGACCCCGAACGGCATCCTCCCGCCGTTGACGCTCGACACCACTTGGGCGAACGCCTTCATGTCCACGCCGGACCGCGACGCGAGCGCCACGGCCTCGCCGAGCGCCTCCGCGTACGCCGCGGCCATCACCGAGATCGCCAGCTTGGCCGACATCGCGGAGAATCCCTCGCCCAGGTAGTAGACGCGGCCCGAGAACGACCGGAGGACCTCGAGCAGCTCCTGGTAGGCTGAGCGGCTGCCGCTCACGAGGGTGAGGGCCGACCCGCGCGCTATCTCGTCCATCCCGCCCACCACGGGCGCCTCCATGAACACGGCTCCCCTGCGCCTCAGCTTCTCCGCCAGCTGGGGGGAGTGGCTGGGCAGGATGGCGCTCAGCACCGCGACGATCTTGCCGGGCCTCATCGAGTCGTAGATGCCCTGGGAGGTCGTGCAGAGGTCGAAGACCTCCCTGGGCCGCGGGAGCATCATGAGCAGTATGTCCGACCTCTGGGCCGCATCCCTCACGCTCTCCGCGAGCTCCGCCCTCCCCTTGAACGCGTCCCTGGCCCTCTTCGACGGATCCCATAGCACGACGTCGTGCCCGGCGCCCAGGAGCCTCTCGGCGACCTTCGCCGCCGGGCCCTCCAGCCCCACCAATCCGATCG
Organism: Nitrososphaerota archaeon; assembly: GCA_009903775.1. GTDB lineage: Archaea > Thermoproteota > Nitrososphaeria > Conexivisphaerales > Conexivisphaeraceae > Conexivisphaera. Next base: position 6,617 of record WYEM01000053.1, on the reverse strand, counting down.
TCTTCAACCCGTGGGAGATCCGCACCCCCGGCTTATAATCTAATCCGGGCCGCCTAGCGCAGGAGCTTCTCCTCGTACCTCTTGAGGTGCTCGGCCGCCTGCCCGACGTCCATGAAGAGGGAGGCCGCCCTCTCGACGTCGGCGGCGCCGACGGACTCCCTGCCGCCCATCCTGGCTATCTGGGATGATATGCTCAGCAGCTGCGAAGCGTAGCGCAGGCTGGTCCTGGCCCCCATCTCGGCGAGCGCCTCGAGGGCCTCCGGCTCCAGCTTGGCGCCCTCCGCCTCCGCCCTGATCCGCAGTATGTCGCGGATGTCGTCCTTCGTGTACTCCTCGGTCCCTATTATCACCGAGCGGTCCAGCATGTCCAGCGGTATCCCGAGCGGGGACTCGACGTCCGTGCCCCTTATGCGGGTCCGGCCGCGGTTCGTCGCCAGTATTATTATCGGGACCAGGTCCCCCTCGAGCGCCCTGCTCAGGAAGCTGAAGGCCTCGACGTCGAGCATGTGCGCGTCGTCTATGAATAGGACCCCGGGGTGTAGGACGGCCCTCCCCTCGTCCACCATCTTCTTGACCTCCGCGTCGACGCTCGCCCTGACCTCGGGGCTTATCTCGCGCATGGGCGGCACGCCGAACAGCAGGGAGGCCAGGGAGCCCCCTCCCCTGGACGCGGCGATCTCGTCCATGTCCGAGAGCGTCACGTTGTAGACGAACTCCTTCTCCTTCTTCACCCTGCCGGACGGCCTGGGCACGACCATGCTCCTCCTCACGTCGTAGCTCTTCCCCCTCTCGCTGGAGTCGCTGATCCCGACGAGCGAGACCCTGCCCGTCTCCGCGTCTATCTGGATCACAGAGCCCTCCGAGACCCCGAGCTGGAGGATCTCGGCGGCGACCTCGGGGCCGGCCTCCACCTTCCTCTCCTCATCGGTCGTCCTCAGGACCATCCTTATCCCCTGGGGCACCTTCTGGTACGGGTTGTAGGGGTGGGGGGCAGTGAGTATCTCCAGCTTCGTCACCTCGCCCTCGAAGACCTCGCGCCTCTCCCTTATCTCGACGCCGATGCAGCGGCGCATCGCGTCCACCAGGACCTCGGTCTTCTTCCTCTCCGCGCTGTAGATCTCGCTCCCGCTCATCTGGATGAACGGCACGTTGACCCCGAGCTCCTTGGATATGGCGACCGCCAGCGCCGTCTTCCCTGTGCCGGGCGGCCCCGCCAGGATTATCACCCTGCCGCTCAGCCTGCCCTCCTTTATCATGCGGACGACGACCCCTGCCGCCTCCCTGGCGCGCACCTGCCCCACGAGCCCATCGGCCACCCTGATGGCGCGCCCCGACTCGTCGAGCCCGAGCCCCCTTATGTGCGAGTGCGCCCCGACGCGCTCGAACTTCGCGGCCGCTGCCGCTATCTCCCTGATCTTTACCGGGATCTCGCCGCCGCTCATCATCACCCCTAGGCCAAGAGGCGCGAAAAGCTTTGCCCCGCGAGGGCTCAGCGGATCGCGTAGTAGACCTTGCGGAGCGAGGGCTCCGCCTCGGCCAGCCTGAGCCTGAGGGCCTCCGGATCCGCCCTGCTGGAGTGCCCGGCCTTCAGGTAGGCGTCCCTGAGTATGTCATCGACGGCCGCCCTCAGGTGCTGGATCTTCCTGACCTGCTCCCTGCTGATGGGCCTCTCGGCGCGGGCGACGGCCACGAGCCTGAGCATCAGCGGGTTGGCGTCCGGCTCGTGCTCTAAGACCGCGTTCCTGAGGCCTATCCTCTTGAGGTACCTCTTGATCACGTGGCGGAACCTGCCCGGGACTATCCCGTTGAGCTGCACGTCCAGTATCTTCACCCAGCCGACCGCCCCCTCCCTGGCGTCCGGGGCGGACTTCAGGGGCTTGGGCGGCCTGCTCCCCGGCGGACCCTCCAACACGGCCGAGCGGGATTCCATTACCATGTTATAAAACGCCGTAATAGCCCATATTAAGGTTTGCGGTGCGCCGGGCCGCGCTGAATATTTACTATAAATACTAATGCGCTGACCATGTTTTGAGTTATATTTATAACTAACCTGTTGCTGATATGCTTGAATGATGTCGAGCGCGGATCTCACCAGGTTCTCGGACTGCGGCCTCGCGGAGAAGGGCAAGGAGGAGGAGTACCTCAGGAAGATCCAGGCGGACGTCGCCAGCATCGTAGACCCGGACAAGACGGGGACCCTGGCGAGGATAATGAGGGCGCTCGCCGACCCGACCCGCATAAAGGTGATCGCGATGGTGAAGGCCAGGGGGAGGCTCTACGAGTGCGAGATCGTGGGAGCCTATGGGCTGGCCCAGCCCACCGCCTCCTACCACCTGAGGCTGCTGTCGGACGCGGGCATCCTGGCGAAGCGGAGGGAGGGCAAGATGATAGCCTACATACCGGGCGAGGGGCTCGGCTGGAAGGTGGCCGAGCGCGCCCTGGAGATCGCCAAGGAGATCGGCTGAGCGCGCCCTCCAGCCCGTCCACGAGGCCGCCTTCCATCAAATATATTTGCTCGAATTATTGTGAACGTCAGATGTCGAAGTAGAGGTGGAACTCGTAGGGGTGCGGCCTGCTCTCGACGGCCAGCAGCTCGCGCTCGGCGTTCTCCAGGATCGCGTCTATCAGCGAGCGCTCGAAGACCGGCCTCAGGTAATCGTTGTCGCTCCTGAGCGCCTCCAGGGACTCGCGCAGCGAGCCCGGCAGGCTCCTTATCCCCAGCTGCCTCCTCCTCTCCGGCCCCATGTGGTACACGTTCTCGTCGACGGGGCTCCCCGGATCCATCTTCCTGCGCACGCCGTCTATGCCGGCCATCAGGATGGCGGAGAACGCCAGGTACGGGTTGGAGGAGGGGTCGGGCACCCTGAACTCCACCCTCTTGGCGGCGGCGTGCGCGGCGCCCCTGTAGTAGGAGGGCACCCTCACCGCCGCTGACCTGTTGGACTTGCCCCAGGTCAGGTAGACGGGCGCCTCGTACCCGGGCACCAGCCTCTTGTAGCTGTTCGTGGTGGGCGCCACTATGGCGGCCAGGCTCGGGGCGTGCTCAAGGAGCCCCCCTATGAAGTACCTCCCGACCTGGCTGATCTCCGCGTACTCATCGTCCTGGTCGTAGAACGCGTTGTACGCGCTATCGGGGCTCGAGCCCTCGCCCCAGAGGCTCACGTGCACGTGCATGCCAGACGCGTTGTCCCCGTAGAGCGGCTTCGGCATGAACGTCGCCACCTTGCCGTGCCTCGCCGCGACGTTCTTCGCCACGTACTTGAGGGTCATGACGTTGTCAGCCATCCTGGTCAGGGTGTCGTAGACCATGTCCACCTCGGCCTGGCCGGCGGTCGCGACCTCGTGGTGGTGGGCCTCGACGTCCACGTTGAAGCTCTCCTGCAGCGTGAGGACTATCTCGTCCCTCACCGCCGACAGCGTGTCCTGCGGCTCCGCCGGGTAGTAGCCCTCCTTGTACCTTATCTTGTAGCCGCGGCCCTCGCGCCTCCAGCTGGCCTCGGACGACTCTATGCTGTACCCCGCCTCCCACTCGGCGGACCACCACGTGACGTTGTCGAAGATGAAGAACTCCATCTCGGGGCCCCAGAAGGACCACGAGAAGCCGAGCGACTCCCTGAGGTAGGACTCCGCCCTCTGGGCGACGTGCCTGGGATCCCTCTCCAGCCTGCCGGCGCCGCCCATGTAGATGTCGGCGATCAGCCTGGCCGCGGACTCCCTCCAGGGGATGAGGGCGAAGGTCGCCGGGTCGGGGATTGCCACGGCGTCGGACTCGGATATGTCCAGGAACCCCCTTATGGATGACCCATCGACCTTGCTGAGCCCGCTGTAGAGCCCGCCGTCGACCACGGAGCTCGAGGGCACCGTGAAGTGCTGGAGGCGCCCCGGGACGTCCGTGAACTGTATGTCGACGAGCTTTATGCCGCGGGACCTTATGTGCTCGACCACGTCGGACGCGCTGGGCCTGGCGCGGGACAGGCGCTTGGGCTTTTCCAGCATCCACATGTCCGGTGGGGCCTCTAGAATATCTTATTTAAACTTTGCCCCCACTGGAATGGACAAATGTCGAGCCGGAGGGCCCTCGGACGATGCCAGGGCCTCGGTAGACCACGAAGTCCTCCTTTATGGTGTTCAGCGCCACGTGCGTGTTCGTGCGCTGCACGTGCTCCATCGCCATCAGGCGCTTGGTGAACTCGCTGAGGTCCGCGCGGCTGCGGAACTTCGCCAGGACGACCGCGTCGAAGTCCCCGGTGACGTCGTAGACGGCCATGACGCCCGGCAGGGACGCTATCTCGCGCTCCACCTCTATCACGTTGCCCTTCGATATGTAGACGTCCACCACGACCGTTATGTCGTAGCCGAGCTTCTCCGTGTCCAGCTCTACCGTGAAGCGCCTGATGATGCCCAGCTCCTTCAGCCTGGCTATCCTGTTGGCGACCGTGCCCACGGAGAGCCCGAGCCTGCGCGCTATCTCGCGGGAGCTGCGGCGGGAGTTCTCGGCCAGCTCCGCCAGTATGCGCCGGTCGGTCTCGTCCAGGTCCACGCCCCCAGGGTGGCCGGGCGGCCCTTAAGCTTATCCCGCCGCGGAACCGGCGGAACCGATTAATGCGGGGGCGCCCCCTTGCGGGCGTGCGGGAGGCGGATCTGTACAGGGTGGAGGGGGACAGGGTGGTCTGCACGGCCTGCGCCCGCTACTGCAGGCTGAAGGAAGGCCAGGTGGGGCTGTGCGGGGTCCGCGCGAACGTGGGCGGCAGGCTGATGCTCCTGGTGTACGGGAGGATAATAGCCAGCCACGTGGACCCAATAGAGAAGAAGCCGCTCCTGCACTTCTGGCCGGGGTCCAGCGTGCTCTCCATCGCGACGACGGGCTGCAACTGGCTCTGCAGGTACTGCCAGAACTTCGACATCAGCCAGAGGAGGTCCGTGGAGGGAGTGGAGGCGTCCCCCGAGGAGGTCGTGGAGGCCGCCCTCAGTGTGGGCGCGGACGGCGTGACCTACACGTACAACGAGCCGACGATCTTCATGGAGTTCGCCCGGGACGTGGGGATCCTGGCGAGGGCCAGGGGGCTCTTCAACACTTTCGTGACGAACGGCTACATGACCCCGGAGTCCGCGGAGGTGGCGGCGCGGTTCCTGGACGCCGCGACCGTCGACTTCAAGGGCAACGGGAACCCGGAGTTCCTCAGGAGGTACGCGGGCGTCCCGGATCCGTCCCCGATCTACGAGACGCTGCTGGAGCTGAGGCGCGCGGGCGTCCACGTGGAGGTGACGGACCTCGTGGTGCCGGGCGTGGGGACGGGGGACCGCGTCGAGGACGCGAGGAGGCTCGCACGCTGGGTGGCGGACAACCTGGGGCCCGACACGCCGATGCACTTCCTCAGGTTCCACCCCGACTACCTGATGTCGGGCGTGCCGCCGACGCCCGTCGAGGCCCTGGAGAGGCACCGCGAGGCGGCGATGCAGGAGGGGATACGCTACGCTTACGTGGGGAACGTCCCGGGCCACAGGTACGAGCACACTTACTGCCCCGGGTGCGGCAGGCCGGTGATAAGGAGGAGCGGGTTCGACATCATCGGGTGGGACCTGGACGAGGAGAACAGGTGCAAGTACTGCGGGCAGAAGATACCGATAGTGGGGAAGCTCGTCAGGAAGGGCGACAGGTTCTTCCACGTCCCCATAGGCAGGTAGGATGAACGGCGCCCGAGGGCGCCCCGCCGGAAGACAACGGTTTTTAGACGGATGCCCCCCATATGCGCGCGTCTTGAGCGAGAACGAGGTGAAGAGGCTCGCCGACCTGAGGCTGAGGGTGGAGGAGAGGATCAAGGAGCTGGAGGAGGAGCTCGAGCTGATGAGGGAGGTGGAGCGCCTGATAGACGACGCCCTGAGGAGGGGGAGCTTCGCCAAGGCGTCGCAGGTGGCGCCGGGCGAGGAGGTCCCGAGGGCCGAGGAAGAGGAGGCGGGGGCCGTGAGGGCCCTGCGCAGGACGAGGGACGGCGTGCTGCTGGCCAACGCGCGGATCGGCAGGGAAGCGCTGACCGTCGAGGTGAACCCGGAGCTGAACCTCAGGAGCAGCATACCCCCGTTCAAGTCCTACTTCATCAACAGGGTCCTGAGCGAGATGAAGGCCAAGGACGAGGAGGAGGGCCGGAGGCCCCTGACGTACGAGATAGAGGAGTCGAGCGATGGCAGGCTCTCGAGGATAGTGATAAGGAACCCCGGGGACGAGGACCGCATCAACGAGCTCCTCAACATACTCACTTGGACCCTCTCGAAGATGCTGGAGAAGGTGGAGAGGCCCGGGGCGGGAGCCGGGCCATCGAGCGACCAGTGACGGAGCAGCCCCTAGGGCGATCAATCTCGTACAGAAATAAAATAAATTAAATTTAAATTATATGGAGTAAGGTCGGGGCTCAGTCGAACTTGGGCGGGCTGGTGCCGGAGGAGCCCTCCTCTTCCTCCTTCTCCTTCTTGCCCTTCTTCTCCTCCTCCTTGACCTTGCTCGCGGCTATTATGTCGTCTATCCTCAGCACCATCGAGGCGGCGTCGGTGGCGGCCTTCACCACCTGGAGCTTCACGCTGAGCGGCTCGTACACGCTCTTGGCGTCCATGTCCACGACCTT
>WYEM01000096.1 GCA_009903775.1 Nitrososphaerota archaeon | reverse complement strand
AGGGGCGGCGCGGAATTCCGGGCAACGATAAATGGGAGATCGATCCTCCGGCGCGCGTGGATACGCCGCCGGGCCAGAGGTGGATCAGGGGCTTCATACGGTACTCCGCGCTTCCGCCCCCAGAGGTAGATCTGACCCCCTCCCCGCCCTGAAGGGCGAGGTTTGCCGTTTCACTATCATTTGGAACTGATCGCGGCGACATCGGCGCTGAGCGGCGCCGCTCCGCGCATCCGGGCCATAGCATCGGACTGGCGCCCACCACCCGGAATTTTCTAGAAAATTTAAGACGATGCCGCGCGCGCAGGTGCGTCGGGGTTGGATATAGACGTGCCGGTGCTCAGGGTCTCGAACCTGAGGGTGAGGTATGGCAATAAGGTGGCGGTCGACGGCATATCATTTCAGGTGCAGCCCGGCGAGGTCTACGGGCTCCTCGGCCCCAACGGCGCGGGGAAGACCTCCACGATAAAGGCCGTGGTAAACCTGGTGGACTACGAGGGCGAGGTCGACCTCATGGGGATGGGGAGGCCCAGGGGGGAGCTCCTGAACCACGTGGGCGCGGTGCTGGAGACGCCGGCGCTGCTGGAGGCGCTCACAGTCAAGGAGTTCCTGGAGCTGGTCGCCTCGGTGAGGGGGGTCGACGGGAGGAGGATCGAGGCGCTCGTGCAGGCGTTCGGGCTCAGCGAGCACCTGGGATCCTACATAGCCACCCTGTCGCAGGGGAACAAGCAGAGGGTCGCCATAGTGTCGGCGCTCATGCACAGGCCGAGGCTCCTCGTGCTCGACGAGCCCTTCAACGCGCTCGACGTGAAGTCCGCCAGGATACTGAAGGAGGTGATCCAGAACCACAGGAGGGAGGGGGGAGCGGTCCTGTTCTCGACGCACGTGATGGAGATAGCCGAGAGGATCTGCGACAGGATAGGCATACTGAACGAGGGGAGGCTAGTGATGGAGGGCACGACCCGGTCGATAATCGAGCAGGCGCGCGCCGGCTCGCTGGAGGAGGCGTTCCTCAGGGCGATACACGCCGAGGAGGAGGTGAGGGAGATAGCGGAGGCGCTCTGAGTTGCGCGGGGGGAGGCTGACCCTCGAGAGGGCACTGGCCAGGGAGATACTCTACCAGGGATACACGGCCTCTCGGCAGAGCGGCTTCGGGCCCACGAATCCCGTGAGGTCCGTGTCCAGGGCGAACACGATGAAATACGCCCTGGGCTCGATATGGCTGATCGTCATCGTGGGGTACTCGTTCGCGCTCAGGTTCGAGCGCGCGGCGCCGCTCGGGATGATGCTCATCTACTTCGGATGGGGCGGCCTACTGATAGTGTCGAACCTGCTGCCGGCCTCCTACGCGGTGCAGGGATCCTCGTACATGAGGGACGCGCTCTACCTGCTGCCCATCGACGAGGGGGAGCTGGAGCGGATGTTCGCCCGCGCCTTCATGTCGCTCATCGACTATCCACTGGTGGCCCTACTGGCCGGATCGGCCCTCGCCTCCGCGATAGTCGGCGCGCCATACCCGTTCCTCGGCGTGGTCTTCGGGATAGAGGTGGCCATCATAGCGATAGAGGCGACGATATTCGCGTTCTCATCCGCCTCCAAGTCCCAGGCGAAGTCGTACGCCATGAGGGCGCTGTCCGCCCTCCTGCCGCTGATATTTCTCATATTCCTGATAAGTCCCGCGTACTTCGCGGGGATCGACGCCTCGAGGTACGCTCCGCTGGAGTTCCTGCCCCTGGCATCCGGCGCGTTCATCTGCTCTCCGATCGGGGCAGCGTCCACGGCCATCTGGGCTGCGCTCCTCGGGTATTACGCGTACACGAGGCTCCCATCCGCGGCCCTCAGGATACTGCACGCCAGCTCACCGGCCGCGATCGCCAAGAGGGTGAGGGGAGGATGGAGGATCATCAGGTCCAGGACGCTCGCCATCCTGAGGGCGGACATCCAGATGTCCGCCAGGTCCGTGATGGCCTCGATGCTGGTCGTTCCGTTCGTGCTCTTCGTCGTATTCATGGTGACCACGTACAACGCTCCGCCGGGCGTCCTGAGGGCGATGTCCGCGTACTACGGAATAGAGATCGCTTACTTCACGATATTCATCCCGTACTCCCTCTACGCGATAGAGGTCCGGGGGGCGGCCGCCATGAGGACGCTCCCGGTCACCAGGGTCAGCATGGCGCTCCCGAAGATCCTGCTGCTCCTGGTGGTCTACTACGCCTTCGAGGGCACGTTCTCCGCCGCGATGGCGCTCAGGGGCGTGGGGCCGGCCTACATAGCGCCGCTCCTGGCCGGGGTCCTGGCGCCGGCCAGCTCGATCCCCGCGGCCGGGATAATGTTCGAGAGGACGCTGAGGGAGGGCGGATCCCTGAGCACCCTTCAGGCGGTCCTGAACTTCATATTGATATCGCTCCTGGTGGGCGTGCCCTACGGCATCTATTACGCGGTCCTGCACGCGACGGGGTCCGAGCTCCTGGGGATCGCCTCCATGGTGTCCGCGGGCGCCGCCGAGTTCTCGGCCCTCATGTACTCCCTGTCCCGGTACGGGCGAGCGCCCGCCGCGGGCTCGGCGGCCCGAGCGCCGGTATCCGGCAAACGATTTTAGCCCGCGCCCCCCGCGATCCGGCGTGGCCTCGTGTGGATACTGCGCCGACCTCAGGAGGGCCTCGCTGGACCACCTGGAATCCCTGGGCGCGGCGAGGCTCCTGGACGTGCTCGGGCGGCTGGTCGCGGTCCCCACCGTGAACCCGCCCGGCGAGTCCTACGGGGAGATGGTCGAGGTCCTGCACTCCATAATGGAGGACGCGGGCTACGATGTGAGCGTGGTGGAGGTCCCGAGGGACTACCTCGAGAGGTACATACCGCAGCACGCGGACCACCCCAGGTACGTGGTGATCGCGCGCGCCGGCTCGGGACGGCCGGTGATCCACTTCAACTCCCACTACGACGTCGTGCCGCCCGGCGAGGGGTGGAGCAGGGACCCGTTCCGCCTGTCGGTGGAGGGCGACCTGGTTTACGGGAGGGGGGTCGTGGACATGAAGGGCGGGATGGCGGCGGCCATCCTGGCGGCGCAGGCCGCCGCCATGGCCGGCGCGGGCGACTTCGGCACCGTCGAGCTCTCCTTCACGCCCGACGAGGAGACCGGCGGCGAGACCGGGGTCAAGTACATGGTGGAGGCCGGGCTCGTCTCCCCGGACTACGTGGTGGTGCCGGAGGCGAGCGGCTCCGGGAACGTGTGGATAGGGAACAAGGGCAACCTGTGGGCGGAGGTGGAGGTGAGGGGGAGGCAGGCGCACGGGTCCACCCCCTGGCTCGGCCTCAACGCGTTCGACGGCATGGCGAGGCTCGCCATGGCGCTCTCGGAGGAGCTCAATTCCACGCTGTCGTCGAGGCGCAGCTCCTACCCATTCGCGGACCCCAGGGAGGCGGCGCCCACGGTCACGCTGGGCGGCGCGGTCTCCGGCGGCGCCAAGGTGAACGTCGTGCCCGGGCGCTACTCCTTCACGGTCGACAGGAGGCTGATACCCGAGGAGGGCCTGGAGGAGGCCGAGCGCGAGCTCCGCGAGGCGCTCGAGAGGGCGTCCGCCCCGCTGAGGTCCGCCGGGTACTCCGTGGAGCTGCGCGTGACCTCGCGCTCTCCCCCCTCCGTCATCGACCCGCGCGGGAGGCTCGCCAGCGCGCTTTCGGACGCCGTGAGGGAGGTCACGGGCTCCCCGCCCCGCCTCACGGTCTGCCCCGGGGGGCTCGACACCAGGTACTTCCAGCTCGCGGGCGTGGAGGCCCTGACTTACGGCCCCGGCGACGACTCCTACGCGCACGCGGCCGACGAGAGGAACAGCGTGTCCGAGATGATGACCGTCGCCAGGGTCTACGCCCTGCTCATCTCCTCGCTCCTCTCCTGCCCCGGCGGCCCCCCCTGTAATGCTTCATCATGAGGAGCGCGTCCTCCTCCAGCAGCGGGGACTCCGATATCAGCGCGCCCCTCGGGCCGAACTCCCTCAGGGCGTCCAGGGCCTCCCGCCACCTGAACTCGGACTCCTCCAGGGGCAGGTGCCTCCTCTCGCCCCTCGGCCCGTACTCCATGCCCGACATGTGCGCGTGAAAGTTATCGAGCGCCTCCCTCCCCAGCCTCCTCTCCAAGAGCGCCAGCGCCTCCCTGAACGCGTCCCTCGAGTTCATCGAGCCGAGCGACCTGGCGTACATGTGCGCGAAGTCCAGGCAGGGCAGCGCCCCCTCGATCCCGTCCACGATGTCGATGACCTCCGCGAGGTCCCCGACCTCCGCCAGTCCCCCCATGGTCTCCGGCCTGATCCAGATCCTCACCCCCTCGTCCCCGAGGGCGCGCGTCACCTTGAGGAGCGACTCCCTGACGCGCCTCACAGCATCGGCGGGGCCGAGCCCCCCGTAGTACCCGGCGTGGAACACCACTGACCAGGCGCCCGCCGACGCCCCCACGCGCGCGGACTCCATTATCCTAGTGATCGACGCCTCGACCTTCCCCGGGTCATCGGAGAGCAGGTTCACGTAGTATGGGGCGTGGACGGTCAGGAGGACGCCGCGGGACCCCGCCGCCTCCCTGACGCGCGCCGCCGCCTCAGCGCTCATCCTGACGCCGCGCACGAACTCGAGCTCCATCGCGCCGAGGCCCATCTCGGCGACGCGGATCACCCCGTCCTCCGCGGTGCGCCTCGGCGACGAGATGGGTATGCCGGCGGGCCCGAACCTCAGGGAGTCCGGCCTCGGGGCGACGCTCAAGGCGGTGCTGCGCGCGCTCCCCTCAATATATGCGTATTGCGCTGGGCATGTCCCGCGGCGGCGCCCCGGCCCGAGCCCCCGGAATGCCCGGGAGCGGCGCGGGGCATCCGGTGATGGAAGGAGGATGCGAACGCGGGGGTGCGGGGCCGCGTCCCTCATGGGGCGAAACCCCATCTGGCCGGCACTGCGCGCCTCCGGGCAAACGCGTTTAAGCAGGTCCTCGCTCGCACCGCCGTGGCCGTGGCAGGGGGGCGCCCTTCCCCGATAGACGGTTACGCGTGCGTTGGCGTCGACTTCCGCTCCGCCTCGACCGAGGTCCTCTCGGCGCTCCAGGAGCCCGACCCCGGGGCCGCCGCCACGAGGCTCTTGGAGGAGCTGGGCGCGGACGAGGTCGCGATCCTCCAGACGTGCAACCGCTTCGAGGTTTACCTGTACTCGCGCTCGCGCGACCCGATGGCGCAGGCCGCCAGGCTCAGGGAGATCATCGGGCGCAGGGGCGGTGGCGGCGCGTTCGCTCTCGCGGGGTTCGATGCCGTGGTCCACCTGTTCAGGGTCGCCTCCGGCCTCGAGTCCATGGTGGTCGGCGAGCACGAGATACTCGGCCAGGTGCGCGACGCGGCAGAGCGCGCGATCGAGGCCGGATCCGCCGGGCCGATGCTGAGGATGCTCTTCGAGCGCGCCGTGAGGGTCGGCCGCCGCGTGCGCACGGAGACCGGGGTGTCCCGCGGGTCCGTGAGCGTCGCCAGGCTGGCCGTGGACATGATCTCGAGGAGGCTCGGCCCGGGCTCCCGCCTCCTCGTGATAGGGGCTGGCCACATGGGCTCCCTGATAGCCTCCTACCTGAGGGACGCCGGATTCTCCGACGTTACGATAGCGAACAGGACGTTCGGGAGGGCGGCGTCCCTCGCCTCCAGGCTGGGCTACAGGGCGATCCCCCTCGAGGACCTGAGGAGGGCGCTGGCGTCCGCAGATGCCGCCATAGTGGCGGTCTCCTCGCCCTCGCCGGTGATAACCGAGGACATGATGCCCGCGTCCGACCTGCTCATCCTCGACGTATCGGTGCCGAGGGCGGTGGAGCGCCCCTCCGCCCGCCCCACGGTCCAGGTCCTCACGATAGACGATCTGGTGGACCTGGCGGAGGACAACAGGCTCAGGCGCGCGGCCGAGGCGGAGCGCGCGGCATCCATCGTCATGGAGGAGGCCGGCAGGTTCGAGGGGCAGCTGATGGGCGCCATCGCCGACGGCGTCATAAGGTCCCTCATGGAGAGGGCGGAGCGCGTGAGGGAGCTCGAGCTAGAGCGCGCCCTCAGGATCCTGGGGATGGAGGACGGGAGGGAAGTCCTCGACGCCATGACGAAGGCCATAGTCAACAAGGTGTCCGCGCCGATAATCGAGATGCTGAGGGAGCTGGGGAGGCGCGGCGACGCGGAGCTCCTGGAGCGGCTGAGGGGGGCGCTCGAGGCGAGCCCCCGGGAGATCGGGGCGAGCTCCGAGGGCGACCGATAGCCTCCCGGGAAACCTTTAAATATAGTAGCCTCGCCTCTCAGGCAAGAGAAGGTAGGTACAATTGCAGCGCGATTTCAACCGGTTCAACGAACCGGTTGACGTCAAGATAGGCGAGTTGAAGCCCAACTCGCGCTCGGTAAACGTCGTGGGCAAGGTCGTGTCCAAGGGGTCCGTCAGGGAGGTCTCATCCGGAAGGGATGGCTCGCCTCACCGCGTGGCGGAGGTGCTCCTGGGCGACGAGACCGGGAGCATATACCTCACGCTCTGGGACGACGACATAGACAAGGTGGAGGTCGGGAGCACCGTGGCGCTGAGGAACGGCTACGTCAACCTATTCAGGGGGCACATGCGCCTGAACGTGGGGAGGTACGGGATCCTCGAGGTCTCGGACACCCCATTCGAGGGCGAGGTGAACACGGAGAACAACCTCTCCGACAAGGAGTACGAGGACCGCCCGCCCCGCAGGGGCGGCGGCCGCAGGTACGGCAGATTCCGAGGCCCCCTGGGCGCCTGATTCCCTTAGGATTTAATTTTATTTAATTTTAAATTCATTTTATCCTCGGCCGTCGCCGCCCGCGGGCGCGGCCGGCCAGGGCCTCGTCCAGCGCCCCCAGGAAGAACTCCAGGTGGGCCCTGGAGACGTTCCCCATGTGCCCCACCCTGATGTGCCTCGACTTGTTCGGCCCGACGCCGATACCCGTCCACACGCCGCGGCGCTCGTACAGCTCCCTCCTGAGCCACAGCGCGTCGATCCCGAGGGGCGCCAGGTCGAACACGCTCACGGTTGGGGAGGGCGCCTCGGCGATGGCGCGCATGCCCCTCCTGGACATCTCGTCCCTCAGGAACGAGGCGTTCGACTCGTGCCTGGCCCACCTGGCCTCCATCCCCTCCTCCAGCACTATCTCGAGGGCCCGCTCCAGGGCGACGAACAGGTTGACGGCCGGCGTCGACAGGTACCTGCCGGGGGACTCGGAGACCTCGATCCACCTCCTGAGGTCCATGTAGAGGGACCCCGAATCCCTCAGGCCGCGGGCGGCCTCCTCCGAGACTGCTATGAGGGCCACGCCCGGGGGGGCCGCCAGGCACTTCTGGGAGGAGGTCACCAGGACCCCGACGCCGAGCCTGTCCATCTCGAGCCTCGCGCCGCCCACGCTGCTCACGCCGTCGACCAGGAGTATCGACCCGGCGTCGCGGCTCGCCCTGGCGAGGTCCTCCAGCGGCCACTCGAGCCCCGTCGCCGTGTCCACGTGGGTCACGGCCACCGCGCGGTACCTCCCGGTCTCCAGGGCCGCCCTGTAGCTGTCCGCCGGCACGAGGCGCCCCGGCGGCGCGCTCAGGACGTCCACGGACCCCGCGTACATGCGCGCTATCTCCGCCAGCCTGCTGCCGAAGTACCCCGATTCGAGCACCAGGACCCTGTCCTCCCTGGAGAGCAGCGACGCCATCGCCATCTCCATGCCCAGGGTCCCGGACCCGGTCACCAGGGCAACGCGCGCGGAGTCGGAGCGCACGACCTTCCTCACCATGCCCGGCAGCCTCCCCAGGACCTCCAGGAACTCGGGTGAGTCGTGGGAGAGCTGCGGGCCGGCGAGCGCCTCCCTGACGGACCTGTGCAGGATCGTCGGGCCCGGCGTCAGGAGCAGCGGCCTCTCGACCTCCATGTCGGGGCTCGCGGGGCCCTCGCCTTTAAGGCGTTATCCCGCGTCCGCCGCGCCTGAAAATGGCCTCTTCCCGGCGTTTGCGCCCCGGTTTTCGCGGGCGCCGCCCGCGAACGGTTAAACGCCGCCGCGCCAAGCGCCCGGCGTGAGGGCCGCGGTGTTCGACAGGCCGGGCCTGGAGAACTTGGAGGTGAGGGAGGTCGAGGCGCCCCGCCCCGGGCCGCGCGAAGTGCTGGTGAGGGTCGAGCGCGCCGGCGTGAACCCCATCGATCGCCTCACGGTGGTGGGCGCGAGGAGCCCGCGGCCCATGCCCCACATACCGGGGGCCGAGTTCGCGGGGGTCGTGGAGGAGGTCGGCCGGGACGTGGAGGGCATCTCGCCTGGCGACGTCGTGATCGATTACCCCAGGATCTTCTGCGGCCGCTGCGATATGTGCCTCTCGGGGAGGGAGATGCTGTGCCGCGTCGGGGGAGTCCTGGGCGTCGCCTCGAACGGCGGCTTCGCCGAGCTGGCGGTCGTGCCGGAGGCCTCCGTGGTCAGGGTGGGCGCGCGGCTGGACTGGGACCTGCTGGCGAGCCTCCCGGTCTCCGCGCTCACAGCGTACCACGCCCTCCGCGCCGCCGGCCTCAGGGCCGGCGAGACTGCGGTCGTCGTGGGGGCCTCGGGCAACACCGGCATGTTCGCGGTGCAGCTGGCCCGCCTGATGGGGGCGCGCGTGATAGCGATCTCCAGGAGGCCCAGGGCCTGGCTCAGGGACATGGGCGCCGACGAGGTTGTCGACCCCGAGTCCGCGGCCGAGGCGGTCTCGGCCCTCACCGGCGGCGCGATGGCGGACGTCGTGGTCGACGCGCTCGGCTCCGGGACCGCCCCGTGGTCGATCGGGCTGCTGGGCCCCGGCGGCAGGCTCGTGGCCTACGGCGCGCTCACGGGCGAGGTCGTGCCCCTGGACGTGAGGGCCATTTACTCGAGGGAGATCTCGATCGTCGGGACCACCGGGGGGACGAGGTCCGAGCTCCGGCAGCTGCTCTCCATAGCGGCCTCGCGCGGCCTGAGCGCGCGCGTCTGGCGCGTCCACGGCCTGGGAGACGCGCGCAGGGCCCTGGAGGAGCTGTCCTCCGGGGACAGGGACGGCCGCGTGATGCTCGACGCGCGGCGCCGAGGCGGCAATCCTTTTAGGGGGCGGCCCGCCCCGGGGCCCCATGGCCACCATAGCGAGGGTGGAGCCCCTGGTGATAGGCGAGAGGGGCTCCGCGGCAACCTGGGCGTCCCTGATGGTGCTCGTGCGCGTGGAGACGTCGAACGGGGCGGTCGGGTACGGCGAGGCCGTCCCCACCCTCAGGACGGGCCAGGTCGTGGAGGCGGTGAGGCGCCTGGCCACGGTCGCGGTCGGCTCCGACGCCCACGCGATAGAGTCCATCCACAGGCGCTGGATGATGGAGGACTTCTACCTCCACCGCTCCATAGAGTCCACGGCCGCGCTGTCCGCGCTCGACATAGCGCTCTGGGACATCAAGGGGAGGGAGCTCGGCGCCCCCGTGCACGAGCTCCTGGGGGGCCTCCACCGCGACAGGATCCTGGCCTACGCGAACGGGTGGTACGGCGGCTGCAGGACCCCGGACGAGTTCGCGGCCGCGGCGGAGAGGGTGGTGGGGATGGGCTACAGGGGCCTGAAGTTCGACCCCTTCGGGGGCTACTACGACTACATAGACCGCGCGGGCATCGAGAGGGCCTCGAGGATAGTCGCGGCGGTCAGGGAGGCAGTGGGCGAGGACGTGCACATAATGATAGAGCACCACGGCAGGTTCGGGTACGAGTCGGCGATCAGGGTGGCGGAGGCCCTGGCGAAGTACTCCCCGCTCTTCATGGAGGAGCCCGTCCACCCGCACGACCTCGAGGGGCTCAGGAGGTACAGGGCCGCGGCGCGCGTCCCCGTGGCGCTGGGCGAGAGGATACTGAACAAGGAGGAGGCCCTCCAGTACCTGAGGGAGGGGCTGGTCGACTTCCTCCAGGTGGACGTGACGAACGTCGGGGGGATAACGGAGGCCTGGAAGATAGCGGCCATCGCGGACTCCTTCGGCGTCAGGATGGCCTACCACAACGCGTTCGGCCCCATCCAGAACGCCGCGACGCTGCAGCTCGACGCCACCATACCCAACTTCATGATACAGGAGACGTTCTACGACTTCTTCCCGCGGTGGAAGAGGGACCTGGTCGGCGACTCCATGAGGGTGGTCGACGGGCACCACGCGGTGCCCCGGGGCCCCGGGCTGGGCGTGGAGGTCAGGGAGGACGTGCTGGAGTCCCACAGGGCGGAGGGCCTCGAGGAGAGGGTGCCCGGGGAGCCGGTGTGGGTCGTGAGGGGCACGTGGATCGAGGGGGACTCGTCCAGGATCCCCTGAGCCACACTTATATCGGAGGGCGGCCCACGGAGATCGATGAGGCGCTCCCTCCTCTTCATAAACGGGGAGTGGGTGAACCCCTCGGGCGGGGAGTTCCTCGAGAAGCTGAACCCCTCGACGGGGAGGCCCATAGGCCAGTTCGCCTCCGCCACCCCCGACGACGTGGCCAGGGCGATCGACGCGGCGTACGAGGCCCAGGGGGCCTGGGAGAGGCTCACCTCGGTCGAGCGCGCCAAGTACATCTGGAGGGCGATAGAGGTCATAAGGTCCAGGAGGTCCGAGCTGGAGGACCTCCTGATAGACGAGGTCGGCAAGCCCGCCAGGGAGGCCGCCCAGGAGGTCGACGGGGTGCTGGACCAGTTGACCTACTACGCGGAGATGGCGAGGAAGATAACGGGCGACGTGGTGGAGGGGACGAAGCCCGAGAGGGTGATATTCCAGTACCGCGTGCCCTACGGGGTCGTCGCTGCGATAACCCCCTGGAACTTCCCGGCCGGCATGATAGCGAGGAAGGTGGGGCCGGCGCTCGTCACGGGGAACACCGTGGTGCTGAAGCCCAGCTCGGACACCCCGTTCACCGGCGAGTGGCTCGTCAGGGCGTTCCAGGAGGCCGGCCTCCCGAGGGGGGTGCTGAACTTCGTGACGGGGAGGGGGAGCGCGATAGGGCCGGCGCTGACCTCCAGCCGCAAGGTGGCGCTGATAACGCTGACGGGCGAGACGGGCACGGGGAAGGAGGTGATGGCGTCCGCCGCCAGCTCCATGGCGAAGGTGATACTGGAGCTGGGCGGGAAGGCCCCGTTCATGGTGTGGAAGGACGCGGACCTGGAGCTCGCGGCCCGCGTGCTCATGTGGGCCAAGTACTGGAACGCCGGCCAGTCCTGCATAGCCGCCGAGAGGCTCTTCGTCCACCGCGACGTGTACGACGCGTTCATGCGCAGGTTCCTCGAGCTCACCGCCTCCCTCAGGGTCGGGGACCCGAGGAGGAACGAGATGGGCCCGCTCATAAACGAGGGCGCGCTGAGGAAGGTGTCGGGGCTCGTCGAGCGCGCGAAGGCGGACGGGCTGAAGGTCCTGCACGGAGGGGGCCGCCCCTCGCTCCCGGAGCCGCTCTCGGGCGGGTTCCACTACCTGCCCACGATCCTGGAGGGCAGGGACCAGAGCTCCGCCGTGTTCAGGGAGGAGATCTTCGGGCCCGTGCTCCCCGCGATGAGGGTGGGCGACGACTTCGGCGAGATGATAGAGCTCGCCAACGACTCGATCTACGGGCTCGCGTCCTACCTCTTCACGAGGGACGTCTCGCTCGCTATGAGGGCGGCCAGGGAGATCAAGTTCGGGGAGCTCTACGTGAACATGCCGGGGCCGGAGGCCACCCAGGGATATCACACGGGATTCAGGATGTCCGGGCAGGCGGGCGAGAACTCGATATACGGCGTGCTGGAGTACACGAGGATAAAGAACGTCTACGTCGACTATGGCCCCAACCCGCTGGAGGGGGAGGTCATACCCCCCTATTCCCGAGGGCGACGCCGATGGCCCGCCTCCCGGGCGGCATAGTGACGCCGGCGGTCACGCCGCTGAGGGACGGCGAGCTGGACCGCGAGGGGATATCCGAGCTGCTGGAGTTCCTCAGGTCCTCGGGCGCGGCGGCGGTGTTCCCGGCCAGCTCCGTCGGCTCCTTCCACCTCCTGAGCCTCTCAGAGCACTCGCGCCTAATATCGGAGTTCGCGGCCCGCCTCCCCTCCGGGCTCTCGTTGCTCCCCGGCGTCCACAGGGGGAACCTGGAGGAGGCCGTGGAGCTGGCCAGGCTGGCCCGCGACGCGGGCGCCGCGGCAGTGATCTCCGTGCCGCCCTTCTACTCGGAGCTCAGCCAGGGCGAGATAGCCGACTACTACTCGGCCCTGGCGCGCTCGGCCGACGTCCCCATAGTGATCTACAACATACCCCAGATGGCCAGGAACCGCGTGGAGCCCGGGACCGCGGCCGAGGTGGCCCGCGCCACGGGGCTCGTCGCCGGCGTGAAGGACAGCTCCAGGGACCTGGCGTCCCTCCAGGGGTACCTCCGGGAGCTCCCGGGGATCCCCGTCTACGAGGGGCAGGACGACCTCCTGCTGCCCGCCAGGGTCCTGGGGGCGCACGGCGGGGTCTGCGGCACCTCCAACTTCACGGACCTCCCGGGGAGGGTCTGGCGCACCGGCTCCCCCGAGCTGCAGTCCAGGCTCTCGCGCCTCATGGCGGAGCTCTCCGCGTTCGAGTTCCCCTCCGCCTACTACTACCTGTTCCAGGCCCTCGTCATGGGGAGGAGGAGCCCGAGCGGGTACCTGCCAAGGCCCCTGAGGCCCCTCGGGGAGCGCGAGGCGGAGGCCCTGCTCTCCTCAGTCCGCGGGATAATCGGGGACGATCGGGGCTCCTCAGGTTAACAATAATTACCCAATGTTTAAATTATTCCGCGGAGTTTTCCCCTTATGGTCAAATATCAGGTGCGCGAGATCGACGACGGCGTCTGGCTCCTGAGGCTCGACGACAGGACCGAGTTCTTCGAGGCCGCCTGGAGGATCCCCGAGGGCATCACCTACAACTCCTACCTGCTGAGGGCGCCCGACGGCTTCGTGCTGATAGACACGTGGAAGGGGGCGTATTCGGAGCAGTTCATCGACGCCCTCCGGGAGGTGGTCGACCCGCGCAGGGTGAGCTACCCCGCCCTGAAGGGCGAGGCTTCCTGCTTCACTGCCCCACCTTGCCCGCGGCCCTCGGCCGCGGGTAGAGGGCGGAGCTCCACAGGCGCCGCGGGTGGCTCCCGCCCTGCCCTCCTCAGCGCGTTGAGGGACGCGTTGTAGTCGCGATCGACCCTCCAGCCGCAGGCCGGGCACTCGAAGGCCCTGTCGCCCAGCCTCAGATCATGCTTCACGAACCCGCACCTCGCGCACGCCCTCGAGGAGTCCCTCGGGTCGACGAGGAGGAATGCCTTCCCGTACTTCTCGACCTGGTACTTCACTATTGAGCGCATCATGCCGAGGGCGGCGTCCTGGAGGCCCCTCCTGAGCGCCCTGCTCGACTCACCGATCAGCCGTTTCACGTCGATGTCCTCCATGGCCACCACGTCGTAGCGCTCGGCCAGGTATCTCCCCAGCTTCATGTACGTGTCCCTCCTCAGGTTCGCCAGGTGCTCGTGCGCCCTGGCCAGCCTTACTTTAGTCCTGAGCCAGTTATGGGAGAGGAACCTCTTCCTCGAGAGCTCCCTCTGCAGCCTCCTCAGCTTCTTGAGTGCCTTCTCATAGGGCCTCGGGTTCGGCAGGTACTCGCCGTCGGAGGTCACGAGCAACTTCTCCACCCCGACGTCGATGGCGACCGCCCTGCCCGTCCCGGGGAGCCGCGGGAACTCGTAGTCCTCGACGAAGAAGGATACATATAACCTCCCGGACCCGGCGAGCTTCACCGCCACCCTCCTCACATCGTCCATCGGGAAGTCCCTGTGGGCGATGACCCTGAAGGTGCCCAGGTGGGACAGCCTCAGCGTGATGAGCTTTTTCCTGTTCCTGCTTCCCGCCCTGATCTCCCTGACGCTGAGTATCCTCCAGCCTTTCTGCGGGTACGTCAACGAGTAGTACCTGTGGGGCTTCTTCTCCCTGGGGAACCTCCTCGCGGAGCCCTCGAGGAACCTCCGTTTGGCGTTGTAGAACCGGTCGGCGATCTCCTGAGCCACCTGGGAGTAGAGCTGCCGGTAGTCCTCGTTCCGCTTCCTCAGGTCCAGCGCCAGCTGCCTCAGCTCCGTGAGGCTCAGTCCCCTCCCGTTCTCGCGGCGGAAATCGATGTCCGCCCGCCGCAGGGTGTTGTAGACCTCGCAGGCCAGCCTCAACTGGGCCTTTAACGCCCCCAACGTCCGCTGGCCCGCGTAAGCCCTGAAGCGGAACCCCACGGCGGGCATCGGAAGGCATGTGGGCATCGCCCTTTAAGCCATTCCCACCATCCCCGCCAAGAAGGGCGGGGCTTGCCGTTCATTTTGTCAGGAGGGGGATGTCCGTCAGCTCCTTCGCGGCGAACGACGTGGACAGCGGGAGCCCCGAGGAATTCATCGCGCGGGCGAACTCCGCGTCCGCCATGGTGCTGGCCACCCCGACGTACGACTCGGAGGTGCATCCCCGCATGGAGTACATCCTCCACCTCATCAGGTCCAAGATGAAGGGCACCGGCAAGCCGGCGGCGGCCATGGTGTCGTACGCGTGGGGATCCAACGCCGCCAGGCGCGTGGAGAACGCGCTCAGGGAGGCCGGCCTGCGCGTCCTCGGCGTGGAGTCGTTCAGGGAGAGGCCTGCCCCGGAGCAGGTGGCCAGGATGGCCGATGCCTTGGCCGAGGCCGAGCGCGGAAGGTCCATCGGCCCAGGGTGAACTCGACCCTCTTGTTCCTCCTTCCCTTGTTCTCCACCCGTGTCACCGCTATGCGGCCTATCTCCCTTATGTCGGAGACGTGGGTCCCCCCGTCCATCTGGGCGTCCAGCCCCTCTATCTCGACGACCCTGACGACCTCCAGCCTGCCCAGGAGCTCCCTCCCCGGGGCCGTCCTGGCTATGTTCGGGATCGCCCGGGCCTCCTCCCCCGTCAGGTACCTCACGAGCACCCTCCTCCCCCTCCCTATCTCCGAGTTCGCCTCATCCACCAGGCGCTGGAGGGCCTCCCTCGAGAAGCCCGGCCAGTCGAAGTCGACCCTGGCGCGGTCGTCGTATATCTGGCTCCCCGTGATCTGGCCTTCGGCGCCCGACCTCACGAGGAGCGCGTCGAGCAGGTGTATTGCAGTGTGGAGCCTCATGTGGGCGTACCTCCTCCCCCAGTCCAGCTCCCCGACCACGCGGGCCCCCGCCGGAGGGGCGGGGCCCCGCACCGCGTGGAGGACCTCGTCGCCGTCCATCGAGGCCCCCTCCACGGGCAGGCGCTCCCCGCCCGCGATCAGGTAACCGGAGTCGGGCGGCTGGCCGCCTCCCCCCGGGTAGAAGGCTGTCCTGTCTAGCACGACCCCCCGTGGGTCCGCCCTGACGACCGTCGCGTCGAACCTCCTCAGGTAGGAGTCGTTCAGGTAGAGGAGCTCCGTGGGCAACCTGCCCCCGTGGGCGCCCCGGATATTTAAGCGCCAGCGCTACCCCCTGACCAGGACCACCGCCAGGTCGTTCACGTTCGTCCCCGTGGGGCCCGTCACCACGGCCAGCCCGGCGCGCCCCAGGAACCCGTACGAGTCGCTCTCGCGGAGGGCCGCCCTGGCGCCGTCCTCGTCCATCGAGGCGATGTCCTCCGACCCCAGGGCGGCGCCCGCCGCCGGGGAGTTGCCGTCCACCCCGTCGGTGGCGAGCGCCCCGACCCCGGCGCGGGCCGCCATACCCAGCCTCCTCACCTGGAGCGCCGCGCCCAGGGCGAGCTCCTGGTTCCTGCCGCCCCTCCCCCCGCCCAACACGGTGACCGTGGTCTCGCCCCCCGCCAGCTGCGCCCTCCTGGCCCCCCTGGCGGCCAGGGACCCCAGGAACCTCCCCACCTCCCTGGCCTCCCCCTCCATGGAGTCGGTGAGGACCTGCGCGCGGTAGCCGAGCCCCCTGGCCGCGGCGGCGGCCGCCGCGAGGGCCGGGCGGTTGTCCAGCACGACCTCGTTCACCACGCGCGAGAAGACGGGGTCCCCGGGCTTCAGCGTCTCCCCGAGCTCCCCCCTGGCCCCCCTCTCGAGCAGGCGCGCGGCCCCGGGGAACCTCTCCAGCAGGCCGTACCTCCTCAGGACGCCCAGCGCGTCCGAGTAGGTGGTGGGGTCCGGGGCGGTCGGGCCCGACGCTATCGCGTCTATCGGGTTGCCCACGACGTCCGAGACTATGAGGGAGACGCACGCGCGCCCCCTGAACCCGCGGAGGAGCTGGCCGCCCTTGACCTCCGACAGGTGCTTCCTCACCGCGTTGATCTCCCTCACGTCTGCCCCCCTCCTCATCAGCTCCCCCACGAGCGCCGCCTCCTCCTCCACGCCGACGCCCTCCTTGGGGACCTCGAGCAGCGCGGACCCCCCTCCCGAGATCAGCACCAGGAGCACCTCGTCCTCGCGCACGCGCCCCACCAGCCCGCGCGCCTCCTCCGACGCGCGCACGTTCTCGGGGGACGGCAGCGGGTGGGTGCCCTCGAGGATCCTCATGCCCCCCAGGTCCCCGCACGGGTAGCCCCTGGGGACTATCACCAGGCCCTCCTCCACGCGGTCGCCGAGGGCCGCCGCGGCCCCGGACGCCATCCTGCAGGCGGCCTTCCCGAACGCGAGCACCCTGAGGCTGGCGGCGCCCAGGCGGGAGGCCCTCCTCCTGACCGCGCCCTCCGGGTCCGCCGCCGCGAGCCCCCGCATGAGGACCTCCAGGACCTCCTCCCTGCGCACCGGCACGGTCCCCTCCCGCGCCGCCCCCTATTTAAGGGGGGCCAGCAAACGCCTAATAGAGGCGGGCCCGGAGCGACCACGTGGTTCGGTACACCCCGCTGGGGAACGGCCGGGTCCTGGTGGCCTTCGACGCCAACCACTGGATAGTGGACTTCTACTACTCCAGGGCCGCCCGCGACAACCACGCGGTGGGGCAGCCCTTCATGTTCGGGATATCGGTGGACGGGACCTTCCGCTGGCTGGACAGGTCGGCGCTCAGGGAGACGGACTACGAGGGGGACACGATGATCTCCCGGGCGGTCTACGCGCCCCCGGGGCTGGGCGTCGAGGTCGTGACCAGGGACTTCGTGGACGTCCTGGAGGACGTGTACGCGAGGCTCGTGACCGTGAGGAACCTGTCGGACTCGGGGAGGAGGTTCTCCGCGTTCATGCACCAGAACTTCTACATCTACGGCAACGACATCGGCGACACGGGGATCTACCACCCGGCGCTCAGGGGGGTCCTGCACTACAAGGGGGCGCGCTACTTCCTGGCGTCGGCGGTCGGCGAGGACGGGGGCACCATAGACCAGTACGCGGTGGGCGTGAAGGGCCACAGGGGGTTCGCCGGGACGTGGAAGGACGCGGAGGACGGGGAGCTATCCATGAACCCGGTCGCGAACGGCTCAGTCGACTCGGTCATAAGGTACTCGTCGGCCCTCGCGCCGCGCGGCTCCAAGTCCTTCTTCTACTTCATAGCGTGCGGCCAGGACATGGGGTCCGTGGCGTCGCTGGGCGGATCCCTGGACTGGGGCAGGCTGACCTCCATGCTGAGGAGGACGTCCAACTACTGGTCGTACTGGTCGTCCAGGCGCTCGCTCAGGCTGGGCGGGGATTACCCCTACCTCTTCAGGCGCTCCCTGTTCATACTCGCCACGCACGTGAACTCCGTGGGCGGGATAGCGGCCTCGCTCGACAGCGATCAGCTCAAGGTGAACAGGGACGGCTATTACTACGTGTGGCCCAGGGACGCCGCCATAGCGGCGTACGCGCTCAGCATGGCCGGCCACAGCCAGATGGCGGCGAGGTTCTTCGACCTCATGGCCTCCTCGATATCCGAGGAGGGGTACTTCCACCACAAGTACTACGTGGACGGGAAGCTCGCGAGCACCTGGCTGCCGATGGTGAGGGACGGGCGCGCCATAGCGAACATACAGGAGGACGAGACAGCGCTGGTCGTCTGGTCGCTCGGCGAGTACGTCAGGAGGCGCGGCGACGTCGCGCTCCTGGCGCCGTACTACGAGCGCCTGATCGTGAGGGCGGCCGACTTCATGGCGGGGTTCGTGGGGGACGACGGGCTCCCGAGGGAGAGCTACGACCTCTGGGAGGAGCGCTACGGGGTCCACGCGTTCACGGTGGCCTCCGTGTACGCCGCGCTCAACGCCGCGGCCTGGATGGCAGGCTTCTTCGGCGAGGAGGACAGGGCGTCCAGGTACACCGCCGCCGCATCCAGGATGAGGGAGGCCTTCCTCTCCAAGTTCTACTCCAGGGAGCTGGGCAGGTTCGCCCGCTCGATCATCGGCGGGCGGCCCGACTTCACGCTGGACAGCGCCCTCCTGGCCGTGCCGCTCCTGGGGCTCGTGGAGCCGGGGGACCCGCGCGTCGAGTCCACGGTCGGCCAGCTCAGGTCGGGGCTCTGGGTGAGGGGCGTCGGCGGCCTCGCCAGGTACCAGGGGGACGGGTACATGAGGGTGAGGGACGACCCCTCGATACCCGGCAACCCCTGGATAATAACGACGCTCTGGCTCGCGAGGTACTACATCAGGGTGGGCGACCTGCCGCACGCAATGGAGGCCCTGGGCTGGGTGGCCTCCCACGCCCAGGCGTCCGGGGTCCTCCCGGAGCAGGTGAACCCCTACGACGGGTCGCCGCTCTCCGCGTCCCCGCTCGCCTGGTCCCACGCGGAGCTCATACTGGCGCTCCTGGAGATGGACGAGAGGATCTCCGGGGTCCCGCAAGGGATATCACAGGCGGCGCGGGGGGCCGGGGCGTGAGGGCCATATCGATAACGGTGGGGAGGCCGGGGGCCGCGCTCAGGGACGTCCCGGAGCCGCAGAGGAGGAGGGGCGAGGTCCTCCTCAGGACCCTCTACACCGGCATATGCGGGACCGACAGGGGGCTCGTGAACAACCAGCTCCCCTTCGCCAGGCCCCCGCCCGGCTCGGGGGACCTCATAATAGGGCACGAGGCCCTGGCCAGGGTGGAGGACGTCGACCCCGGCACCAGGCTCAGGAAGGGGTCGCTGGTCGTCCCCATGGTCAGGAGGCCCGGGAAGTGCCTCAACTGCCTGGTGGGCCGCCAGGACAACTGCAGCGACGGGGACTTCGTGGAGGCGGGGATAAGGGGGCTCGACGGCTTCATGAGGGACTACTTCACGGACGACCCGACTTACCTGGTGCGCGTGGACGACGAGTCCCTGGGGATGCTCGCGGTCCTCGCGGAGCCGCTCAAGAACGTGGTGAAGGCCTACGACGTCTACGACCTCGTCTCCAGGAGGTCGATACCCAACTGCAGGGACGGGTCCCGCTCGTGCCTCACGGTGACCATAGCGGGCGCGGGCCCCATAGGGATGCTCTTCGCCATGCTCTTCTCCTCCATCGGGATGGACGTGAAGATGTTCAGCAGGCACGACCCCGAGGGTAGGCTGGCGGAGCTCGCGTCCAGGATGGGCGCGGAGTACTTCCTGCGCGAGGACAGGTCGAAGCAGCTGCCCCAGTCCGACGTCTTCGTGGAGACCACGGGCAGCCCCGAGGTGGCGATGGACGGGATAAGGGCCCTGAGGCCGAACGGCGTCGCGATACTCTTCGGCACTGCGCCCGGGGGCTCCGAGCCCCTGACCGGGCAGGACGTGATAGACATAGTGGAGAGGAACATAACGATAATAGGGACCGTGGACGGCGCGAAGGAGCACTACATCAGGGCCCTCAACTACCTGTCGAGCTGGAAGGACTCCTACCCCGGCGTCCTCAAGTCGATGATAACGAGCGTGGTCAAGCCCGAGGAATCCCTGGACGTGCTCGCCAGGAGGCCGGCCGGGGAGATAAAGACGGTGATAGACTGGCAATGATGGACCTGAGGGGGCGCAGGGCGATAGACCTGACGCACGAGATGTACCACGGCATGCCTTCGTGGCCGACGAACAGCCGCTTCTCGGTGGAGGACTCCAAGCTGATGGAGGTGGACGGCTACAGGCTCAGGGAGCTGCGCATGAACACCCACCACGGGACCCACGTGGACGCCCCGTCCCACATGCTCGAGGACGGGGCCCCCGTGGACGCGATACCGCTCGAGAGGCTGATGGGCGAGGGGGTCGTGCTGGACCTCACCGGCAAGGGAGACGGGGAGCCGATAACCGCGGAGGACCTGCGCGCCTTCGACGGGGAGCTGCGGAGGGGCGACATGGTCTTCCTGCACACCGGGTGGGACTCCCTCAGGGGGATCAACAGGAGGTACCTGTTCCTTTGGCCCTACCTCTCGGTGGACGGCGCCAGGTACCTGGTGGGGAAGGGGGTGTCGCTCGTGGGCACCGAGGGGCTCAGCATAGGGGGATGGGGGGAGAGGGTCGCCTCGATGGGCCCGATAACCGACACGGGGGCGGAGGTCCACAGGATCCTGCTCTCGAACGGCGTCCTGATAGTGGAGGAGGTCGCGAACCTGGGGGAGGTCCTCCGCGGGCGCAGGTCGGCCCGCGCCTTCTTCATCGTGATGCCCCTGAGGCTGAGGGGCCTGGACGGCTCGCCCGCCAGGGTCGTGGCGATCGCCGAGGACTAGCGCGGAAGTCCAGCTCCTCTATCGCCCTCCCCCTCGTCTCGTAGCCGGCCGCGGCCCACACGGCCGCGCCGCTCACCCCCAGGGCCCAGAGGGCCAGGTCGTAGGCCATGAACGAGACCACCGTGAAGCCGCCGGTGAGGAAGAGGGACGCGACGTATGCGATCCACCCCGAGGTCCTGATGATCGCTATGGACGTGGCCCTGAGGCCGGTCGGGAAGAGCTCGGGCTCCATCACGAGCCTGAGCCCCCAGGTCAGCTGGGTGAATGCGCCGTTGATCATCAGGAGCGGGACGAAGGCCCAGAGCGCCGAGGGGAGGAGCGCCAGCTGGGCGACTATCGCGAGCCCCGAGAGGAACCCGCCCGCGTAGTATTGGAGGGAGGCTGAGCGCCTGTCCTGGCGGTCCACGATCGCGTAGCCCAGCAGGCCGCCCGCCACCGCCCCGGCGTTGAACTCCAGGATTATCTGCGGGACCATCCCCGGGTAGAAGTAGGGGGCGAGCGCCCAGGACACGAGGCCGTAGGTCAGGATGGTGGTCAGCGCTATCGTGACCAGGAAGTAGGCCTTGGCCGCGCCGCCCAGGGCGCGCCTCAGCGAGGCCCCGGCCCCGGACTCCCTCGCGCGCAGCCAGGCGGCCGACTCGGGGAGCCCCGCCCTCACCGCCAGCGCGAGCGGGAGGGCCAGCGCGAGCGTCGCGGCGAGCGCCAGCCTCTGCCCCTCGAAGCCGCCGCCCGCGAGCATGGAGATTGCCGCCGCCGCGGCGGCCCCGACGTTCGCGCCGTTGGAGGCCAGCATTATCAGGGAGCCGCGCGAGCGCGCCGGCGATGACTCAGCCAGGTAGGAGAGCATCGCGGGCTCGTCCCCGCCGGCCACCGAGAACTCCAGGAGGGCGATCCCGAGGGCCAGCGGCGCCCAGGAGCCGGCGAGCGCTACGAGGGCCGCGCCGGCCGCGTAGATGGCGAGGGCCGCCACCATCACGGGCTTCCTGCCCACCCTGTCCGCCAGGTGGCCCATCGCGAGGTTGCCCGACACCAGCCCGACGGGCACCGCGAGCAGCATGTAGACGTAGGCGCCCTCCGGGACCATGGGCCACTGGGTGGCGAGCGGCGCTATCGCGTCGGCGAACCCCCAGAGGAACATCGAGAGGAAGACGCTCAGCGCAGCGAGCCCGTGGAGGTCGCCCCGCACGCGCGGCCGGCGCGCCGAGGGGCGCTATATCCTTAAGTTCATCATCTAATGATGGCGGGGAGGCAAAGCTTATCCCCCGCCCTCCCCCTCCTCCCCCGTGAACCGCGCGCTCACAGCGGCAGTGGTCGCGATCGTGGTGGCGGCCGCGGGGGCGGCCGCCTGGTACCACTACTCCCGCGGGACCCTGAACGTCTACGTGGAGGGCGACCCGGACGCCGCCGTCTACGTGACGGTGTCCTCCGTGATGCTGCACTCGGAGTCCGGCGGGTGGGTGACCGTGAGCAACTCGACGAGGACCGTGGAGCTGACCCCCTCCCCGCAGCTCCTCGCCTCCTCGAGCGTCCCCGCCGGCAACTACACTGAGGTCAGGCTCGTCATCGCGTCCGCCGAGGTCACCATCGGGCCGGTCAACGTGACGGCAGAGGTGCCCAGCGGCGTCCTCAAGGTCCCCATAATCGGGGGAGGCCTGCGCGTCCGGGGCGGCTCCACGGCCGACCTGGAGATACTGGTGGGGCCCCACCTGGTGACGACCGGGGGCGGCCGGGTGATCCTGTCGCCGGTCATAACGGCCGAGCAGGTCCCATCCCCCTGAGGGCGGGCGAGCCCCTTAAATCGGCCCGGGCCGCACCCGGGCCATGCCGGGGCCGGGCTGGGGATGGAGGAGGGGCAGGCCGCCCAAGCCCAGGATAATCAGGTTCGCGCCCAGGTACGCGGCCTTCGTCCCGGCGCCCTCCCACGCGGGGGGCCCGGGCGCGATCGTGATGACCATGGACGAGCTGGAGGCCCTCAGGCTCGTCGACTACGAGGGGATGCTCCAGGAGGAGGCCGCCGCCATGATGGGCGTCTCCAGGGGGACCGTCTGGAGGCTCGTGGAGAGCGGCAGGAGGAAGCTGGTAGGAATGGTGATAGAGGGGAGGCCCCTCGTCCTCGCGGGGGCGATCCCCGGTGAGGGCGGGGGGACTCGATCCCTCGGCCTCCCCCAGGAGGCCGAGCGGTGCCGCGATGATAGACCTGGGGAGGGGCGGGCCCAGGCTCGAGTGGGCGGCCCTCCTGTCCGGCGACGACGAGATAGTATCAGCCCTCCGCGGGGCGGACGCCGTGGCGGTGGACTCGCCCCTCTCCCTCCCCTCCTCCGGTGCCCTCAGGGAGGTGGACCGCGAGCTCATCCGCATGGGCCACAGGGTCCTCCCGCCGGCCTGGCGCGGGATGAGGGAGCTGGCAGCCAGGTCCATCTCGATAGTGGGCCGCCTGGGGGCGAGGGCGATAGAGACCCACCCCAGGAGCGCCCTGGCCTCGAGCGGGTGCCGCGGGGTGGGCGAGCTCCTGGGCGCCGCGGGCGTCGCCCACGGCCCCCTCCCCGCGTCCCGGGACGCCCTGGACGCGGTGGTCGCGGCGGTGGTCGCGATGGAGGCGCTCGAGGGCCGCTCCCTCGTCGTCAGGGCCCCGGACGGCGAGGTCCACCTCAGCGCCCGGCTGTGCCGAGGGAGCGGAGGGCTTCCTCCAGGTCGGACCTCATCCTCGAGGAGATCCTGGCCAGGGCCCCCTCGTCCCTCGCCTCCGCCCTCATGACTATCGCGGGCTCCGTGTTCGACGCCCTGATTATCCACCACCCGTCCTCGACCTCCACCCTGACCCCGTCTATCGGGATCACCCTCAGCCCCTCGGCCTCGTACCTGCGCCTGAGCTCCTCCACCACCCTGAACTTCAGGTCGTCGGGGCAGGGCACCCTCTGCTCGGGCGAGGAGTGGTACCTGGGGAGCGAGGCGACTATGCGGGAGAGGGGCTCCCCCTCCCTGGATATCGCCGCCGCGAACCTGAGGGCGGCGTAGAGGGCGTCGTCGAACCCGTAGTGGTCCGAGAAGTATAGGTGGCCGCTTATCTCGGCGGCGAACGCGGCACCCTCCGCCGCCATTGCCTCCTGGATGAAGGGGTGCCCCACCCTGACCATGATCGGGGTCCCCCCGAGCGAGCGCACGTAGTCCACGACCGCCCCGGACATCATCACGTTGAGGACGACCTTGGAGCCGGGGCGCCTGGAGAGGACGTCGCGCGCGAGTATCATGGCGGCCGCGTCCCCGCCTATGGGCCTCCCGGACTCGTCCACGAAGCCCACGCGGTCGCAGTCCCCGTCGAAGACCACGCCGAAGTCCGCCCCCTCCCTGCGGACGGCCTCGGAGGCGTCCGAGTAGGCCTCCTCCCTGAGCGGGTCCGGGGGATGGCGGGGGAACCTGCCGTCCGGCTCCGAGTTCAGGGCCATGGCCGATATCCCGGCGCGGAGCATCGCGTCGCGCGCGAACCAGCAGGAGCCGTTGCTCGAGTCCACGACCGCCCTGAGCCCGCGCTCGGGGCGCGGGGCCCTCCCCAGGAGGTCCTCCAGGTACTCGCCCAGGCGGTCCTCCTGGGAGCGGCTGCCCGCGCGGTCCCAGGGGAGGGGCGCGGGGCCCCCTCCCGCCAGGGCCCTCTCGACCTCGCCGTACAGGTCGCCGTAGCTGTAGGCCATGCCCCCGTGCGAGACCTTGAGGCCGTTGTACTCGGGCGGGTTGTGGGAGGCTGTCACCATGACCCCCTCCATGCCCCTCCCCCCCTCCCTCGCTGTGAGCCAGTAGATCAGGGGCGTGTGGACCAGCCCGACGTCGACCACCTCGAGCCCCGAGGCCATCGCGCCGGCGGAGAAGGCCGCGGCGAGGGCCGGCCCGCTCAGCCTGGCGTCCCTTCCGAGGTAGATCCCGCGGACCCCCCTCCCCGACGCTATGGAGCCGTACGCGAGGCCTATCCTCAGGGCGAGCTCCGGCCCCAGCTCCCCCGGGTAGATCCCCCTTATGTCGTAGGCGCGGAATATCCCCACGGCCCCGGCATCCCGGGGCCCCGGGAAATAGGTTCCGGCGCCGCCCCGGGGCTCGTCGCTCTTATATCGGGCCCCGGCCCACGGCGCAGGCGTGGCGAGGGCCGTCGTCACGGGCACGAGCGGGAGCGGCAGGGGGGAGTACATAGCGAGGGCCGCGGAGGCCATCAGGGCATCGGGGAGGGAGGTCAGGGTGTTCGACGTCGGCCCCATGATGTTCGAGGCGGCCGGGAACCTGGGGATCGAGATCCCGGAGGGGAAGATACTGAACCTGGCGCCCTCCACCCTGAACTTCCTGAGGACGACCGTCTTCGAGAGGATCCTGGGCGAGGTGCGCTCGGGCGCGGGGGAGGGGGGGTCCCACGCGATCGTGAGCACGCACGCCTGCTTCAGGTGGAGGAGGCACCTCCTCCAGGCGTTCGACTTCTACTACCTGAACCTGCTCTCCCCCGACGTCTACGCGACCGTCGTGGACTCGATAGCGGGCATGAGGAGGAGGCTCGAGGGGTCCCCGCAGTGGAGGGGGAGGCTGGGCCTGAAGGACATGCTCGTCTGGAGGGACGAGGAGACGCTCCTGACGAAGTCGATAGCGGACTTCCAGAGGAAGCCGTTCTTCGTGATACCCGCCGGCCACCCCCCGGAGACGCTGGGGAGGCTCCTGGAGGACCCCTCGGCCCCGAAGGCCTACCTGAGCTACCCGATGACGCACGTGGGGGAGGGCGCGGACCTCGCCGACCGCGTCAGGGGGTTCGCCTCGGAGCTCAGGAGGAGGGGGCTCATAGTGTTCGACCCCGGGGAGGTGGAGGACATGGAGATACTGGAGGAGGGGGGCCCCGAGGCGGAGTCCGTGAGGGAGGACATCTACGACCAGACGGTGGCGAGGGACTACCAGCTGATAGACCAGAGCGACTTCGTCATAGTGTACTACCACTCGCCCGTGATGTCGCCGGGCGTCCTCTCGGAGATGGCCCACGCCTTCTCGGGCGCGAAGGACGTCTACGTCGTCTTCAGGGGGCCGGAGAGCCCGTTCTTCAGGTACTACTCGACCAGGATATTCCGCGACGAGGACGAGCTCTTCTCCTTCCTGGAGGAGAGGATCGGCGGGAGGGGCCGGGGATGAGGTGGTACAGGGAGCTGCCCCACTCGTCGGACGCCCTGATGGAGGCCTACGGGAGGACCCTCGCCGAGGCGTTCGCGAACGCCGCCCGCGCTATGATGTCCGTGATGCTCGACGTGAGGAGGGTCAGGGGCTCTGTCGAGGGGAGCTGCGAGCTGGAGGGGGAGGACGCGGAGGGGCTGCTGTACGGCTGGCTGGAGTGCGTCCTGGACAGGTTCCAGGTCGAGAGGGTGGCCTACGCGAGGTTCTCCGTGGACCTGGACGAGGGCCGCTGGCGGCTGCGCGCCTCCATGAGGGGGGAGCCCTACGATCCCTCGAGGCACGGGATGGGGAGGGAGGTCAAGGCGGTGACCTACCACATGATGTACGTGGGCGAGTGCGGGGGGCTGCGCTGCGTCAGGTTCCTCCTGGACCTGTGAGGTGGGAGGATGGCCGCGGGGCTCGAGGAGGCGCTGCGCGTCCTCCTGGGGGCCGTGTCCCCGGGGAGGGGGGAGCACGCGGAGGTCGGGTGGGGGCTCCTGGGCAGGGTGCTCGCGGAGGACGTCAGGGCGCCCTCGGACCTCCCGCCTGACCACGTGTGCGCCAGGGACGGGTACCTAGTGAGCTCGGACGGGGAGTGGCCGGGGGCCGCCCGCGTGGCGGGGGCCTGCGGCCCCGGGGAGAGGGTCGGGTCCATCGCCCCGGGGGAGGCGATAGAGGCATACTCGGGCTGCGCTGTCGCGGACGACCGCGCGGCCCTCCTGCCGGCCGAGGAGGCCGTCGCCCGCGGCGGCCGCGTCGAGGTGGGGAGGCGCCCGAGGCCCCTCGAGAACCTCGTGCCCAGGGGGTCGAGCGCGAGGGCCGGGGAGGTCGTGCTGGGGGAGGGCACCCAGATAACCCCGGTGGAGCTGGAGGTCCTCGGGATCCTCGGCAGGGGCTTCGCGCGCGTGCACGCGAGGCCGAGGGTCTCCGTGATCTCCGTGGGGAGCGAGATATCGCTCGAGGGGCCCGGGAGGACCACCAGGTACCTGACGGTCGGGGCGGTCGCGGCCGCCCTCGGCGCCGAGGTGCTCAACGCGGGGGTAGTGGAGGACTCGCCCTCCGCGATAGCGTCGGCCCTGAGGGAGGAGCTCGGGCGCTCGGACATAGTGGTCACGGTGGGCGGGACGGGGCCGAGCTCCCGCGACGTGACCTACGTGGCGGTCGAGTCCCTGGGGCCATCGGCAATCTTCCGCGGCCTCGACGTGGCGGACGCCGCCAGGAGCGGCGGCGCCGTGGTCGGGGGGAGGCCGGTGGTGGTGCTCCCGGGCCCCCGCGTCCCCGCGCTGAACGGTGCGACGCTCCTCCTGGCCCCCCTGGTGGCGAGGGCCGCGGGGCTCAGGGGGGATCCCCACTCCCTGGTGAGGGCCCGCCTGGCCAGGCCCCTCCACCTGCCCAGGAGGGGGATGGTCTGGGTGCGCCTGAGGGGAGGGATAGCGGAGCCCGTCCAGCCCGACTACTACGGGATCTCGCCCTCCCGGGCCGACGGGTACGTGCTTGGGGGCCCGGGGGACCTGGCTGGGGAGGTGGAGGTGCGCGTGCCCTCGTTCCTGCGCCGTTTCACGAGCGTTTCACCGGGTTCCTCATAAGCGGCCGCGGCCGACCTCTCCCGCGATGAACGCGAGGACCCTGATGGCGGTGCTGGCGGTCGCGGCGGCGATCGCGGCGGTCGGCGGCGCGCTCGCGTACTGGCACGCGGCCGCGCCCCCGGCCCCGACCTCTCCGGCCCCGACGACCACGGGCTCGACGGCCCCGACCACCATAGCTTACGCGGTCGCGCTGACGGATCCGCCGGTCGTGCCCAGCGGCACGAGCGCGGTGCTGGTCAGCTACAGCGGCGTGGCGGTCCACGCCGAGGGCTACGGCTGGATATCCAACGCGAGCGCCAGGGGGACCGTGGACCTCCTGGCGCTCCAGAACCTGAGCGTGGTTATCGCCCAGGTGAGCGTGCCGGCCAACGCGACCGTGAACGAGGTCCGCCTCTACGTGGCGAACGCGTCAATAGTGGTCAACGGCACGAGGTACCCCCTGATGCTCCCGAGCGGCGTCCTCACGATACCGATAGCGAACGCGTCCCGCGCCGCGCGGGGCGCGCTGGTGGACCTCCAGCCCCACGTGACGGTTGCATACGTGGGCGACCAGCCGGTGTTCATCATGGCGCCCGCCGCGGTGGCGGTGCCCCTTAACTACACGGCCCCGCCCGGCACGGTGCACAAAATACCCAAGGAGCTGCGCGAGGAGCTCGGGCGCTCCGCGGCGAAGGTGACCGTGACCTCCGCCGTCATACGCGTCGCCGGGAACGAGACGATCATATCGGTGACGGTGAGGAACGGCGGGAGCGTGCCCGTGCAGGTGCTCGGGATGGGCGTCGACGGTAACTGGAGCCTGAGCGTGCCCCCGGTGACGATAAGGACCGAGGACCTCAACGCCACAATACAGGTGAGCGGCGCGACCGCTGAGATGCACATGGCGTTCTTCGCGAACGGCACCCAGCTGGTGCCCGCCCTCGAGGCGGCGGCGCCGCACCTGGAGGCCAAGTGGTTCCTGCCGCCGCACGCCAAGGCGAAGGAGTTCAGGGTTGAGTGGGAGGGCAACGAGAAGGAGTTCGATCATACTATGAAGGATTGGTGGGGGAACATGAGCCGCAGCGCGCCGGACCACATTACCATAGCGGGGCCCAACGGCACGGCTATCATAAGCGTGACCCATCAGGGACACGAGAAGAACGTAAAGCATGGGGGCCATGGAGACACCTCGCCGCCGTCCCCCTCGGGCCTCCCCGGCTCCGGGAGGGGCAATTGGTCGCAGTGGCCCGCGGCGGCGCCGGCCCTCGCGGACTCCAACACAATGCACGACTCCGACGAGCACCTCGGGCCGATACCCGGGCCCATGGTGCCCGGCTACACGCTCGAGCCCGGGCAGAGCGCCACGTTCACGTTCGAGGGCACGATAGCGCTCGGGCCGCGCCTGGACATCGGCGGGTCGAACGGGCCGCTCACGATCACCATCACACCGATCGCCGGGCAGCCCTACGGGATAACGGTGATGACGATACCCGCGTCCAACGCGACCGCGACCGTCACCGCCGGCTGAGCAGTTATTTCAATCCAATATTTTTGCCATATATGGATCAGTAAGGTTAAATCGCGCTGCCGGACAGAAACGCCGTTGCCGATCGATTACCGCGCCCTGACGATTAAGAACTTCAAGAGCCTGAGAGACGTCAGGGTGGAACTCGGCAAGCTGAACGTCGTCGTGGGCCCCAACGGCAGCGGGAAGAGCTCCCTCCTGGAGGCGCTCCTCTTCGCGCGCGAGGTGGCGCGGCCGCGGAGCTCGCCGCCCTACCCCTTCGCCCACTGGGGGGGGGCTACGCGAACATGGTGCACATGCACGACGCCTCGAGGAACGTGGAATTCGCCGTCGAGGGGAGCGCCCCCAACGGGGTCCCGTTCCATTACAGGTTCGTCGTGAACGGGGCGGGGGACGCCCTCAAGATCCTGGAGGAGGAGCTGACGGTCGGGGACCCCGGGGCCGGCGGCGTCCGCCTGCGCAGGAGAGCGGACCTCGTCGAGCTGCACTGTAGCGGGGCCGCTATCGAGCGCCTGAGGCAGGCGGGCGTGAACGTCCCCCAGGTGCAGTCCCTCCCCGTGCTGGACCCCAGGTACTCCATCTTCACGCTCTTCCCCCAGATACTGAGGCTGGAGCTTCAGCCGACGGGCGCCGCATACCTCTCACTCCCGCCCAACGCCAACTTCGTGAGGGCGGAGGGCTCGTGAGCCTCACCAAGATACGGTCGATCGTCTCATCGGCATCAGGATGCGAGGTCCCCCGGGTGGCGGGCGGGATCGCTCTATCCGAGAGCTTCGGCACGATCCTCGCCCCGGATGAGCGCCGCCTGGGCGCCAGGGTCAGCCCGGAGAGGCTGAGGTGGGTCTTCAGCCACAGGGTGAAGGTCCACACCGGGAGGGGATCCGTCACCTACAACGCCAGCCAGGGGATTGTGGAGGAGGTGAGCGGCCTGGGCGCCGAGGAGGCTGCTAGGCTAGCCGGCGAGGCGGTCGCCTGGCTGGCCGGAGGGCGAGGATTACTCCTACTTCAGATGTTTTGACGGGCCCGCCGGAGGATCCACCGTTACAATCGTGGATCCTCAACTACATGCCCGGGCCCTCGGGCGGATCCGCGCGAGGAGTTCAGGCGGTGCCTAGAGCACCTCGGGGAGGCCGCCCGTCATATTCGAGGGCGGGAGGCAGATGAGGGGCTTCGTCTGCGTGGAGGACGTGGCGGAGCTCAACGTCAGGGCCCTGGGGAGGGGGCAGGGGGCCTTCAACCTGGGGACGGGGAGGCCGACCTCGCTGCTGAGATCGTGGGGATGCTGAGGGAGCTCGCCGGGCCTGAATTCCCCGGTTATCGAGGGATCCACCCTCGGCCCGGCGGCAACAGGCACGACTCCGCTGGCATCGAGAGGCATCGCGCAGCCCGCGCCGGAGAATCTCTGGATAGGCCCGCGCGATGATAATCCTCACGAACTCCGGAAGCGTTTCCGTATTTCCTTTTTCACGTTCCCGTGGACCGCGTCCATGTTCCAGTAGTGCCACTGGCCCCACCTGCCGACGCTGATGATGCCCAGCCCGCTCAGGTAATCGAGGACCGCGCGCCTATGCTTGTCGTGGCCCTTCAAGTAGACGGGGTACCCGTACTCATGGAACCACGCCCTAGTGAACAGAACGTCGCCCTCGCGGATCACCCCCAGCTCCACCAGCCCCTCAACCGCCTCGCGTGCTGCGCCATCAAGGTCCACCTCGGCCCCGGGCGGCACGGTGATCTCTGCCAGTACCGAGGATCTGCCGGGTGGGGCGTTCTCCGGGCTGTAGTTGCTGATCCAAGCGTACCTGTGAAACACGATGCCCTCGTCGGGGACGTACGTCCAGTGCGCGCCCGACGGGGCCTCCCTCCCGAGGGCGACGCCCACAACGATCACCCCGTTGCGCTCCAGCGCCCGGGCGTGCATCTCCACGTCGCCCGGCGCGTCCAGCATCCCCACGAGGTCCCCGAGGGGGGCCGTGTTAACGAGGATTTCGCCCTCCACCCTCCCGTTGACGGACCAGAGGCCGCCCCTCCTCTCTATGGTGCGCGCCTCCTCCCCGGTCAGCACCCTGGCCCCGCACCTCGCGGCCTCGTCCAGCGCCGCGTCGTACAGCGCCTGGATGCCGCCGTGCCCGGGGTAGTGGAAGCGGGACTGCTCCGCGTAGCCGACCGTGCGGATTCAGGCGACCGCCCTGCACACGTCCTCCAGGCGGGGGATGGGGAGCCTCCCCGGGATGTGGACCCACCCGGCGTCCATGTCCTCGAGAGGCCTCTTCCAGATCTTCCTGTTGTACGGTATCATGTAGTCCCTGGCCAGCGGTTCGCCGAACGTCCTCTCTATCCACTCCAGGAAGCTCGATGGCCTCCACCCATCCGGCGGGGGGTTCGCCAGGGCCCCCGCGAGGCCCGCGCCCAGCTCGGCCCTCAGCTCGGCAGGCAGCTCGCTGATCCCGTTCTCCACCGGGTACGGCACCACATGCCCCCTGAGCCTCGCGAAGCTCCTCCTCTCGTGCGCCGCTAGGTTGTCGCCCAGGAGCTCCCCCAGCTCGGCCTCATTCCTCGAGAACAGCACGTGGCTCCCTCCCGTGTCGAACACGAATCCGTTCACCGATTCGCTCCTCAGGAGCCCGCCGGGCCGCTCGGCGGACTCCACGATCACGACGTCCATCCCCATCCCGCAGGCCAGCTCGCGCGCCGCCAGCGCGCCCGCCCACCCCCCTCCGATCACCACGGCCCTCAATTCCTACACTCCCAGCTCGGCCGCCTTCCTTGCGGCCCGGGAGACGAGACTAACGAATCTCATCGTCCAGCCGCCCCGGCCCTCGAGGATGCGCAGGAGGGCCTGCTGCCTCCTGAGCGCGGAGATCTCCCACGCCCTCCTCCGCCGGGCGTCCATCTCCACGAGCGCGTCGTACGCCGCCAGCGTCTTCAGGTCCCTCTCCAGCTTGAGCATCACCTTGTAGCGATCTCCGCCGACGCCATACGTCAGGTTCCCGCCGTGGTGCCTGTAGTAGTTCCTCACATGATCGATGAACAGCGGGCGGCAGGCGTCGAAGGCTAGCATTGCCATCAGCCAGTCCTCGAATATCCAGTCGAAGTACCTGTGGAACAGACGCGCGAGCCCGCCGGCGATCTCCGCGGCGCATCCGCGCTCAATGACGATCCCGTTGACGTCCACCCAGTTGCCCCTGATCAGCCGCGCGGCATCGTACGGATCCTCCCTCGGCACCTCCGGGAACCTGCGGCCCAGGGGCCGGCCCTCCTCATCGATTAGCTCAAGTTCGCTGAAGAGGAACGTCGCCCCGCTCCTCGAGGCCGCCTCGATGGCCCTTTCCAGGTACGCCCCATCCATCGCGTTGTCGCTGTCGAGGAATCCCACGTAATCAGAGGGACCTCCGAGCGCGCGCTCCAGGCCGATCTGAAGCGCCCTGAACGGCGTCGTGTGCTCGTGCTCAACGACGGCCACGCTCCTGTTGGGGGCCTTGACGTCCCCGTACGCGCCCAGCACCCGCGCGGTCCCGTCGGCGGTCCCCCTGTCATAGAGCACGATTATATCTATGGGCCCCGCGTACGACTGCGCGAGCACCGAGTCCAGCGCCTTCCCGATGTACCGCTCCGAGTTGTACGCACGCACGATCACAGAGACCCTCGGGAGTCCGCTTTCCCGCTGCACGCGCGATTCGCGCGTGCCCGCAATTTAACTTTGCAGGGCGTGATATATCGCCGCCCGCGCCTGGAACGTTTATGAGTGGTCGGCGCATGGGATCAGCGTGGCGAGGGTCCTGGTGACCGGGGGAGCCGGATTCATAGGCTCCCACCTTGTGGATAGGCTGATGGAGAGGGGCGAGGAGGTGATAGTAGTAGACGACCTATCCTCGGGCTCGCTGGGGAACCTGTCCAGGTGGGCGGGTCGCCCCGAGTTCAAGTTCCTGAGGGCGGACCTCTCGGAGGGAGTCCCCGACATAGGGAGCGTGGACGCCATCTACCACCTGGCAGCGGACCCCGAGGTCAGGACCGGCTCCGCGGACCCCGGGAGGCACTACAGGAGGAACGTGCTCGCGACCTTCAACGTCCTCGAGTACGCCAGGAGGTCCGGCGCCAGGGTCCTGGCGTTCGCTTCCACGTCGACGGTCTACGGGGAGCCGTCGGCGATCCCTACGCCCGAGGACTACGGCCCCCTGATGCCAATCTCGGTCTACGGCGCCACCAAGCTCGCAGCGGAGGCGATGATATCGGCGTACGCTTACTCCTACGGCTTCAGGGCCGTCATCTTCCGCCTCGCCAACATCGTGGGATCCAGGTCCGGGCACGGGGTGATATACGACTTCATAGGGAAGCTCATGTCGAACCCGGGGGAGCTGGAGGTCCTGGGGGACGGCACGCAGTCCAAGTCATACCTCCACGTCGACGACTGCGTCGATGCTATGCTGATCGGCGCCGATGGATCCCGGGACAGGGTGTCCATCTACAACGTGGGATCGGAGGACCGCATCAGCGTGCTCGACATAGCTAGGATAGTGATTGAGGAGATGGGGCTGAGGGGCGTGAAGGTGAGGCCGGTCGGGGGGCCGGAGGGGAGGGGATGGATAGGGGACGTCAAGGTCATGCAGCTGGACGTCTCGAGGATCGAGGGGCTCGGCTGGAGGCCCAGGCTGGGGTCCGAGGGCGCGGTCAGGAGGGCGACGAGGGAGCTGCTGGGCG
The DNA here is from genome assembly GCA_009903775.1 of Nitrososphaerota archaeon. GTDB lineage: Archaea > Thermoproteota > Nitrososphaeria > Conexivisphaerales > Conexivisphaeraceae > Conexivisphaera. Next base: position 6,111 of record WYEM01000096.1, on the reverse strand, counting down.
AAGGGGGTGCGAGCGGTCGCCTCGGGAATCATCAGCGTCCGCGATCCTCCTGAGGGCGTCCCACTCGGCGCCCCGGGCGGCCTCCCACGTGAACCTGCCCGAGAACTCCGCGCCCGCCCTCCCCATCTCCTCCCATCTGCCCTCCTCGAGGATCTCTGCCGCCCTGAGCGCCATCCCGGCGCGGTCGAGCGGCCTGACCCTCTCCACGGCCGGCGTGTTGTAGTTTAGCCTGATGGCCGGTATGTCGTACGCCACCGCCGGGACCCCGCAGGACAGGGACTCCAGCAGCGACAGGGGGAACGCGTCCGTCAGGGACGGATATAGCAGCAGCCTGGCGCGCGACAGGATCGCGTGGACATCCCGCCTCGGCGCGTTGAACGCGAATTCGAGGGAATCCAGGATCCCCAGGCGCCCCGCCTCGGCGCGCGCCGCCTCCCCCGCCTCGCTCGAGGCGAAGCCGATCACCAGCCCCCTCGCCCCGGGCACCCTCCTCCTCAGCAGCGCGAACGCCCCCAGGAAATCGAATATCCCCTTATCGCGGGTCACCCTGGAGAAGAAGGCGACGTCCACGTCCCTCTCCCCGGGATCGCGCCCGGGGCACGGGTCCACGCCGACCCCGGGGTCCAGCGCCGCGACGTCCAGGTCGATCCCCAGCCTCTCCAGCTCGTACGGGATGGACCTCGACACGGCGAGAAGCCTCATGCCCCTGAGCGCCGCCTCCATCAGCTTCAGCCTGGCGTATCCCTTGAGCGATTTCGAGGGGCTATAGCCGCGGGCTTCCATGTTGCGCAGGAACAGCCGCAGGCCGCTCCCCTCGTCCAGCGGGAGCGAACCTACGATCGGCGTCAACTGGAGCAGCTCGGTCCACCTGACGCCGGATAACCTGAACCCGAGCGGCATGTATGCGTGCTCGTGAGGGAAGTACAGCAGATCCGCGCCGGCGCGCGCGGCCTCCCGCGCGGCGTACTCCGCGTACCGGACATAGCCCAGCGCCGACGCGCGTCCCAGCGGGCGAAGCGCGATCGCCTCGTCCAGGATCTCCGACAGCGTCCGCCGCCCCACGCGGACCCCGCCGAAATCCCTCCTGAGCCTCTCGATTGCATCCCCGGGCATCATGAGCGCGTATTTCCCCCTGGGGTATTCCTCGAGGATCCTGAACGTGCGATAATTTCCGCCGGTCAAGTTGTCCGCGGGCGTGAATATCGCCACGTGCACGCATGGCATTCGCCGCGGATTCAAGTAAGCTTTCCGCCGCGCGCCTGAAGGATTAAGATCCTCCGGCGGCAGCATGTGAGGTGCGGGAACCGGTGGCGCTGGCACGAGGATATCGGTGGCCATCCCCACCTACAGGAGGGCCTGGAGCCTCCCGATGGCCCTGGACAGCCTCCTGAGGCAGTCGCGGCGCCCGGACGAGGTTCTGGTGGTCCTGAAGCCGTCCGGCGATGGATCCGAGGAGGTGCTGCGTAGGTACGAGGGGGATCTGCCCCTGAGGGTCGCAGTGCAGCGCTGGGGGAACGTCGCGGTGGCCGTCGAGATGGGGATAAGGCTCTCCCGGGGCGACGTCGTGCTCTTCCTGGACGACGACGCCGTGGCGGACGCGCGCTGGATCGAGAGGTACGAGTCGCTCTTCGGGCGCGTCGATCGGTGCGGCGGCATCTCCGGCGTCGTCGTGCCCGCGCGCGTCGTCGACGGGAAGCCCGCGCCGTCCGCGCGGCGCGATGCCTGGCGCCCGGGCCGGGAGGCATTCTACAGGAGGCCGATCGCCGGGCTCGAGGATTACTGCGCCGCGTTCTCAGTAGCTGGGCAGGTCTTCTCCAGATGCGATCCGGAGGGCAGGATCGTCCAGTCGCTCGGATTCGTGGGCGCCAACATGGGATTCAGGAGGGAGGCGGTGCTCGGCTCGCGGCTGGCGGAGCTCTACGGCGGCAGCAGGAGGTGCGCCCACTACGAGGATTTCCTGGCGCTGCGCGCGGTCATCTCCGGCTATCGCGCCTGTCTGTGCAGGGATCCCGCCCGCTGCCCCGCGGTCCTGCACATCTCCGACCACCCATTGCTCACACGGAGGTACGGTCCCTATCAGGAGTTCTGGTCCCAATACGATCGCGCGAGGAACTTCCACAGGCTGAGGAAGATGGGCGTCCGCACGTCGACGCCCGCCTATCTCGCATGGATGATCGCCTCGCTCAGGAGGAGCCCAGCAGTCAGGCTGCTGGCCTCCATATACGCCCAGTTCGCGCGAGATCAGCTTCATGTGGAGCGCGGGGCGCGACGATCACATCAGCTGCACCCCGTGCGCCCTCAGGACCCCCCTTATCCCCTCCCTCAGGTCCACCCTGGGCCTCCACCCCAGCTCCCTCGATATCAGCTCGTTCGACACCTCAGATCTATAAATGTCCCCGGGCCTCGGGGGCCGCGCTCGAACTCGATCCCCCTCCCCAGGGCCTCCTCGAAGATGCGCGCGAGCTCGTTGATCGAGATGGACCTCCCGCTCGACACGTTGTACGTGCGCCCCCGGACCCCGGACTCCAGCGCCAGCGCCGCCGCCTCCACGACGTCGTCCACGTGGACGAAGTCCCTCGTCTGCCCCCCGTCCCCGTGGATCACGGGCCTCCTCCCCTCCGCGATCGCCCTCGCGAACGACTCGATCACGCCCGCGTACTCCGGGCTCTGGCCCGGCCCGTAGACGTTGCTCGGCCTCAGGATCACGTACCCCAGCCCGTAGAACCTGCCGTAGCCCCTCACCGCCTCCTCCCCCATCGCCTTCAACAGCCCGTACGGCTTCACAGGGTTCAGGGGGGAGTCCTCCCTGAGCGGGAGCTCCGACGGCTCCCCGTAGACGGCCACGGAGCTGAAGTAGAGGAACCTCCCGGCGCCGGACCTCCTAGCCGCCTCCAGCGCGTTCACGGTCCCCATCACGTTGTCCTCCAAGTACTCCGCGGGCCTCTCCAGGCTCTCGGGGGCGCTTATGAGGGCGGCCAAGTGGGCCACCGCGTCCGGGCGGAGGCGCGAGGCGAGCCCGGAGAGCGCCCCCAGGTCCCTCACGTCGACGACCTCCACCCCTCCCCTGATGTCCACCCCCACCACCTCGTGCCCCCTCGCCCTGAGCGCGGCCGCCAGCCGCGACCCTATGAACCCCGCCGCCCCCGTCACCAGGATCCTCATCCGCGGTAGACCTCCAGGTACCTTGCGTAGACCGAGCGCCACGAGTAGGTCCTCTCGACCTCCTCCCTCGCGGCCGCCGCCCGGGGGAACCCCTCAGCCAGGACGCGCGAGATCGCCTCCGCCAGCGCGCGGGGGTCGCCCGCGCGGAAGAAGACCATGTTCTCGCTGAGCTCCCTCAGCTCCGGTATGTCGGAGGCCACCACCGGCACCCCATCGCCATCGCCTCCAGCGCGGCCGTCGGCATCCCCTCCTGCCTCGAGGGCAGCACGAGAGCCCTGCTCCCCCTGATGTACCTGAGCGCCGCCTCGTGCGGCTGGTATCCGACGTACCTGACGTTCGGGAGCCCCAGGGCCCTCCCGATGAGCCCCTCGTCCCCCGAGCCCACTATCACCAGGGTGACCTCCCGGGGCAGGAGCCCCGCGGCCTCAGCGAGCACGTCCACCCCCTTCTCCCTGCTGAGCCTCCCCACGTAGACCACCTGCGGGTCCCCGATCGTGATCCCCTCGCGCGGCATCGCCTCCGGATCCACCGCGTTGGGTATCCAGACGGCGCGCCTCGCGTACCTGGAGTAGTGCTCGCACGCCCTGCGCGAGACGCAGGTCAGCGCGTCGGCGGACCTCGCCCAGGCCCTCTCCAGGCGCCCGGCGGCGGACCCGGCCAGGGCCCCGTGGAGCTCCCTGTGCTGGGAGGAGAAGATCCCGTGCACGGTCAGTATCCTCCTGCCCGCGCGGGAGGCCGAGGCGGCCGGCCAGGCCGGGAAGTTGTGCGCGTGCGCGACGTCGTAGCCCTCCCCCCTCAGCCTGCGGGCGAGGGCGCTCAGGTAGGAGGATGCCATGAAGGACGGGTTGTAGAGCCCCTTGAGGGGCACGTGCGGCGTGCCCTCCACCGATATCACGTCGACCTCGTGGCCGTCCCCCCTCAGGAGCTCGATGAGCCTCCCGACGTGCTGAGCCACACCCCCTATTCCCGTCACCCGCGGCGACACCATCAGTATCCTCATCGGTAGTACCCGCCCCTGATCAGCTGGTGGATCATCCCAGAGTACCTGAGGAACTGCCTCAGGACCTCGACCGATGACATCTCCAGGGCCTCCATCGGGGGGAGCCCCGCGCTCCTGATGTACCTCCTGAAGTACCAGCCCAGCAGGAGCGGCTGGAGGGCCGGGATCAGGGTCGCCGCGGTCATCGCTATGTTCCTGGGGGTCCAGAGCGGCGCCACGGCGAGGATGCACATGGTGTTCTTCGCGAACGGCACCCAGCTCGTGCCCGCCCTCGAGGCGGCGGCGCCTCACCTGGAGGCGAAGTGGTTCCTGCCGCCGCACGCCAAGGCGAAGGAGTTCAACGTGCAGTGGGAGGGCAACGGGAAGGAGTTCGATCACGAGATGAATGAGTGGTGGGGGAACATGAGCCGCAGCGGGCCGAACCACATCGTCATAGCGGGGCCCAACGGCACCACGTTCGTGAACGCGACCCAGCTGTGGCGCTGGAACTCCACGCCGCCGTCCTCCTCGGGCCTTCCCGGCTCCAAGATGAGCAGTGGGTCGCAGGGGTGGCCCGCGGCGGCGCCGGCCCTCGCCGACTCCGACGCGGCACACAACGCCCCCGACGAGGGGGAGCACGCGCCGATCCTCAACGTGTCCGGCTACACGCTGGGGCCCGGGCAGAGCGCCACGTTCACGTTCGAGGGCACGATAACGCTCGGGCCGCGCCTGGACACCGAGGGATCGGCGGGGCCGATCACGATCACCATCACACCGATCGCCGGGCAGAGCTACGGGATAACGGTGATGACGATACCCGCGTCCAACGCGACCGCCACGGCGACCGCCGGCTGAGTGGTTATTTCAATCCAATATTTTTATATGGATCAATAAGGTTAAATCGCGCCGGGAGGTCTCAAGATCAGCGAGTACCTGAGGCAGCACGAGCGCTACGAGAAGCGCATGCTGCCTAAGTGTGCCGATGAATCGAATCTGGATTCCCTTCGGGAGCTGAGCAGCTTCAGGAAGCTCCTGGGGTGCCTGGAGCGCGGGCGGCGCCGATTCCTTTAATTCAGGGGCCCGATCAAGGGGCATCGCGGGATGCCCCCATCCCGGCCCGCGCCCGCGGTCGACCTGGCGCTCATCCTGGCGGGCGGCCAGGGGAAGAGGCTCAGGCCCCTGACGGAGAGGGTGCCGAAGCCCCTCCTGGAGCTCAGGGAGGGCTACACGATCCTCGACAAGCAGCTGGGCGACCTGCGCGCCGCCGGCGTGAGGCGCGTCGTCCTGCTCATCGGCTACCTGGGGGAGCTCATAGAGGGCCGCTACGGCTCCTCCTGGAACGGGATGGAGGTCCTCTACTCCAGGGAGGACCCCTCCCGCCCCCTGGGCACCTGGGGGGCGCTGAGGAACGCGATCGAGGGCCTGTCGCTCCGCGGCCCGGCCCTCGTCATGAACGGGGACGTGGTGACCGACGCCGACCTCAGGTCCCTGGCTTCGACGGGCGGCGGGCACCTGGTGACGATGCTCGCGGTCCCCATGAGGTCCCCCTACGGGATACTGGAGATCAGCGGCACCAGCGTCGTGAGCTTCAGGGAGAAGCCCGTGCTCCCCTACTACATAAACGGCGGGGCCTACTACGTGTCGGACCTAGCGGAGCTCCTGGAGTGGGGCCGCGACCTCGGGGTCCCCTCCTCGCTCGAGGAGGACCTCTTCCCGAGGCTCGCGTCCGCGGGGAGGCTGGGGGCGCGCCCCGAGCCGGACCCCGAGGTCCTCTGGCGCTCCGTGGACTCCGCGAAGGACCTCGAGGAGCTGCGCTCCATATACCGCTCGAGGGTCGACGGGCCCTGGGGTCACGAGGAGCTCCTGGCCTCCACGAGCGAGTTCGCCCGCAGGAGGCTGCGCCTGAGGGCCGGGGCCACCGCCCCCCCTGAGCCCTACGGCCGGCTCGAGGTGGTGCGCGTCGAGAGGGG
>WYEM01000002.1 GCA_009903775.1 Nitrososphaerota archaeon | reverse complement strand
TCGGTCCCGACCACCGGGTCGTGTCGCGCTACGCCGGGAGGCACGGCCTGGTGCTCCCGAAGATGATGAGGAAGCTCTCCTGGAGGATAATGGTCTCGTCGGTGCCGCGCGAGGTCGCGCGCTTCCTCCAGTCGAGGCTGGGCGAGCTCTCCGTCTCGGAGGCGCGCTACGAGGACCTCCTGTCGGAGGCGGACGCCGCCTACCCAAGATATCTGGAGGCGCTGAGGGCGCGTCTCGGGCTCTGAGGCGGCGCGTCCACGGACTCCTTACCTTAAGCTCACCCCCCATCCAAGCGAGAAAATCGGGCGCAGCCCGTTCAGCCACCACGGCATCCCCTCCTCTTCCCACATTAGTGGGGGCCTCCCCAGGCCCCCGTCCTCGAACACGAAGTCCTGCATGAACATGAAATGCGGAGAGCCAGTTCCTCAGGCGCTCGAACGCCCGCCCGGATGCGAGCCTGCGCCCGCCGACGGGGAACAGGTCGTCGAAGGCCTCGGTCCCCTCCTTGGCGTACTAGACCATGCGCTCCATCAGGTTCCTCAGGGGGCGATCGTAGACCGCGTGCTCGACGCCCGCTCCCAGGTTCACCATGGTCTCATCGATGAATATCCTGCGCACTTCCCTAGGATCGGCGCCGATGGACCCGAGGATGGGACCGAGCCTCTGCGCCCACCTCCATATCGAGGCGTGGCTCCTGACGATGAGCCTCAGGGGCCTGGCGGCGCGCCTCAGGGAGAGGCCCGAGAAATATAGATAAACCGCGTAGGCCATGACCGGAAGGGGGGTCCTCCTCCTGATCTGGATCGGATCAGCTGTCATTGCGGGTCGGGCGGAGGGCTCCCCTCGGATTTAGGTTCATCGATCGGCTTAAGGTAACGGAGCCGGCTGAAGAATGGGAAACCGAAAGAAAGGATTGCGATTTATCTTGATACAATGTTTATGCTATGGGATGACGGTTCCATCAAAGCCGTCACTCTTTCGTCTCTGGATAAAAAAAGCGTTGAGCTCTTAAAATTTGCTGTAGAAAAGCATCAGGTTAAAGTGTCTCTTGTCGATAGTCCTAACGCAACTAAGATTCTTCGGCCCCTTATCGAGAATGAAACTCAAAAGATGCGGGAAACTCTGAGACTCCTTACCGAAGATGCTGTGCTGGAAATGAACATGCAAGTTTGCCATGTGGACAGTACCACATTCTGGTATCTCCTCAATAAATTATCACAGCGGTAGACCGTCATCCTCTTCAGCATCATGTAGTTATATCCAGCAGCAGTCAATGGCATGTTCGCTTTCTAATCAATGTTTCACGGCTTAGGCAGATATGATACTCCTGCGAATTTTGCTTGTTGAATATTTCTCCTAGAACGCACGTGATAGAACTTTCATTTTGGTAGGAACAAAACTTTAGCATACTTAAACCATGGGTAACTCATTAAATGTTGGAATCCTTTTCACAGTAAAATTCTCGGCTCGATTTGTTGACTCTATGTTCCATTAAGATCGACGACCCGAAGACCGGGAAGAGTTACCTCTTCGGCACGAGCATGGCCTGCAGGTTGATGATGGTGCTCACGGGATGCAGGCAGAGGTGAGCATCCCTTGTCAAGACCACGTCCACGGACTACACTGTGAGGTTGCTCTACTACGCCGTGGCGAGTGGTAGACGGATAAGCTTCCTCGCGTCGTTTAACCCACGGCCGCTCAACTGCTGCGCGGAGCCCCGGCCGATCGTATGTGCATGCTCGGCGATTGTTTACGGACGGCTCTGATGCTGCGTGGAGAAATGGAATCGCGCAGCGCGCGATGTCCCTCAGGTACGCCGCCAAGTCCCTGAGGAACGTCATCGTGAGGAGCTACACGTCGATATGGAGGTGGGTGCAGAGGCTCGGTCCCGTCCTCGGATCCTTCGGCACGGACCCGAGGGAAGTGCGCAGGATATTCGTGGATGAGACCATTGTGGAGGCGGAGGGCCCGACGATTATTGAGAGGGCGCTGGGCGGGTCGCGCGCAGCCGTGGCCATCCAGCTCGCGGCGTCCGTTCCCCTGCTGCTCGCGGGATCGTACGTCATGGTGGGATCCGCGGCCGACATGTCGAGGGCGCTCGGGATCCCGGCAATCTCGCTCTCGATAATCGTGATACCGCTCGCGACGGCCCTCCCCGAGACGCTCTTATCGCTCATCTGGGCGTTCAGGGGCAGGGACACCCTGGCGGTCGGCGCCCTGATCGGCGAATCCGTGATGTTCTCCACGGTGTACCCGGCGCTCGGGATCCTGCTGACGGGTTGGAGGCTGAACTCCGCGGCGTACGCCATCGATATCCCCATGAATAGCGTGAGCAGCGGGATGAGCACGGTACCGCCGCCCAGTCCCGTGAGGGAGCCGATGAAGCCGGCGATCAATCCGAAGGCCAGGATCTCCAGGATCATCACCAGCAGCGTTATCGGTACCAATGGCTGCACCGTGCACATTCCGGCTCGGTATAAGAATTTCCGTGTTATGTTGCACGCCTCCCGGGCTAGCTGCCCCTCCCCCGGCCGGCTTCCCGCGGGAGGCCTCGGATCTGCGCGATGAATACGTCGTATATGAACGCCTTCATGGCAATTTACTTCGCCATGTCCGCGAACCCCCTCGCCGCGACGTACTCCCAGAATACACTCCTCATGCCGATCCATACAGGATATGAAGCCGAATTATCATGCGCTGATGAATGATAGCCGAATGGCGGGATACCGTTGGGCTAGTCCAGCTCAGTGCGGATTCACTATGCTGTACCACGGCTTCTTCCTGAGCCCCGTGAGGTCTATGGAGACGTGCTTCAGCCTCAGGTAGGTGTCCAGGGCGTGCTGCGACAGCTCCTTCGTGCCGGTGCCGCTCATCTTGAAGCCTCCCCACGGGGTCTCCGGGAACACCGGTATGTGCTCGTTGACCCAGACGGTCCCCGCGTCTATGCCCCTGATGAACTTGCCGGCCCTAGCTATATCCCTGGTCCAGACGGACGCGCTCAGCCCGTACTTGGTGCCGTTCGCCATCTCGATCGCCTCCTCGTCGCTCGAGAACCTCAGGATCACATCCACGGGGCCGAAGATCTCCTCCTGCACAATGGTCATGTCCTGCCTCCCGTCGTCGAATATGGTCGGCATCACGTAAGCGCCCCCGCTCAGGTGCTCGGGCGGGGGGCCCCCGAGCACCATCCTGGCGCCCTCCTTCAACCCTATCTCTATGTAGCGCTCTATGTTCCTCTTGTGCTCGAAGTACGCGACCGGCCCCATGTCCGTGTTCGGATCCATCGGGTCCCCCACGACCAGCCTCTTCGTCGCCTCGACGAACTTCCTCACGAACTCGTCGTGCACCCTTTCATGCACGTAGATCCTGGAGCTGGTGGCGCACACCTGGCCGCTGTTGAAGAACGAGGCCATCACGGCTCCCTCCACGGCGGCCTCCACATCCGCGTCGTCCAGCACTATCAGCGGGTTCTTGCCCCCGAGCTCGAGCGCGAGCCTCTTCAGGGTCCTCGCTCCCTTCTCCATTATTTTCTGGCCAGTCTCCGTCGATCCGGTAAGCGATATCAGGTCTATCTTCTCGTTGAGCACCATGGCGTCGCCGACGACGCTGCCGGGGCCCGTGACCACGTTGAATACGCCCCTGGGGAGCAGGTCCCTCGTCAACCTAGCGAACTCGAGTAGGGAGAGCGGCGTGACGCTCGCCGGCTTCGCCACCACCGTGTTGCCGGCCGCGAGGGCCGGCGCTATCTTCCAGGATGCCATCAGGAGCGGGAAGTTCCAGGGTATTATCAGGCCGGCGACGCCCACGGGCTCCTTGAGTGTAAAGTCGAGCGCGGGCACCGGCGCCGGGTTCACCTCGCCCAGCACAGCCCTCGCGACCTCCGCGTAGTACTCGAAGACGTCGGCCGCCAATGGTACGTCGAAGTTCCTCGTCTTCCTTATCGGCGACCCGTGGTTCGCGGTCTCGAGCTCCGCCAGGCGATCCGCGTTCGCCCTGAGGACGTCGGCTATCCTGAGGAGGATCCTGCTCCTCTCCGAGACGTGCGTCTCGGCCCACTTCCGTTTCGCGTCGTACGCCGCGTCCGCGGCCGCCCTCACGTCCGCGGCATCCCCCTTCGGGACGCGCGCTATTACCGCGCCGTTCGCAGGGTTCACCACATCGTACGTGGCCCCGGTATGCGAGCCGACGAACTCCCCGTTGATGAACATCCCGTAATCGACGACCATGTCGAGCGTCACTATAGCATGTTTATAATATATAAGGATTATGCTCGGATAGGAGGCTCCGTTACCTTAAGCTGACCATCGATGAGCCTAAATCCGAGGGGAGCCCTCGCCCTGTCCACAATCATCCTAATCCGATCCAGATCAGGAGGAGGACCCCCCTTCCGGTCATGGCCTACGCGGTTTATCTATATTTCTCGGGCCTCTCCCTGAGGCGCGCCGCCAGGCCCCTGAGGCTCATCGTCAGGAGCCACGTGTCGATATGGAGGTGGGTGCAGAGGCTCGGTCCCATCCTCGGGTCCATCGGCGCGGATCCTAGGGAAGTGCGCAGGATATTCATAGATGAGACGATGGTGGACCTGGGAGGGACCCCCGCGTGGATATGGATCGCCTTCGAGCCCGACCTGCGCGCGATACTGGACTTCCACGTGAGCTGGCGCGGGAACTCGATCGATGCCTATCTGTTCATCAGGAGGCTCGTCCGCAGGTACGGCGGGGTCCCCATCCACACGGACGGCGCGGGATGGTGCGCGGACGCCTGCGGGTGGGCGGGCGCCGAGCACATAGTCTACGATCGCCCCCTGAGGAACCTGATGGAGCGCATGATCCAGTACTTGAAGGACAGGACCGAGGCGTTCGACGACCTCTTCCCGGCTAGGAAGAGCGGGCTCGCGTCCGGGCGCGCGTTCGAGCGCCTGAGGAACTGGCTCTCCGCGTTCACGTTCATGCACAACTTCGTGTTCGAGGACGGGGATCTGGGGAGGCCCCCGCTCGAGTGGAGGGAGGAGGGGATGCCGCGGTGGCTGGACGAGATGCGCCGGATGTTGCGGCTCTAAGGGGGTGGGCTTAATGAAACACGTCCACGCTTACAAATAATGTTTATATAGTAGATTTCGCATAGCTATATCGCATTGTCTGGTATAGTCGGGGCCGTGGAGGAGCGCCGCGTGATTAAAATAAATATAAATGGAAGGGAATATGAGTTCGAAATCGGTGTCGATATTCAGCCGGGGACAACGCTATTCGAGCTTCTGAGGTCCAGGGTTGGCCTGCGTTCCGTGAGGGATGCCTGTCTGGGCGATGGTTCCTGCGGCGCCTGCACCGTGCTGGTGGACGGCGATCCGGTTCTGTCGTGCATGATGCTGGCCGCGGATTGCCACAACAGGAAGGTGGAGACCGTGGAGGGGATCGCGAGGGAGGGGCACCCGCTGATCGACGCGTTCGCCAAGAACTACGCGTATCAGTGCGGCTACGAGGCGCCGGCGTTCATAGTGACGGCGAAGGCGCTGCTCGATAAAAATCCTAACCCCTCGGAGGAGGAGATAGTGGAGGCGCTCTCCGGCATCATAAGCAGGGCGGGCGTCTACCCCGCGGTCATATCCGCGGTGGAGGATGCCGCCGAGGCCCTGAGGAAGAGGGGGGTCTCTTAATGGCGGCGGAGCGCAGGATAAAGCATCCGCTCAGGGAGAACTCCTACTTCACGTTCGAGCAGCGGCAGTTCCCCGAGGATCCGGAGTACCGCATAATAGGCCGCAACGTGCCCGCGAGGGACGTCGACAGGATCGATGGAAGCGGCCTGTTCATGAGGGACATATCGCTTCCCGGGATGCTCTACGCCAAGTGGCACACGTCCCCATACGCACACGCGAGGGTCAAGCGCATAGACGCGGATGGCGCCAGATCGATGAAAGGCGTCATCGACGTGCTGACGTGCGACGATCCGGACGTCAGGGATCTGTTCGTGCTGAGCTTCTTCGACACCCAGAGCGCGAACATCAAACGCCCGGATCTGGCATTCGTGCTGCCGTGCGAGGCCGTGTACGAGGGCCAGCCGGTCGGCGTGGCGGTGGCCGCGGAGACGGAGGCGCTCGCCGACGAGGCGCTGAGGCACGTGAAGGTGGAGTGGGAGGAACTTCCATTCGTCGTGGACCAGGATGAGGCGCTGAGGCCCGATGCGCCGGTCGCCCAGCTCTTCAGGGGACAGAGCGGCAATGCTGTCGACCCCGCCGCCGCCGGCCTCGCGCCGTTCGCGCCGTGGACGCCGCCCGGATCCACCAAGTGCGAGAGGGGCGACCTGGAGAGGGGCTTCAGGGAGGCCGATCGCGTGATAGAGTTCGAGCTCAGGGCGGGCACCAATGGGTGGGGAGGTGGAGGCGTGGAGCCGCTCGCCGCCTTGGCGTATATACACGACGGTTACCTGGATCTGTGGACGCGCGCTAACGTGAACTCACCGGTATTGCCGGGTCCCGTTCCGATGATCCCCGAGGGTACCGTGGTGCCGCTGGCGGCGAAGCTCGCCGGCATACCCCTGAACAGGGTGCGCGTACACGTGCCGTACTCGGGGTCGAGCTTCGGCGGCATAAACTGGAACGCAAACCACGCGTTACCGGTGGCCCTAGCGGTGATCTTCGCCAGGAGGACCGGAAGGCCCGTCATGGCACTAGCGGACTGGACCAGCTTCTCCGGCATATCGAACGAGGAGAGCGGGCATTACTGGTTCAAGGTGGGATTCAGGGAAGATGGGACCGTGACGGCCGTGTGGGTGAGGTCCAACGCCAGCTGGGGGACGTCCGCCCTGACGATACCCGGCTGCGACAAGTTGTACAAGTCCACTGCCATCGAAAACTGTAGATGTGAATCGGTGTTCCCATATGTGAATAAGGCGCCTGTGGCCTGCTACAAACACGGCTCAACGGAGGCCATAGTGTTCAACGAGGTGTTCAGCCGCGTAGCGGCTGCACTCGGGAAGTCCCCGATGGAGGTGGCGCTGAAGAACGATGGATCGTTCGGGCGTCCCATGCACGAGATGGATGAGATGAAGCGCAAACAGGGATTCCCGACGAGGGATAGCCTCAGGGAGGTGGTGACCGCCGTCAGGGAAGCCAGCGGCTGGGATGAGATATGGCATCCCCCCGGCACCAAGAGGCTGCCCAACGGTAAGTATCATGGAGTGGGGTTTGCATGGCTCGAGCAATGGAGGCCCGCGCCGGTGAATTCGGTCGCCGTTGGGTTGAGCGCCGGACTGCACTTCATGAGCGATGGCACCGCGGTTATCAAGGGTCTGCGCAATCCCGTGGGTAACCACGAAGAGGACACCTACTGCCAGATAGTCGCGGAGGAGGCGGGGCTGCGCTACGAGGACGTGGTTATGGATCACGAGTACAACGAGGCATCATTGGAGAAGCCCGGCGGCAGCGCTGGATTGGCGATGAACTCGATAATAATGAAGGAGCTGGGCATGAATGCCAAGCGGAGAATCTTGGAGGTGGCGGCACTACATATGGGCAAGAAGCCGGAGGAGCTGGAGGTGCTCGACAGCGTGGTATTCGAGAGGGCAAACCCCGGGAACAGGATTTCGGTGGCCGACCTAGTGAAGTTGTATCCCATAAAATTCGCCGGCGGGGTCTGGGCCACGGGGGAGAAGACAGTCAGGGCCAGCGAGCTTCCCCCCACCCCCATGGAGGTGCGCTACTGGGGAAGGCAGGCGGCCGTGTTGGAGGTGGAGGTGGATCCCGACACCGGGAAGATAGACATCAAGAGGTTGGTGATCGCCAACGATGTGGGAAGGGTAATAAACCCTGCGAGCGTCGCGGGGCAACAGTACGGCGGCGCCTACATGGGCATAGGAAGGGCGATGACCGAGGAAATAGTCTATGATCCAAACACGGGCGTCAAGCTCAACGATAACCTGACGTGGTATCACGTGCTCACGATGGCCGATGTGTTCCGCATCGATGCGATCGCCGTGGAGACCGGGCTGGGATATGGCGCCTACGGGAACATGGGGGTGGGCGAGGACCCGAACGCGCTCACGCGCAGCCTCCTCAGGAGCGCGGTCTACAACGCGCTGGGCGTGTGGGTGGATGAGGATCCCATAACGCCGGACCGCGTGCTGAAGGCGCTTGGGAAGGCGAATTTGAGGGCGGAGGCTTCGAGGTGATGAGCGGCGTGCGCGCACTCAGATCATTCAAGCTGGTGAATGCCGGCTCCGTGGATGAGGCGGCCAGGATTCTGGCCGAGGGGAACGCTTGGCCCCTGGCGGGGGGAACCGACATAATACACTTGCTCAGGTTCCGCGTGCTGCCGGATGGAATGTACCCGGACGTGCTGGTAAACCTCAAGACTATCTCGCCTAGCTTGGAATACATCAATTACCAGGACGGCGTGCTGAGGATAGGCGCGCTGACGAAGCTCAGCGCCATATCGAGGGATGCCGCGGTGAAGGAGCGCTTCGCAGCGCTGGCCGCGGCGGCCGGAAGCGTGGGCTCCCCCCAGATCAGGAACGTCGCGACGGTGGGCGGCGACATAGCACAGTTCCCCCGCGGCTGGTACTTCAGGAAGCCGGATAACAGGTTCCACTGTCTCAGGAAGGGCGGCGACACGTGCTACGCGAGGACGGGCGACAATCGCTATCACAGCATATTCGGAGAGATCAATGGATGCGTGGCCGTCAACATGAGCGACGTGGCGCCGGCCCTCGTGGCGCTGGATGCCGAGATCGTGACGAACAAGAGGACGATCCGCGCCGAGGATTTCTGGGACGTGAGGGTGCCGCGCTCCACGGTCCTCGAACAGGACGAGGTCATGCTCGAGATCCGGATACCGGCGCCCCCGCGCGGCGCGAGGAGCTCCTTCGAGAAGTTCGCCGTGAGGAAGGCGATAGACTTTCCCATAGTCAACGGCGCCGCGCTCATCGGGGACGGCCTGGCGCGCATAGTGCTGAACGCCGTGTATCCGGTGCCCTACAGGGCCAGGAAGGCCGAGGAGATCCTGAGGGGGCGGACGGACGCCATCAACGAGGAGCTCGCCGAGGAGGCGGCCGACGCCGCGGTATCCGGCGCGGTTCCGCTCGCGTACAACGGATGGAAGGTCCAGGTGGCGAGGTCGATCGTGAAGAGGTTGATCCTGCCGGGGACTCGGCGATGACTCTCCACGGCCGTATGCATGTATATTCGCGCGTGGATTTACGGCGCGGGCAGGATCATGAATTTTATATCATAAACTCTGTTATATAGTGCATGAAAATGTACGCGAGGAAGGCGCAGAGGATCAGCCAGTGTACCCTCTCCGTCTCCCTCCCCAAGGACTGGGTGAAGCAGGTGGGGATAAAGCCGGGCGACATAGTGTCCATGATAAGGCTCGAGGACGGGTCCCTCAAGATAAAGCCGGGGCTCGTGAAGGAGGAGGGGGAGAAGGTGTCGAAGATCGTCCACGCGGAGTCGTGCGACGAGGCCGGCCTGCTGGGCAGGATCACCGTGGCGCTGTACCTCACGGGCGTCGACCGC
>WYEM01000063.1 GCA_009903775.1 Nitrososphaerota archaeon | reverse complement strand
GCTGTCGTGGGCTACGGATCCCTCGCGATATTGTCGGGCGGCCGATCCGCGCCGGCGCGCTAGATTAAAATGGGACCCGCCCATGGCGCCCCCGTGAGGGCCGAGTCCAGGGCCCCGGCCAAGGTAATACTTGCGGGCGAGCACTTCGTGGTCCACGGCGGGAAGGCACTGGCGGTCTCCATCGACCTGTGGGCCAGGGCCACTGCTGAGTCGGGGCGGGAGATCACCCTGGAGTCCGACAATCCGCCCGGCTCGTGCGGCCCCGGCGGGTGCGCTCCTCACCTGAGGCCGCTGCGCGCGATGTTGGAGGAGCTGGTGGCGGACCACCCGGGGGCGGTGGGAGCCTACCGCCTGAGCAGCGAGATACCGGAGGGCCGCGGCCTCGGCTCATCCGCGGCGGCGGCGGTCGCCCTAGCCGCAGCCGCCCTCGCCCTCGCCGAGGGCACGGCCCTTAGGGAGGAGGTCTACGAGTACGCGATGATCTCTGAGAGGCTGATACACGGGAACCCATCGGGGGTGGATCCCGCGGTGTCCGCGCACGGGGGCGCGATGCTGTACTCGAGGTCCGAGGGCGTGAGGCGCATCCGGGTCAGGGAGGGGCTGCTGGCCCTGTGCTGCGGCCCTTCCCCCAGGAGCACCGCCGCGATGGTGGAGCTGGTCGCGGGCTTCAAGAGGTCCAGGCCCGGGCTCTTCGACGCCCTGCTCCGCTCGTCATCGGATCTGGCCGAGGTCGGGGCGTCGGCCCTGGCCGAGGGTAACCTCTTGGCGCTGGCGTCTGTGATCAGGTGGCACCAGGGGGCCCTCAGGATCCTCGGTGTCTCGAGCGAGGAACTGGAGGCGTACGTCGCATCGATGGAGTCGGCCGGGATGGCGGCCAAGCTGACCGGCGCGGGCGGCGGGGGCTGCGCCCTGGGGCTGCCCATCGGCCGCGCGGCCGAACCCAAGTGCTCAGCGCCCGTCGTGAGGTGGGCTCGCTATCCATCGGAAGGTGTGACGGCTTGGAGGCTCAGCTGATAGTCAAGATCGGCGGCTCCCTGATAACTAGGAAGTCGGAGCCGATGTCAGTGGACCTGGGCGCGGTGAGGTCCATCTCACGCCTCCTGGCATCCGCACGGGGGATGGTGCTGGTCCACGGCGGGGGGTCCTTCGGCCACCCAGTTGCCATGTCGCGCGGGCTGAGCTCCGCCCGCCCGTCCGGCGACGCCGAGGGCGCGAGCGCTACCCGGCTGGCCATGCACGAGCTGTCCCTCGTGATCCTCCGGGAGCTGTCGGCCGCCGGCCTGAGGCCCTTCCTCATACACTCGGTGGACCCCGATTCCCCCGCCTTCTGGGACTGGGCCTCCCGCGTGATCCGGGAGCTCCTGTCAGCGGGCGCGACGCCCGTCACGCACGGGGACGTGGGCCTGTCGCCCGGCGGCTTCCGCGTGATCGGCGGCGATGAGATATGCCTCAGGCTGGCTGAGCGCCTGAGGCCGAGGCGCGTCGTCTTCCTCATGGACGTCCCTGGAGTGCTCG
Organism: Nitrososphaerota archaeon; assembly: GCA_009903775.1. Classification (GTDB taxonomy): domain Archaea; phylum Thermoproteota; class Nitrososphaeria; order Conexivisphaerales; family Conexivisphaeraceae; genus Conexivisphaera. The sequence goes on along the minus strand of WYEM01000063.1, from coordinate 8,013 downwards.
CAGACGCCCGCGATCCCTCGAGCCTCTTGGAGGAGCTCGACCCGGAATCGGCCCGCTCGCTGGCGGGCCGCCTATCGGGGGCGGACGCCACCGGGGGCATCTCGGCGAAGCTCCGCTTCGCAGCGTCCATAGCCGAGCTGGGCACAGAAGTCTACCTCATCTCCGGCAGGTCCGCTCCGGATGTTTTAAAAGCGACCACCGGCGATAGGCCACGGGGAACGCTAGTGAGGGATCGCCATGGCCGAGGTGACCAGGAGGAAGGACGAGCACTTGGACATAGCGGCCTCCGAGGAAGTCGAGGCCGCCTCCCAGACCACATGGCTGGAGCACGTCCACCTGGTGCACAGGGCCCTCCCGGAGCTGGACCTCGACGACGTAGACACGTCGACAGAGCTGTTCGGGAAGAGGCTCCGGCTCCCCATAATAATAGACAGCATGACCGGCGGCTCCGAGAGCGGGGCGAAGTTGAACAAGGACCTCGCATCCGTGGCCGCGGAGTTCGGATTGGGCATGGGAGTGGGGAGCCAGCGCGCCGCTCTGCTCGACAGCAGCCTCAGGTCGACGTTCAGCGTCGTCCGGGACGTGGCGCCCGACATCCTAGTGTACGCGAACATAGGGGCCCAGCAGCTGGCGGAGGTGGGGGTCGAGGGCGCCAGGGCATGCGTCGACATGGTCAGGGCGGACGCGCTCGCGATACACCTGAACCCGCTCCAGGAGGCGATCCAGCCCGAGGGGGACCCGAAGTACAGGGGGCTCCTGGACAGGATAGCGGAGGTCGTGGAGAAGGTCGGGGTCCCGGTCATCGTCAAGGAGGTCGGCTCCGGGCTCTCGATGGAGGTGGTGGCGCTGCTGGACTCGATAGGCGTCAAGGGGTTCAACGTGGCGGGCGTCGGCGGCACGAGCTGGGCTAGGATAGAGTCGATAAGGGCCTCGAGGTCCGGGGACGAGAGGAGGGCGAGGTTGGGGGACGCCTTCAGGGACTGGGGGATACCGACCGCCGCCTCGATAATAGAGGCGCGCTCCGCGACCAAGGGGGTCATAATAGCGTCCGGCGGAATAAGGAGCGGCCTGGACGTCGCTAAGTCCATAGCGATAGGCGCCGACGCTGCAGCGCTGGCACTCCCCGCCCTCAGGTCCCTCGTGAGGGGAGGGCGCGACGCCCTCAGGTCCCTAGTGAGCGCGATGGCCGCCGAGCTGAGGCTGGCGATGTTCCTGACGGGCTCCGGCTCCGTGAGGGAGCTGTCCCGCGCCAGGTACGTGCTCACAGGGGAGCTGGCCGACTGGGTCAGGTTCGCTGGGGTGATGAGGGCTGGTCGACCTGAAGGCCGAGCTCAGCAGGGTCGCCTCGGAGGTCAACTCCTACCTCGAGTCAATACTGAGGGGGGAGCCCAAGCTCCTCTACGAGGCCGCCTACCACCTCATAGGGGGCGGCGGCAAGAGGCTGCGCCCATTCGTCGTGGTCGAGTTCTACAGGATGTTCGGGGGCGAGGACCGCGACGTGCTCCCGGCCGCCGCCTCGGTGGAGCTGATACACAACTTCACGCTCGTGCACGACGACATAATGGACAGGGACGACTTCAGGCGCGGGATCCCCACGGTGCACCGCGTGTACGGCGAGCCGATGGCGATACTGGCGGGCGACGCGCTGTTCGCGAAGTCCTACATGGCGCTCCTCGAGTCCGAGGCCCTCAGGAGGGATCCGGAGGCCCTCAGGAGGGCCGTGGAGTCCATCACCAGGGCCACGATAGTTCTCTGCGAGGGCCAGACCCTGGACTACCAGCTCTCCAAGGGGGGCGAGTTCAGCGCCGACGACTACTACAGGCTGGTGAGGGCCAAGACCTCCTCGCTCTTCGTGGCATCGGCCGAGCTGGGCGTGATAGCATCATTGCGCTACGAGTACCTGGAGGACGCGAGGGGGTTCGCGGACAACTTGGGGATAGCCTTCCAGCTGGTGGACGACCTTCTGGGCCTCGTGGGCGATCCGGCCGTCACCGGCAAGCCCGTCGGGAGCGACGTGCGCGAGGGCAAGAAGACCCTCCCGATAGCGCTGGCGCTCGAGCGCCTGCCCCGCGAGGAGTCCGAGCTCCTGAGGAGGCTCTGGGGCAGCGGCTCCGTCGATGAGCGCCAGCTGAAGGAGCTGGTCGAGGCCATCAGGGAGTCCGGCGTGGAGGAGGAGGTCCGCAGGATCGCCGAGTCCCACGTCGCCAAGTCCATCGGGCACCTGTCCCGCTTCCCCGAGGGCGAGCCGCGGGAGCTCCTGCGGTCGTTCGCCGAGTTCGTGGTCGCCAGGAACTACTGACGGGTGTCCGGATGTCCGAGGGCGGATCAGCCGGGGCCGCGCCCGGGGACGAGGGGCTCGAGCTGCTCGTCCGCAAGCACGCGCTTGCGAACGCCTTGCGTCACGGCGGCAGGGCGGATCCGGGCGCCGTCCTCGGGAAGGTCCTCGCCGAGCGCCCCGACCTGCGTCCCCGCGCCAGGGAGCTCGTCGCGCTGGTTGGGAGGATCTGCAGCGAGGTCTCATCGATGCCCCCGGACGAGCAGGCGCGCGAGCTGGAGTCGATCGCACCGGGGGCCTTGGAGGGGCGCGAGCGCGCCGAGGAGCCCAGGAGGGCCCTTCCCCCCCTACCCGGGGCGGAGCCCGGCCGCGTGGTCACGAGGTTCGCGCCGAACCCCGACAGCGTCCTGCACGTGGGGTCAGCCCGCGCCGCGGTGCTGTCTCACGACTACGCCCGCGCCTACGGCGGGAAGTTCATCCTCAGGTTCGACGACACGGATCCCAGGATAAAGAAGTCGAGGCTGGATCTGTATGACGCGGTGCTCGAGGACCTGCGGTGGCTCGGATGCGAGCCGGACGAGGTGCACAGGCAGAGCGAGCGCTTGGAGATCTATTACCGGTACGCTGAGGCTCTGATCATGATGGGCGGGGCTTACGTCGACACGTGCCCCCCCGAGGAGTTCAGGAGGCTGGTCAGGTCCTCGAGGCCCTGCCCCGACAGGGACCTGCCGCCCGAGGTGCACCTCGAGAGGTGGAGGAGGATGCTCAACGGGGAATACGGGGAGGGCGAGGCGGTGCTCCGCGTGAAGACCGATCTGAGCCATCCGAACCCGGCCGTGAGGGATTGGCCGGCCTTCAGGATAGTGGACACGGGGAGGCACCCGCACCCCGTGGTGGGATCCAGATACCGCGTGTGGCCCCTCTACAACTGGGCCTCCGCCGTGGATGATCACGAGATGGGCGTCACCCACATATTCAGGGGGCAGGAGCACTCGACAAACGCGGAGAAGCAGAGGTACGTGTACGCGCGCTTCGGGTGGACATACCCGGTGGCCATACACTACGGGAGGCTCATGATCGAGGGGGGAGTCCTGAGCAAGAGCGAGGTGGAGCGCGGGATAAGGGAGGGCAGGTACACCGGCTACGATGACCCGCGCCTAGCAACGCTGAGGGCGCTGAGGAGGAGGGGCGTGCTCCCCGACGCCATCAGGCAGCTGATATACTCGGTGGGCATCAAGCCGTCCGATGCGACCGTCAGCTGGGGCGTGCTACTAGCGATCAACAGGAAGCTCATCGACCCCATCGCGCCCAGGTACTTCGCGGTGCTCGACCCCGTGGAGGTCAGGATCTCCGGCGTGCCCGGAGAGCTCCGCGCCGAGATGCCCAAGCACCCGCAGAATCCGGGCATGGGCAGGAGAAGTTACTCGCTCGCCCCCGAGGGCGGCGAGCTCAGGCTGCTCATAGAGAGGTCCGACGCAGCCTCGGCCCGCCCCGGATCGGTCATCCGCATGATGGGGCTCCTGAACGCGAGGGTGACCGCGGCTTCGCCGGCTGGACTGGAGGCGGAGTTCCTGCCGGGCGGCGTCGAGGAGGCCAGGTCTGCCCGGGCGGCGTTCGTGCACTGGGTGCATCCGCAGCACTCGATCCGCATCCTCGTGGTGATGGACGACGCCAGCAGGAGGGCCGGGCTGGCGGAATCCGCCCTATCCCATGAGAGGCCGGGGACCATAGTTCAGCTCGAGCGCGAGTTCTTCGCCAGGCTGGACTCCGTGGACCCCGACGGGTCCCTCGTGCTCTACTACACGTCCCAGCGAGGCTCCCGCTGGCCGCGGAGCATGACGGCGCCCCAGTCGTGGCGCTCCGCCACCTCGCACGGGTCGAACGGCGGAGCGCCGAGGTACCTCTCCAGCCTGAAAGCGTCGTCCGAGCCGTCGCCTGCCACCAGCTTCGCCAGGCGCTCCGCGAGCGCCGGCCCGACCATGCTCCCGTAGCCATCGAGGCCCCCCAACACGTAGAGGTTATCGGCGCCCGGGTGTCTCCCGTAGAGCGGGCCGCCGTGCGGCCCCACCTCACAATGGCCCACCTTCGTGCGCAGCGGGAGGGCGCGCAGACCCCTCCTCCTCATCAGGCCGGCGATCCGCCGCGCGTAGCCGGGCGGCGGCCCCCGCCCGCGCCGCCCGCACCCATCTCCGGCCGCGTAGAGCGGTGGGACGGCCGGCCTCCCGTACCAGCCGAGGACGTGGTCCCCTATGCTGTACCTCCACAGCGGCCTCCCGACCACGTACAATGCCGCATAGCACTCGTAGGGCTCCAGCGGGAGCGTGATGCCAGCATCCCTCGCTATCGCGCTGTTCATGTGGCCGGCCGCCAGGACCACGACGTCGCCCTCGACCCTCTCGCCGTCCACCACCGCGTGCGCCCTCCCGCCCTCGATCCTCAGGGAGCCGCGGGAGCTGGTGAATCCGAGCCGCCTGCGCAGGCGAGACACAACGCCCCTCACCGGCACTAGGTGATCGCGGGTTATCAGCGCCAGCTCCCCGCTGTCCAGCCGCAGGCCCTTCACGCTGTCCACGATCTCGTGCGGCGCCTCGAGGCCCGACAGGTCTATCCACTCAGGGAGTATGTCTATGGACACGACCTCCTTGGGCTCCGCGAACCTCCGATATATTTCGAGGCTCCTGCGGGCCAGCTCCGCGTCCTCTCGGAACGGCATCGACTGGGTCAGCACCAGCGACGCCAGCGGGTAGGCTAGCTCCCCCCCGATGCCCACGACCTCGAACCCCGCCTCCCTGAGGAAGAGTGCCGCGAACGTGCCGGCTATTCCGCCCCCCAGGACCACTGCCCTCACGCCCCGGTCCGCTGTGGGGGGTGTTTAAAAACGACTCTCGGCGGTCGCGCGCCCTTCATGGCCGATACCTATTTAAGAAGGCCGGAATCCAAGTGGTGGCGCCGATGAGCTCGTCGACGAGGAGCAAGCCGAGCTATGTGAGGTTCGACACGCCGAAGGAGCTTGTGGAGACCGCGCTGGAGGCCCTGAAGCAGGCCAGGATGTCCGGCAAGGTCAGGAGGGGCGTCAACGAGGTGACCAAGGCCGTGGAGCGCGGCCAGGCGAGGCTGGTCCTGATAGCGGAGGACGTGGAGCCGCCGGAGGTGGTGGCCCACCTCCCCCTGCTTTGCGAGGAGCGCAGGACCCCTTACCTCTACGTCCCCAGCAAGGAGGAGCTGGGGAAGGCCGCCGGGATCGAGGTGTCGGCGGCCAGCGCCGCCATAGTGGATCCCGGCGAGGCCAAGCAGCTCTTGGACCAAGTGCTGGAGGGGCTCAAGAAAGTGGTCTCCTGAGGGGGACGACGCCTGTTGAGCAAGCTGCCCGAGGAGAAGCTCACGCCCGCCGAGGTGATCCAGATAGTGGGCAGGACTGGCGTCGCGGGCGAGGTCATCCAGGTGAGGGTCAGGATCCTCGAGGGGCCGGACAAGGGCAGGATACTGACTAGGAACGTGAGGGGTCCCGTAAGGCTCGGGGACGTGCTAATGCTCAGGGAGACCGAGAGGGAGGCCAGGAAGATAAAGCGAGGTGATGCCTCACGAGCTCCCAGATTCAGGTCCACAGGTGCGCTTTCTGCGGCCGCGAGGTGAGGCCCGGGCGCGGCATTATGTACGTGAGGAACAACGGCAGCGTGCTCTGGTTCTGCTCCGCTAAGTGCAGGAAGAATATGCTGGAGCTGCGCCGGGATCCCAGGAAGCTCAAGTGGACCGCAAAGCACGTGAAGGGTGGCTCGCTTGGCTGACGGATCCGGGGGATCCGGCGGATCCGGGCGCGGGCTCGAGCGCACGCTCATAGTCGTGAAGCCGGACGCCGTCTCCAGGGGGCTCGTCGGGGAGATATTGTCCCGGTTCGAGCGCAGGGGCTTCAGGATCCTGGAGCTCCGGCTTCTGAAACTGGGAAGGAGTCAGGCGGAGGACTTCTACAGGCCGCATGCGGGCAAGGAGTTCTTCGAGAGCCTGATATCTTTCATAACCTCCGGCCCCGTAGTGGCCGCGGTCCTGGAGGGGAGGAATGCTATCAGCGCCGTGAGGGCAATGGTGGGCCCCACGGACTCGGCCTCCGCCCCTCCGGGGACAATAAGGGGGGACTTGGGGCTGGGCCTGACCGACAACGTCATCCACGCATCGGACTCCAGGGAGAGCTTCGAGAGGGAGGTTGAGGTCCTGTTCCCCGGCTTCCTGTCCCGGGAGGCCGAAGCGGGCACCTCCGCCCAGGGCTGACGAACGTCCTAAATCCCTCATCGATGCGGGCGCTCGCAGCGATTAGGCGATCGCCCAGCGCGCGGCATCGATCTTAAATCCCGGGATAGCGCCCCCAACGGTTCGTGGAGGAGCTCCTCAAGGCATTCATGAGGGGGGCCGCGCAGCAGGTCTACGCGGTCACCGCGCGCGTGGGATCCGCCTACGCCGCGCTCACAGCGACCAGCGTGACCAGCGTGTCCCTGAGGCCGCCCCTGATGCTGGTCTCGATCGGGAGGGACTCTAGGCATCACCCGCTGCTGATCTCCGCCGATCACATAGTGGTGTCCATGCTCGGCGCCGGCGCGGAGCGCGCGTCGGCCATCCTCGCGGAGCCCGGGGAGGGCAAGGCCAAGCTCGAGGCGGTGGGATATCGCGAGACCGAGTGGGGGCCCGTCATAGAGGGATCCATAGGGTACCTGGCCCTCAGGAGGTACTCCATATGCGCCGGCGGCGACCACGACATAATATTGGGCGAGGTCGTGGGCGGCGAAGCGCCCGCGCCGGACGACTGCCCCCTCGTGTACCATCAGCGCGCCTATTCCACGGTGAGCCGGTGCGGGACCCGCGGCGGCCGATGCGCGGGCGCGTCGGAAACCCCAGTCGGGTTTAAAATTGAGCGATGCGAGCCGCCCACCGGGCGTGAGCGCCGCGCCGGAGATAGCATTTGGGCCCATACCTTCGAGGAGGCTAGGGGCGAGCCTGGGCGTCAACAACATACCGCCCAAGCACTGCACATACAACTGCATCTACTGCCAGGTCGGGAGGAGCTCGCGCTTCGATATCACTAGGAGGAAATTCTACGAGCCGGAGGCCGTCTACGAATCCGTGAGGCGCAGGCTGGAGCTCCTGGCCTCGAGGGGCGAGAGGGTCGACTACGTGACGTTCGTGCCCGACGGCGAGCCGACCCTCGACGCGAGCCTGGGGAGGGAGATCGACATGATAAAGTCGCTGGGCGTCAGGGTGGCAGTGATAACGAACTCGTCCCTGATGTGGGACGAATCGGTCAGGAGCGACCTCTCAGGCGCGGACTACGTGTCCTTCAAGGTGGACGCGGTGAGCGAGCGGATCTGGCGCTTCGTGGACAGGCCCAGCCACGCGCTGTCCCTCCAGAGGGTGCTCTCAGGGATAGTCGAGTTCTCCGAAGGGTTCAGGGGCCACCTGGCTTCGGAGACGATGCTGGTCTCCGGGGTGGACTACGGGGACGAGGCGGATCGCATAGCCGCGTTCCTCTCGGGCGTGCGCGGCCTCAGGCAGGCCTACGTGGCGCTGCCGACGCGCCCGCCCGCGGAGCCGTGGGCCGGCCCCCCCGACCGCGGCGTCGTCATCTACTTCCTCACGAAGTTCCGCGAGGTGCTGGGCGACCGCGCCCTCCCGCTCGACTTCCCCGAGCGCGGCTCCTTCGGCCACACGGGCGACGCCAGGTTGGACATACTCTCGGCGGCGAGGGTCCATCC
>WYEM01000088.1 GCA_009903775.1 Nitrososphaerota archaeon | reverse complement strand
TCGTCGACCCCCGCGATTATCAGGGAGACGCCGAAGGGCCTCACCCCCGCGTACTGCGTGTACTGCTGGGCCAGATCCCCCAGCCTCTTCGCGAGCGTCGCGATCGATATCGGCTCGTCGTAGAGTATCCTGTGGTTCTGCGCGGCGACCCTGGCGCTGTCCACCAGGACCCTCGCGTCCGGGACGTAGCCCGCCGCGACTACCCCCACGTGGTCGTCCACCTGGAAGAGCTTCTGGCTCAGGGAGAAGTCCTGGAGCTTCCTCAGCCTCTCCTCCGCGAAGAGGACGACGCCATCGACCGCCTTCGCGCCGGCCGCCAGCGTCCCCCTCCTGACCGTCTCTATGGCGTACTCTACCTGGTAGAGCCTGCCGTCCGGCGAGAATATCGTCAGGGCCCTGTCGTATCCGGCGGAGGGCGCGAACATGCTATCGCATCCATCGGCCCAAGCCTTTAAAAGGCTTTGCCCCCGTCCCGGGTCCAATGGGGTTCAGGCACATAGAGCTGGAGGACGGCAGGCTCAGGGTGCTCGACCAGAGGTACCTGCCCACCAGGATCCGCTGGTACTACGTGGTCGACGCGGAGTCGGCCCACTACGCGATAAGGAACATGGTGGTCAGGGGCGCGCCGCTCATAGGGGTCGTCGGGGCCTTCGGCCTTGCCTTCGAGCTCTCCAAGGGGGACCCCGGGCCCGAGGCCGCCAGGGCCGCGGCCGAGCGCCTGGCCTCCGCGAGGCCCACGGCCGTGAACCTGCCGCGCGCCGTGGGGAGGGTCCTGGAGGCTTACCTCGAGAGGGGGGCGCGCGGGGCGCTGGAGGAGGCGAGGTCCATAATGGAGTACGAGCGCGAGGCGGCGCGCATGATAGGGGTCCACGGCGCGAGGCTCCTGGAGGACGGCGACACGGTGCTGACGCACTGCAACGCGGGCGCGCTGGCCACCGTCGAGTACGGGACCGCGCTCGCCCCACTGAGGGTCGCGGCCGAGGAGGGCAAGAGGATAAGGGCGATAGCGACCGAGACGAGGCCGGTCCTCCAGGGCGCTCGCCTGACCGCCTTTGAGCTCGTGAAGGACGGCTTCGACACCACCCTGATCTCGGACACCATGGTGGGCTACGTCATGAGCAGGGGGCTCGTCGACAAGGTGATAGTCGGCGCCGATAGGGTCCTGGCCGACGGCTATGTATTCAACAAGATAGGCACGTACCAGGTGGCCATCCTGGCGAGGGTGCACCGCATACCGTTCTACGTCGCGATGCCCACGTCGACCCTCGATGTGAGGAGCAGGCCCGAGGACGTGGTCATAGAGGAGAGGGACCCGAGGGAGGTCCTGTACGTCCGCGGCAGGAGGATAGCCCCCCGCGGGGTCCGCGTGCTGAACCCGGCGTTCGACGGCACGCCGCCGGAGTACGTGAGCGCTATAATAACCGAGAGGGGGATAGCGGAGCCCCCCTACCGGGAGAGCCTCGCCAGGCTCCTGGGCGGGAGCGACCGAGCGCGATCGGCGGTATAAGAAGGATTATTATCCAACCCTGCTCACCCCCATACGTGAGTGGCAAGCTGACGATCGCCAGGCTCGAGGTCAAGGGGGAGGTATTCGAGGTGCTCGTCCACCCCGACAAGGCGCTGAGATACAAGATGGAGGGCAGGCCCGGCGTGGAGGAGGTGATAGCCCTGGACGTCATTTTCACGGACGCGTCGAAGGGGGAGAGGGCGTCCGAGGAGCGCCTGAGGAAGGCGTTCGGGACCACGGATCACCTGAGGGTGGCGAAGGAGATACTGGACAGGGGCGAGATCCAGATAACGGCGGAGCAGCGCAGGCAGCTGATCGAGGACAAGAGGAAGCAGATAATCGCCTACATCTCGAAGAACTTCGTGGACCCCAGGACGAACCTCCCCCACCCGGCCGTCAGGGTGGAGCAGGCGCTGAAGGAGGTGAGGGTCCAGATAGACCCGTTCAGGCCGGCAGAGGAGCAGGTCAAGAAGATAATCGATGAGCTCCGCGCGGTGCTGCCCCTCAAGACGGGGACCGTGAGGCTCCAGGTCACGGTGCCCGCGCAGTACGCCTCCAGGGTGTACGGCCTGCTGAAGTCGTACGGCGAGCTGAAGGAGGAGAAGTGGCTGGAGGACGGCGGCCTGAGGGCGGTCGTGGAGCTTCCGCTGGCGTCCCAGGGCGCGTTCATCGACAGGATATCATCCGCTACCAAGGGCAGCGCCGCCATAACGCCCTTGGAGGGGAGGCGATGGACGACTTGAGGGGGAGGAAGTACGTGGTGCCGGGCGACCTGGTCGCCGGGGGCAGGTCGCTCCGCGCAGGCGAGAACACGTACAGGGTGGGAAACTCCATCTACTCGACGGCCGTGGGGATCGTCGAGGTGGAGGATGGGGAGGTCCGCGTGGTGCCCCTGGAGGGCAAGTACGTCCCCAGGCAGGGGGACCTCGTCGTGGGGGTTGTCACCGACTATAACGCGGTGGCCTGGACCGTCGACATAAACTCGATATTCTACGGCACGGTGCTGGTCAGGGACCTGGTGAGGAGGGGATCCAGGGGCAGGGCCGCGATATCCGAGGTCCTGAACGTGGGCGACGTGATAGTGGCGAAGGTCCTGAACTTCAGCGTGAACAGGGACCCGCTCCTCTCGATCAGGGGCCTGGGCCTGGGGCGCGTCACCGAGGGCGAGGTGGTGCGCATATCCCCGCGCGGCGTGCCGCGCCTCCTTGACAGGCGCGAGCGCCTCAACAAGCTGATAGAGGAGGCCACGGGGTGCGAGCTGACCGTCGGGATGAATGGTTTAATAGTCGTCAGGGGGACGCCGGACGGCATATTGCTGGCGGCTAAGGCGCTCAGGCTGGTGGACTCTGAGCCCAGGCGCGAGGTCCTGTCGAGGGCGCTGAGGGACGCCCTGGGCATCGGAGGGAAGGAGGGGGCGGGTGAGCGAGTTGGGGAAGCTGATAGATGAGAGCGGGAGGAGGACCGACGGCAGGGGGCCGCACGAGATGAGGCCCCTCAAGCTCGAGGTGGGCATCCTCAAGAACGCCGACGGGTCCGCGTACATAGAGCTCGGGAGGAACAAGATAGTCGCGGCCGTCTACGGACCCAAGGAGGTCCACCCGAGGCACCTGACGCTGCCCGACCGCATGCTGATAAAGTGCCGCTATCACATGTCCCCCTTCTCCGTGGAGGAGAGGAAGCCCCCGCAGCCATCCAGGAGGGAGATAGAGATCTCCAAGGTCATGCGCGAGGCGCTGGAGGCCGCGATAATCACTGACCAATACCCGAGGACCGCCCTGGACATATTCGTGGAGGTCCTGGAGTCGGACGGCGGGTCCAGGGGGGCCAGCATAACCGCGGCGTCGCTCGCGCTCGCCAACGCGGGCATCCCGATGAGGGACCTGGTGGCCGCGTGCGCCGTCGGGAAGGTGGATGGGCAGATAGTCCTGGACCTGAACGACGTCGAGGACAAGGAGGGCGAGGTGGACATGCCGGTGGCGTACATGCCGAACCTGGACAGGATAACGCTGCTCCAGATGGATGGCAAGCTCACCATAGATGAGTTCAAGGCGGCGCTCGACCTGGCGCTCAGGGGCTGCAGGCAGCTCTACGAGGCCCAGAGGAGGGCGCTCTACGATCACTACTTCAGCTCGGCCCAGCAGGAGGTGAGCAAGTAGGTTGTCGGTGAGCCGCAGGAGCTTCGTGGTGGAGCGCCTGAGGAAGGAGAAGATGAAGGAGCTCCTGGCCAAGGGGCAGAGGCTGGACGGGAGGGGCATGACGGACTACAGGCCGCTCAGCATATCCACGTCGGTGGTGAGCAAGGCGGAGGGATCTGCCCAAGTGCACCTGGGCAACACCGCCGTCATAGCCGGCGTCAAGGTCGCCCTGGACAGGCCCTACAGGGACACCCCCGACAGGGGCAACCTTATAGTGAACGCCGAGATACTGCCGCTCGCCTCCCCCTACGTCGAGCTCGGGCCGCCGGACGAGAACGCGATAGAGCTGGCGAGGGTCGTGGACAGGGGCATCAGGGAGTCGGGCATGGTGGACATGTCCAAGCTGGTCCTCAGGCCCGGGGAGCTGGTGTACTCGATATTCGTGGACATCAACGTGCTGAACGCCGACGGGAACCTCTTCGACGCCGCCTCCTACGCCGCCGTGGCGGCCCTGGCCACGGCGAGGATACCCGAGTACTCGCTCCCGGAGGGCAGCTCCACCCCGACCCCCACCGGGAACAGGATCCCGCTCCCCGTGACCGGCCTGCCCGTTTCCATGACTGCCGCCAAGATAGGGGACTACGTGCTCTACGATCCGACGGAGGAGGAGGAGGCCGTGATGGACACGCGCCTCACCATGGTGTTCACCGAGGACGGGATCTGCGCCCTCCAGAAGGGCGGATCGGGCGGGTGGTCTCCGGCGGAGGTCGTGAAGCTCGTCGAGGAGGCGTTCGCGAAGGCTAAGGAAATAAGGGAGGAGATCAGGAGGATGCTGGGCATTGGCGGACAAGCAGAGGCAGCTCAGGGGTCTGGGACCTAAGTACGGCGCGACCCTCAGGAAGCGCTACAGCGCTGTCCAGAGGACGCTCAAGGCCAGGAGGGCCTGCCCCAGGTGCGGATCGTGGAGCTTCAGGAGGACGGCGATCGGCATCTGGGAGTGCGGCAAGTGCGGTTATAAGGTGGCGGGCGGGGCATACTCCCCCGATTGAGGGGCGTCGAACGCTCCCGGGATCCGACGGTGAGCGTGGAGATAGAGCTCATCGTGGGGGACCCGAGGCTCGCCTCGGCGATCGCGGAGGCGATGCTGGCAGACGCGGACGATCGGAGGTTCCCGTTCGAGCTGCGGGCTCTCGAGGGGGGGATCTGGATGAAATCCGCGCGCTCCCTGGACCCGGGGGATGCGAGCGCCTTCCTGAGCAGCGCCCTAACCCTTTTAAAGGCCGCGCTCCTGAGCGTCGCGTCGGTGGGACCTTGAGCGAGGTGTCTCCATGGCTCCAGGAGCAGCTATCGAAATACGAGCAGCTCCAGGCGACCCTGCAATCGATCCTCCTGCAGAAGCAGCAGGTGGAGGTGGAGCTAGCAGAGATAAAGGGCGCGCTCGAGGAGCTCGAGAAGGCCCCGGCCGACGCTGAGGTCTACAAGCAGGCCGGCATGATATTGGTGAGGGCGGACAGGGAGAAGCTGAAGGCGGAGCTCATGGAGAAGAAGGAGCTGGCCGAGACGCGCCAGAGCGTCCTCGCGAAGCAGGAGGAGAGGCTGAGGGAGAACCTCCAGGAGATCCAGAACAAGATACGCGAGGCGCTGGCCGCCAGGAAGGCCAGCTGAGCGAAGCGGAGAAGCCGCCTGATGGTCGTCCTCGAGTACCTGAGGAGCCATCGCAGGATCGCCGTGGTCACGCACGAGCTGGCCGACGTCGACGCGGCCGCCAGCGCGGCCGCGGTAGCAATACTGGCACGGTCAGCCGGCGCGCAGGTCGACGTCCTGACGCCCGGCGGCGCCACGAGGCCGGCCAGGCTGATATTGGAAAGGTTCTCCGTGCCCTTCACGGAGGATCCCTCCGTGCTCCTGAGCGCGGACGCCGTCATACTGGTGGACGCGCCCTCCCCGGCGCGCGCGGGGAGGCGCGTGGAGGAGCTGATATCGTCCCGCGCCCTTCCCGCGCTCATAGTGGACCATCATCCGGCGACCGGCGGGCCGGCGGCTGGGGCGACCGCGCTCGTGGACGAGGGGGCGTCCTCCACGTCCGAGGTCCTGGCCAAGGACATCATGGGCTCCATGGGCGGAGCGTGGGATGGCGCCTCCGACGCCGCGTGCGCGCTGGGCCTCGGCATCCTCGCCGACACAGGCCGGCTCAGGAACGCCGGATGCGGCACGCTGGAGGTGTACTCGGCGCTCTGCAGGATCTGCGGGAGGCCGCCTGGCCCGGTCTCCTCCGGGGCCCGGAGGGACGTGTCGGAGGTGATAGCCGTGCTGAAGGGGCTCCGGGCGCTCAGGATACTGGAGGCGGGCGGATGGATAATCGCGGCCTCGATCGTGGGCGGACAGCAGGCGTCGGTCGCCGCTGCCCTGGTCCGGGTGGGTGCAGACCTCGGGATCGCCCTGGGGAGGGCCGAGGGAGGAGGGTCCGAGGGCAGCATGAGGGCGTCGCGCGCCCTCTCCTCCTCGGGCCTGAGGCTCGGGGATCTCGCCCGGGAGCTAGCCCGGGAGCTGGGCGGATCCGGCGGGGGGCACGCGGCCGCGGCCTCCTTCCGCGTGCGCGCCGGGCCGGGGGCCGCGATGGACGCTATCCTGAGGCTGCTCAGCGCATCGTTAAATTCGACTCCGAGGGAGATCGTTCGAGCATGCCCGGGGGCTGCGCGAACCCGGCAGTGGAGTTCAGGAGCTTCTCATTCACCTATCGCGGCGGTTCATCGCCGGCGCTCCGCGGCGTCGACCTGTGCCTCGAGGCCGGGAAGTTCCACCTGGTCGTCGGGGCGAGCGGCAGCGGCAAGACCAGCCTCCTCAGGAGCGTGATAGGGCTCATCCCGCACTTCTACGAGGGCGAAGCGCGCGGGGATGTCGTGGTGATGGGCGAGAGCGTGGCGGAAAGCTCGATAGGGGAGCTCGCCAGGCGCGTGGGCTACGTGTTCCAGGACCCCGAGAATCAGATCCTGGCGTCCAGCGCCGGTGCGGACGTCGCCCTCTCGCTGGAGTCCAGGGGGGTCCCCCCGGAGGAGGCCCGGCGCGTGGCCAGGGAGGTGCTGAGGCAGCTCGGCTCGGAGGACCTCTACGACGCGCCGATACACGCGCTGTCGAGCGGGCAGAGGCAGCGCGTTGCCATAGCGGGCGAGATCGCGAGGTCCCCCGATGTCCTGCTCCTGGACGAGCCGTCCTCCATGCTGGATCCGCGGGCGGCCGCCGAGCTGATGGTGCTTCTGCGCGACCTGGTGAGGCGGCGCGGGCTGACGGTGGTGCTGGTGGAGCACAGGCTGGAGCCGGCGCTTCCCTTCGCGGATCGCCTGGTGCTCCTCAGGGGAGGATCCGTCGGGGCGGCCGGGGATCCCAGGGAGCTGCTGGGCGACTGGGGGTCAGTGGCAATGCTGAAGTCGGCCGGGGTCAGCGTGCCGGCGGCCGTTCAAGTCTATCACCTGCTCAGGTTCATGGGGATGGACGCGGGCCGGGGGATGGCGCCGCTGTCCTTCGGGGAGCTCATGGAGAGGTTGCGCGGCGGGGGATCGGGCGCCGATGAGAGCTGGAAGGGACTCGGCAGTGGTGGAGTTCGACCACGTGTGGCACGTGTACCCCGGTGGGAGCCAAGCCCTCGTGGACGTGTCCCTGTCGATCCGGGAGGGCGAGGTCGTGGCGCTGGTGGGGCCCAACGGGTCGGGGAAGACGACCCTGCTGAAGCACATCAATGGGCTGCTCAAGCCGACGAGGGGCACGGTGAAGGTCGCCGGGCTGGACACGAGGAGGGCGAGCGTCGGGAGGCTCTCCAGGCACGTGGGGCTCGTATTCCAGAGCCCGCGCTCCCAGCTCTTCGCTCGGACGGCGCTCGAGGAGGCCGCATTCGGGCCCCGCAACTTCAGGATCCCCGATCCCTTGGGAGCCGCCGCCCGCGCCCTCCGCGCGATGGGGCTCGAGGGGTACGAGGGGAGGTCCCCGCTGAGCCTGAGCGGGGGGGAGCAGAAGAGGTTGAGCATCGCCGCCTCCACGAGCTGGGGGCCGAGGATCATCGCCATGGACGAGCCCACCGTGGGCCAGGACCTCAGGAACAAGATGAGGCTTCTCGGCGCCATAAGGCTGTGGTCCAGGGCCGGCATCGCGACAATCCTGGCCAGCCACGACGTCGAGTTCCTGTGGCTCCTGGGGCCCCGCGCGATCGTGATGTCCCAGGGGCGCGTCCTGGCGGACGGCCCCGCGCGCGAGGTCCTGTCGGACGAGGCGCTCATGGCCAGGGCGGCGCTGAGGCCGCCGCAGCTGGCGGAGCTGGGGAAGCTGCTGAGGGCGCCGCGCGCAATCGGGAGCGTCTGGGAGGCCGTCGCGGCACTGGCCAGGGAGGCGCCGGAACGGGGGAGCGGGACATGAGCCGGGCCCCAAGAGCGGATCCGCGCTGCAAGCTGCTGCTGGCCCTGGTGCTCTTCGCATTCCCGCTCGCGTCCTACAGCCTCATCCCGCTCGCGCTGGACTACGCGGCCGCGCTCCTGATGGGACTCGCTGGAGGGTCCGCGAGGACCCTGGCCAGGATACAGCTGCCCGCGGTATCTGCCTCCCTGATCGTGGCGCTCATGGAGATCCTGGCTGGCTACAGCGCGGCCTCGGCGGCGGCGACCGGCGTGAGGTTCCTGGACCTCGTGACGGCCCTCTCCGCCTTCTACCTCACCACCTCGATCGACGAGGTGGGATCCGTGCTCCGCTGGCTGAGGGTCCCGCGCGGGGCGGTGACCTGGATCGCGATCTCCCTCAGGTTCGTTCCCACGATCGCCAGGGACGTCTCCGCGGTGCTCGAGGCGCAGTCCTCCAGGGGGATGGGCTACGGGGGGATCGTGGACTGGGTCAGGGGGCTGCCCTCCATCATCACGCCGGCCATGGTGTCCTCACTAATCCGGGGGAGGGAGGTCGCGGAGGCCATGGAGATAAGGGGTTATCGCCCCGCTTGGCGCCCCGGCGGGAGCCGCTGGGCATGCGCGGTCGCCCTCGCGCTGGCGGCCGCCCTGGCGCTCGCCGCGGCTCAGGGGTGGCCCTGAGGCCAAGTTTATAGTTCGGCCGGCGCTCGGAGCGGCGTGGTCGTGAGGGTCAGGCTGGACGAGTGGACGCGCCTCCCCAGGCTCGGGACCGATGCCTTCAAGGAGCTGATGAAGGCGGGCGCCCGCTACGAGGGCGGGAGGGGATTCCTGATACCGCGCGGCGCCGATCTGCAGCGCATCCGGCGCGCTATCTCCGGGGCCCTCGGGGGCGCGCCGGTGGAGTTCGAGTTCCGCTGCATGCTCTGCGGGCGCGAGATCTCGTGCGAGGACTGCGAGTACCACGACGTGTGTTCCATAGATGAGACCTCAGCCTTCTGCATCTGTAGCAGCTGCGCTGGGAGCGCCTCTTTCGAGGCGTACGCTGAGGCCTGGCGGAGGTTCGTGGCCGGCGACCTCGGGGCGCTCAGAACTCAAGATCCCGGCCATGGTGGTAGCCCAGGGCTAGAGTCATCATCGCGAGTGCGGCGATCCGCGCTCCAGGGGATAAATTCTTTTAGAGGAGCCGGCGCAATTTCGCAGCGTGGTCGCCGTGATAAAGGTCGACAAGGAGGTGTCGCTCGACAGGTTCAGGAGGTTCCTGATACTGAGCACCTGCAAGTCATTCATCCCGGAGGAGTACGAGCGCGACCCCCTGGTCTTCCCCGAGAGGTACGGGGAGAGGGGGATGATCTACGTGGAGTCCGCCGACAAGTACACGCTCGACAAGGCGCGCGACGTGACGTTCGTCAGGGTCAAGGACGTCCTCGGCGTGATATACGAGTCGAAGAGCGGGAACACGTCCCTCAGGTGGCGCCAGACGAGGGGGAGGATGGGGAGGGTGTCGGGCCGGGCCTCGGCGAACGCGCTGGTCAACCTGCTGGCGGCTGGCGTGCTGAGCGAGGAGGACGTGAGGGCCCAGGAGGTCATTTCAGGGGGCGAGGGAGCCCCCGAG
>WYEM01000110.1 GCA_009903775.1 Nitrososphaerota archaeon | reverse complement strand
GAACCCCATCAGGTTCCTGCGCGTCGGGATCCGGGGGGGCCCTCACCTGGCGGCGCTGAGGGAGGACGGGAGCCTGGCGATCAGCATGGAGTTCGCCCGGATCCTCATGATGTCCCCGGAGTTCCTGGAGAGCTGCGTCGTCGTGGACGGCGAGTCCGTCGAGTTCGTGCGCGGCGGGATGTCAGTCATGTCCGGCCACGTCGCCCGCGTGGGCAGGAACGTGTCCCTGGGCATGGACGTGTGCGTCCTGTCCCCAGAGGGCGAGCTGATAGCCGTCGGCACCTGCTCGCTGCCGCCCAAGCTGGCGGCATCGAGGTCCGGCCCGTTCGTCAGGGTCCGCGCGCACGCCGGGCCCAGGCGCGCTCGAGGGGCGCCGCCGGCGCCCGGCCGCTCGAGGTATATCATCCTGACGTACATCCTGGACCCGCAGAAGTCGCAGGTGCCGCCGTCCTTCCCCACGTAGTCGCCCTGCTGGAAGTTGCGCTTCAGCCTGACCCCGCACCTCGGGCACTCCTCCACGGTGACCAGGAACTCCGGGGAGGCCACGCCGGCGCCCGGCGGCTCGGAGTATTAACGGTTACCTCGGCGCTCGTCGCGCCTGCGAGTCGTGACGACCACGCCGTCCTCCCTCACGAATATCGTGTGCTCGAACTGCGCGACCTGGGCGCCGTTCGCCTCCACCAGAGTCCTGTACTCCTGGACTATGCCCATGGACACGAGCGCCCTCAGGGCATCGAGGGCGCCCTCCCCGAGGTCCCTCACTATCCACCTGGAGGCGAAGGGCAGACCCCTGTAGCGCTCCCATATGTGGGAGGCCACGCGCGCCAGCGCCGGATCCTTGGGGATCCTCCTCGACGCCAGCCTGAATATGTTGCTCGGCGAGGAGTCGATCACCCTCCCCGCCCCCTCCCTGAGCACCAGGAAGGGTTCGAGCGCGTAGGCGCCCATGGGCTCGAACCTCCCGGGCGCGTCCGCGTCCACGTTGGGCACCGATACGCCCGTGTGCAGCTCGAACCGGCCCAGCCTGTGGCCCGCCAGGTTGACCACGGGCCTGAGCCCGAGGGCGCGCGCGTACTCCTCCACCGCCCCGCCGAACCTCCTCAGGGGGACCCCCGGCGCTATCCTGGATATCCCCCGGTTGAGCGCCTCCCTCGTCGCCTCGACGAGCCTCTCGTTCTCGCCGGTCCACGCCAGCGAGATGGCGGTGTCCGCTATGTAGCCGTCGACGTGCGCCCCCAAGTCCACCTTCACTATGCTCCTGCCGTCGATCCTCAGCCTGTCCCCCGGCGCTGGAGTGTAGTGCGCCGCCACGGGCCCCTGCGATATGTTGCAGGGGAAGGCCGGCTCGGCCTCCCTGGATATCGCCTCCTCGAGCTCCTCGCAGACCTCCAGCGCGCTCCTCCCGTCCTCGACTATCCTCGCGGCCCTCTCGAGCGCGGCTGCGGCCGCCCTGCCGGCCCGAAGGTACATCTCGAGCTCCTCCGAGCCCCCGCCGCCCGCGCCCACGCCAACTCTTTAACGCGCGCTCCTAAAACCTTTGGCGTGATGCGTAGGTACAGGCGGGTGGCGATCGGGGGCACGTTCGACCCCTTCCACAGGGGGCACCGCGCCCTCATAGACGCGGCGTTCTCGCTCGGGGATGAGGTCGTGATAGGGGTGAGCTCCGACGAGCTGGCGCGGAGGATGGGGAAGGCGCCCGACCGCACTTTCGGGGAGCGCGCGTGCGAGCTCCTCGAGTACCTGGAGTCCAAGTACCGCGACCGCGTCTACTCACTGCACAAGCTGGACGACCCCTTCGGCCCCCTGGCGAGCGATCCGAGCATAGAGGCGCTGGTCGTGAGCCCCGAGACCGAGGGGAGGGGGAGGGCCGCCAACGAGGTCAGGAGGTCCAGGGGGCTCAGGGAGGTCGACATAATCAGGATGGACTTCGTGCTGGCGGAGGACGGGGAGCCCATAAGCTCCACGCGCATAAGGAGGGGCGAAATAGACAAGGAGGGCAGGATCCTGGAGGGCGCGGAGCGAGGGATGGGCTTGGGGGTCGATTCGCTGCACCCGCTCGAGAGGAGGGTCCTGGCGGCGCTCAGGGGTTCGGGGGGGCCGCTCGACGTGGACGGGATAGCGGCGGCGTCCGGCCTCTCCCCGGACCAAGTGCGCAGGGCCGTCGAGTGGCTGAGGTCGAAGGGGATGGTCCGCGTCGAGTGGGAGGTCCGCAGGGTGGCCGTCCCGGGCCCCGGGGCGCGCAGGATCCTCGAGGAGGGCCTGCCCGAGGACAGGCTGCTCAGGGAGCTGGAGTCCTCGGGGGGCGAGCTGGGGATCCCCGAGCTGGCGGGGCGCCTGAGGATGGACTCGCAGGAGCTCAGCGCCTCGCTCGGCAGGCTGTCCAGGGGCGGCTACGTCTCGATATCCCGCGGGAGGGTCCGCGCCCTCAGGGGGGGACCCTACTCGCGGATCTCCCTGGACCTCCTCAGGAGGCTGGTGGACGCCGGGGAGCTCCCCCTGGACGGGCTCTCCCCCTCCGAGGCCTCCGCGCTCGACGAGCTCTCGAGGCGCCCGGGGGTGATCGAGGTGCGCGAGGTGCGCCGCGCGCGGGTGTCGCTGGCCGAGGGCGCCCCCGCGCTCCAGCCCGCCGCGGGGTCCGCGGAGGAGGTGACGCAGCTCACCCCGGAGGACATCTCGACCGGCAGGTGGAGGTCCCTGCGCCTCTCGAGGCTCGACGTCGTCTCCCCCGTGCCCGAGATGCACCCGGGCAGGAGGCACGTGATAACCGAGTACGTGAGGCGCGTCAGGGAGATCTTCGCGTCCATGGGCTTCCAGGAGGTCTCGGGCGGCCTGCTGCAGATCAGCTTCTGGAACTTCGACGCGCTCTACACGCCGCAGGACCACCCGGCCAGGGAGCTGCAGGACACCTTCTACATGGACGTGGAGCCCACGGAGGAGCCCCCCGCCGACGTCGAGAGCGCCGTAGCCGCCACCCATGAGAACGGGTGGAGGACGGGCTCCACCGGCTGGGGGTACGAGTGGGACCCCCGCGAGGCCCGCCGCGTGGTCCTGAGGACCCACACGACCGTCCTCAGCGTGAGGGCGCTCCACGCGACGAGGGACTTGCCGGTCGTCAAGCTGTTCAGCGTGGGCGAGGTGTTCCGCAACGAGAAGGTCGACTCCAGGCACCTGGTCGAGTTCCACCAGATAGAGGGGATAGTGAAGTCGCCCGACGCCAACCTGCGCCGCCTGATGGGCTACATATCCGAGTTCTACTCCAGGCTCGGCTTCCGCGACGTGAAGTTCTGGCCGACCTACTTCCCCTACACGGAGCCCTCCCTCCAGGTGATGGTCAGGGTGGGCGGTTCCTGGCTGGAGATGGGCGGAATGGGGATCTTCAGGCCGGAGGTCACGCTGCCGCTCGGGGTGGAGGAGCCCGTGCTCGCCTGGGGGCTCGGGCTGGAGCGCCTGATAATGGTGGACATGGGGATCGAGGACGCGCGCGAGCTCTACGCGAACAGGCTCTCCTGGCTCAGGAGGGTTCCCGCTTGCCGGTCGTGGACGTGGACCTGAGGAGGCTCGCCTCCCTGGTGAGGTGGACCGGCCCGCCGGAGGGCCTGCTGGAGGTCATCCCGTACGCCGGACTCGACATAGAGTCCGCGGACGGCCCGCTCGCGCGCCTCGAGTACAGCCCGAACAGGCCCGACTTCGCGACCGAGTGGGGGATAGCGGCGTACCTGAGGGGCCTGCTCGGCGTCGAGTCTGGCCCCGTGCCGCTCTCGGCGTCCGACTCCGGCGTCACGATCACCGTGGACCCCGGGCTGAGGGGCGTGAGGCCCTACGTGGCGGGGATGGTCGCCCGGGGGCTGAGGCTCGACGGCGAGGCCCTGAGGCAGCTGATAAGGCTCCAGGAGGACCTCCACGAGGGGATCGGGCGCAGGCGCAGGAGGGTGGCCATAGGGCTCCACGACCTCTCCAAGGTGGAGCCGCCGATCCGCTACGAGGCGGTGGGCCCGGGGCATGCGTTCGTGCCCCTGGGCGAGCGGAGGCCCTGGACGGTGGGCGAGATCCTGAGCTCGCACGAGCTGGGGAGGAAGTACGGCCAGGCCCTGCCCGCGGCCGGCCCCTACCCAGTGCTCCTGGACTCCGCCGGCCACACGCTGTCGTTCCCCCCGATAATAAATGGCGAGCACACGCGCGTCACGGAGGGGACGGACTCGCTCTTCGTCGACGTCACCGGCACCTCCCTGACGCGGGTACTGGACGCGCTCTCGGTCCTCGCGCTGACGCTCAGCGAGATGGGCGCGCGCCTGGGATACGTTGGCGTGCGCTACGGCCCGCTCTCCATCAGCACGCCCGACCTGTCCAGCCGCGAGCTCCGCCTGTCGGCGCGCCGCGCCTCCTCCCTCCTGGGGCTGGACCTGTCGCCGTCCGACGTTGCCAGGTGCCTCGGGAGGGCCAGGATCGGCGTCCGTGAGGTGACGGGCGACGTCGTCGTGGCGCTGGTGTCCAGGTACAGGTTCGACGTCATGCACGAGGTGGACCTGGTGGAGGAGGTGGCCTACGGGTACGGGTACCCCGGGCTATCGCCCGAGGCGCGGCTCGACCCCGGCGCCGGCGGGATCTCGGAGCAGTCCGCCCTGGAGGAGGCCATGAGGGACGCGGCCATCGGACTCGGGATGCAGGAGGTCGTCACGACGCACCTGACGAGCCGCCGCCTGCTCTACGATCTGATGGGGAGGACCCCGGAGCGCCCGATCAGGGCCCTCTCCAGCAAGAGCGGCGAGCACGAGTACCTCAGGGACAGCCTGCTGCCGGGGCTGCTCTGGGTCCTATCGTCCAACGCGCACGAGGCCTACCCGCAGAGGATCTTCGAGCTCGGCTCCGTTATCTCGGCCGCCGGCGGCGCCGTGAGGGAGCGCCGCAGCCTGGCCTTCGCGATAGCGCACGCGAGGGCGGGCTTCACCGAGGCCAAATCCGCGCTCAACGCCCTGGTGGCCTCCCTCCTGGGGGCCGAGCCCTCCTACTCGCCGTCGGGGTGTCGGCGCCCGCTCATCGAGGGCAGGTGCGCCTCCGTCTCGCTCGGGGGGCGCGAGCTGGGGATCGTGGGCGAGGTGGACCCCTCGGTCCTCTATTCGCTGGGGATCCAGGTGCCCGTGTCCGCCGCCGAGCTGGACGCGGACGCCCTGATGGACCTCTGCCGCGGCCGCCGGGGGGCTCGCCAAGGTTAAATCGATCCCCCTCCCCCGAGCGCCAGCCCCGTCGGAGGGGCCCGGCGAGCAGCGGCTAGCCGTGACCCGGGGCCGTCAGGGGCGGGGCACAACCATTTATATCGGGTGGGGGGATCTGATGCCGCGTATTGCGCGCATCGACGTACAGGAGCTCGCCCGACGAGCTGAGGTCCAGGCTCCAGGGGCTGATCCGCGAGCTGAACGACGAGGCCTCGAGGGGCGCCGTGGTGCTCGTCGAGGGGCCCCGCGACGAGGCGGCCTTGCGCGCCGCGGGTTACTCGGGCCCGCTGATCAAGGTCAAGGCGCTCGGGGGGCGCGCGAGGTCGCTGGGCGAGACCCTGTCCTCGGAGTACAGGAAGGCGGTGCTGCTCGTCGACTTCGACCGCGAGGGATCCAAGCTGGCAGTGCACATCCGCAGGCAGCTCTCCTTCTACGGCGTCGAGGTCGACGTGAGGTTCAGGGAAAGCTTTTTTGAAGCGTTCTCCGGCGAAGTCCGCGAGGTGGAGTCCCTTAGGAGGTTCACTGAGGAGGGATCGGAGGGTGCCGGATTCCAGTGGATATAAATACTTGGTGAAGATAGAGTTCCAGGTCGACGGGCCCGTCGACAAGCCCGACGTCGTCGGCGCGATCTTCGGCCAGACCGAGGGGCTGTTCGGCCCGGAGCTCGACCTGAACGAGCTGCAGAGGGGATGGCGCATAGGCAGGATAGAGATAAGCCTGCGCCGCTCCGACTCGCGCGTCACCGGCGAGGTCCACATACCAGCGAACACCGACATAGCGGAGGCGGCGCTCATAGCCGCTGCCCTGGAGACCATAGACAAGGTGGGGCCCTACCAGGCCAAGTTCAGGCTGAAGGAGATAGAGGACGTCAGGGCGGCGCGCCGGAAGCAGGTGGTGGAGAGGGCGAAGGAGATAGTGAAGGAGTGGTCGTCCAAGGCGATAAGCGAGGGCGAGGACGCCCTCAGGGAGGTCTATGAGGCGCTGAAGCCCACGCGGCTCGTGTACTACGGGCCGGAGCAGCTGCCGGCCGGGCCCGGCGTCTACAGCTCGGACACCGTGATAGTGGTCGAGGGAAGGGCCGACGTGATAAACATGCTAAGGGCGGGCATAGAGAACGTGGTCGCGATAGGAGGCGCGCGGGGGGTCCCGGAGTCCATAATACAGCTGGGCAAGACGAAGAAGCTCATCGCCTTCCTCGACGGCGACAGGGGAGGCGACATGATACTGAGGGACCTGCAGTCCAAGGTGGAGCTGGTGAAGGTCTACCGGGCCCCGCAGGGGAGGGAGGTGGAGGAGCTGACCCCCGAGGAGATACGCCACATACTGAGGGAGGAGGCGCCGCCCGCGACCGCGCAGGCGCAGGCGGCCGCCGTCCAGCGGCCGCAGCCGCAGCTGCCTCAGGCGCTGCAGCAGGTGGCCCTCCAGCTGGTGAAGGACCTCGAGGGCACGCTCGAGGCCGTGCTGCTGGACCAGTCCTTCTCGCAGTCCTCCAGGGTGCCGGTGAGCAGGCTGTACCAGACGATCCAGGAGTCCAGCGGGATAAAGGCGGTCGTGTTCGACGGGATAGTGACCCAGAGGCTGGTCGACGCGGCCGCATCTAAGGGCGTCGGGTTCCTGATAGGATCCAGGGTGGCGGATGGCGTGAAGGCGCCGGAGGGGGTGGTGATCCTCTCCTTCGGCGACCTCAAGCCGCTGGAGGCCCAGGCGGCCGGCGGCCAGTGATGCCCTGCGGCTACGCCTGCTACCTGCTGATACTCCTCGTCTCATGGCTCTCGGTCTACCTGGCGCTCAGGGGGAGGTCCGATCGCCTGCGCGCCAGGGGCGTGACCCTCGGCCCCCTCTACCTCATCCTCAACTCGCGCTCCCTGGGATCCGCCCTGGAGCGCTCGCTCGGAGGCCGCCGCCGCGCCTCCCTCCTGATATCCGCGTCCCCCGCGATCTCCCTGGCCCTGATGGGGTACGCGCTCTACTTCCTCTCCGAGAACATGCTGCGCTACTTCCTGGCGCCCTCCGGCTTCTCCGCGGTCGTGCCGCTGATACCTTTCGTCACGCTGAGGAGCGCCCCCCTGATCGCCATGTTCCTGGCGGCTGTCCCCCTGCTCGTGATCCCCCACGAGCTTTCGCATGCCCTCGCCGCGGCCAACCGCGGCATAAGGATCAGGGGCGCCGGGCTGATCCTGCTGGCCCTCCTCCTCGGGGCTTTCGTGGAGCTCGACGAGGAGTCCTTCAGGAGGGCCGGCTGGAGGGACCGCGCCGCCACCGCGGCGGCCGGCCCCGCGGCGAACGCTGCCATCGCCGCTGCCCTGCTCGCTCTGATGCTCACCCAGCCGCTCTCCTACCTCTACCTGCCGGCCGGCGTCGCCGCCCCGTTCTACAGGCCCGGGCCCGGCGTCCTGGTGGCCGGGGTCGTGCCGGGGTCCCCGGCGCAGGTGGCCGGCATCTCGCCCGGGGACGTCATACTCTCGGTCAACGGCACGGAGCTGCGCGGCGTGCGGGACCTCGCGGCCCTGAACCTGAGCGCCGGGGAGCTGGTGGTGCTGGGCGTCGAGCGCTCAGGGCGCGAGATCACGGTCCCCGTGCGCGTCGGGAACGTGTCGGGGCGGGCGATGATCGGGGTCTACGTCGCCGACGACATGGTCCCCAGGTTCCCGCTGCCTTACCTGGGGCCCTCCGCGGACTACGCTCTGGCCTGGCTCTTCACGCTGTCCTTCGCCGTCGCCGCCTTCAACGCGCTCCCCATCCCGCCATTCGACGGCGCAATGCTCGCGGACGCGCTCCTGGAAGCCGGGCTGAGGGACGGCGCGCGCAGGCGCGCGGTCCTCCTCCCGGTCTATGCGGCCTCGGCGCTGCTCCTCGCGGGGAACATCGCGCTCTCCCTGGCGCGCTTCGGCATCCCCCGGCTCCGAGGGATCGCGCGGTGGGCAAATATCCCGGGTCCCCCTCGGAGGCCCCGTGGACGCGTGCGACGTCTGCGGCGCCCCAGCGGCGCACGTCATAGAGCGCTCCGGCCGCCGCCTCTGCGACGCGCACTACGTGTCATACGTGGAGCGCAAGGTGGCCAGGGCCATATCGAGGTACGGGATGCTGAGGCCCAGGGAGAGAATAGGGGTCGCCGTCTCCGGGGGCAAGGACAGCATGTCGCTGCTCAGGATCCTGAGCAGGATGGCGCCGCGCCACGGGTCGGAGCTGGTGGCCTTGGTCGTCCACGAGGGGATAGGAGGACGCGTTGAGGAGTCCCACGCGCTGGCGGAGGCCTACGCCAGGAGCCTGGGGATCAGCGTGCTCTCGGCCTCCTTCGAGGAGCTCTTCGGGCGCGGCCTGCCGGACCTGGTTGGGAGGGCGCCCGCCGGCACGTCCGCGTGCTCGATCTGCGGCCCGCTCAGGCGCCGCGCGATAGACGTCCTGGCGAGGGACGCGGGCGTCGATGTGGTGGCGACGGGCCACCACATGGACGACTTCCTCCAGACGTTCATCATAGCTATGATGGAGGGCGACCTGAAGCGCATCGCGTGGATGCACCCGGGGCCCAAGCCGGACCCCGAGGGCAGGCCCAGGCGCGTGCAGCCGCTCGTGGAGCTCTACGAGGAGGAGGTCCTCGGGTACGCCAGGGCCGCGGGCGTGCCCTTCATCCCATGCGATTGCCCCTACAGGCGGCAGGGGATCAGGGTGCGCGTGAGGTCCTTCCTCAGGGAGCTCGAGTCGAGGAGCCCCGGGGCCAAGGAGATTATGTTCCGCTCCGCCCTGGCGATCTCCCGGTCCCTCTCGGGGGATATCCCGCGCGCGGAGTACGTGCGGTGCAAGCACTGCGGATGGCCCTCCACGTCCGAGGTTTGCAACGCGTGCTCCACGCTGATGTCGCTGGTCGGGGAACCGATAAATAGTGGGCGCGCACTCTACGACCTGGGGGCGCGGGTAGGGCCGGGGGGCTAGCCGTCCCCCTGAACCCGAAACCGGCTACACGCGGGGGCCAGCAACCCGCGGGTAAACCCCGTCCAGCGAGGCCCGCGCGGGAGGCGCCGCCGGATGACCCTGCGCCGCCGCGGCAACTCGCCGGCGGGCCCCGCGCTCGAAGGGGCGCGGGGACCCGCGGACCGCCGAACCGGGTTAGGCCCGGGAGGGAGCGGCCCTAAGGCGGGGCGGGGGGCGCGCGGCGTGCCGTAGGGTACTGCGGTCCCGCGGCGGCCGCGCCGGGCGGGCTGAGCCGCGGGGTCCGCGCCCTCCTAGGACGATCGCCTAGGGGCGGCCGTGCTCATCGAAGCGCGGCGCAGCGGGTAAAGATCCCGGAGTACTGCTGCACGGCCTTCAGTTGGCTGTTGGCGACTCCCGCGGCCAAAGAAATTATATCGTCGGGCGATGATCCCAACGGGGCCGGGGTGCCCTAGCGGTAGGGGGCAGATGTCTAGCCCAGGCCTGCTAAGCCTGTGGGCCAAAAGCCCGCGCGGGTTCGAGTCCCGCCCCCGGCGCCAC
>WYEM01000058.1 GCA_009903775.1 Nitrososphaerota archaeon | reverse complement strand
CATCGCGGCTGACCGGGTACCTGGGCCTCACCGCGCCGCACCGGTGGATCCTGCCCAGGAGCTGCACCCGGAGCTTCCCGGACCGCCCATCGTCCACGAACTCGAACTCGCCCACGTATCCGTACTTCTGCATTATCCTCAGGACCTCCTGGGAGAGCCTGGACGCGGGGATGACCAGGCACCACTTGTTGTTCCTCCTCTCGTTGTTATAGAGCGTGGAGAAGAGGTTCGACAGCACGTCCTGCGCCGGCATGGCCATCACCTCGCTCGTATTTGTGGAATCCCATGTCCCTGGCGACCTCCCTGAAGCACTGCCTGCACAGCATGAGGCCATACTTCTGTATGACCGGCCCCATCTGGCCGCACCTGACGCATACCCTGGATCCCTTGCCGTACCTCCTGGGCTTCCCGCTCCTCAGCTTAGCCAATCTCCTGCACCACCTCCACGTTCAACTGGGTCCTGAAGAAGTTTATCGCGTCCTCCCTGCTCACGACTTGATCCCTGCCAACGTACGACCTGGCCCTCCTCCTGCGGGCCACGCGGTAGCCCGGCCTGCTGAGGGCGACGCTGACGTCCATGCCGAAGATCCCTATCTCCGGATCGTACTTCACGCCAGGTATGTCTATGTGCTCCTTTATGCCGAAGGAGACGTTACCCCTCCCGTCGAACGAGCTCTCGGGTATGCGCCTCCCGCGCGCATCGAGCAGCCTGTTGAGCATTTCCAGGGCCTTCCTGCCGCGGAGCGTCACCATGGCCGCTATCGGCTCGCCCCTGTGTATGCCGAAGCCCCTTATGGTCTTCTTGGCCTTCCTTATGGAGGGCTTCTGCCCGGAGAGCTGCTCCAAAAGCCTCGCTGCCTTCTCGAGCCTCTCGCCGGACGTCCCGACCCCTATGTGGAGGACGACCTTCTCGATCCTGACGGTCCTCATCGGGTTCTCAGGCCGCGGGGCCCCGGCCTGCTGGACCTCGGCGGAGGCCACGGGCTCGCTCATTCGACCCACCTCACGGTTATCAGGGGATCCGGGAGCCCGACGGGCATCACGAGCTCCCTCGGCACGAGCACCCTCTCGCCCTCGAGCTCGAGCTCCACGGCCGGCCTCACGCTGAAGGAGCCGGGTATGACGTCAACTATCCTGCCGAGCGCGGACCGCCTGCTCCCGCCGATCACGAGCGCGGTCGACCCCTTCTCCAGGGGTATGCGGGACACTATCTCCTGCCCGGGCACCCGTATCAGGAGGCTGTCCCCGACGCGGTAGGAGCCCGGATCGTCCACGAGGATGCTCCTGCCGTCGTGAGTCCCGAGCTGGACGCGGCCGCCCCTCACCGTGACCTTGGAGACTATCCTCGATATCTTGAGGCCCTTCTCGGACTCCTGTATGGGCGCCGGGTATAGCAGCCTGCCCTTGGCCGGCACCATCCTGAAGGCCCTCTCCTCGCGCTTGATCTCGACGACGTCCATCAGGCCTATGGGGAACGAGCTATCGGTCCTCGCGACGCCATCCACTAGGAGGTAGCGATTGTTGAGCACGAAGAGCGCCTCGCGCGCGCTCTTGACGAGCCCTAGGTAGTCCCTGAGGAGGGTGACCGGATCTATGCTCAGCGCCCTGGGATGCGGCCCCGGGCCGGTCCTGACCACGAACCTGCCGTGGCGCGGCTTCCTGGGCACGGAGTACACGCGCGGCGCCGAGAGCCTCTTCTGGATCGTGCTGCGCCCCATTCTAGCCATGCGCCTCGCCCTCCCCGGTCCCCGAGGCCCTGGACTTCAGGGACTCCAGCCTCTCCCTCCGGAGCTTGTCCTCCAGGTTCAGCCTGATCAGCATCACCTTCGACGCGTGCACCTTGATGGGCACGCTCTCCCCCCTCGAGTTCTGCCTATTCAGGCCCTCGATGGCTAGGCGGCCCTCCTTGGGGTACACCCTGAGGACCCTCCCCTCGACTCCCTTATACGAGCCCCTCATCACCTTGACGACGTCCCCCACGCGGACGCGCAGGGACCTGATGCCATACTCGCTCGAGAGCTCATCCGATAGGTGGGCGCTGAGCGCCCGCCCCTGCCCCGATCCATCGCCGCGGCCCATGTGCGCACCCCCTATATTATGATGGACGCTATGTTCGCTATCCTGGGCCAGCGCTCAGCGGCCTCCGCCGCCACCGGCCCGTGGATGTCGGTTCCCTTGACGTCCCCCTCGGGCGTTATGAGGACCGCGGCGTTGTCCTCGAACGAGACGCGGACGCCCGATGGCCTCCGGAAGGGATAGCGCTGCCTCACGAGCACAGCGTAGAATATCTGCTTCTTCATCTCGGGCGGGCCCTTGCGGACCACGACCGCCAGCTTGTCCCCAACGGTGGCGGCGGGCCTCCTCCTGAGCCGGCCCCGGTACCCGATCACCTGGATCACCCTGAGCACCTTGGCGCCGCTGTTATCGGCGCAGTTCACGAGGGAGTTGACCGGGACCCCCCTAGACGTGCGCGGCATCCATTCGGCAGCGCCGGTGGTTCCAGCGCCTCTCTTCGGCATCAGGACGCACCTCCCGACTTTCCGAGCACCACGAATGCCACGGACTTCGCGAGGGGGCGCGCCTCGCCTACGATGACGGAGTCCCCCTCCTTCACGTCGATGCACGGGGGCACGTAAGCGTGTATCCTGCTCCTCCTCCTCTCGTACCTCATGTACTTGCTCCTGTAGTGATAGTATACGCGCTCTAAGACCGCCATGCGCGTGGCCCTGAGCCTGACGACGGTGGCGCGCAGGAGCCTGCCCCGGACTGGGAGCTCGCCGTGCCAGGGGCACCTGGGATCCTCGCACGACTTGGCCGGCGGCCTTATCCACGGTATCCCCACGTTCCTAGCTGGCTTGGAGCTCATGCTGACCTCACCAGCCTCTCGGCCGGGCTCCCGACCAGCGCGGATCCCGGCACGGCGCGCGATCCCCCGATCATGAGCAGCGCGCCCTCCTTCGGCACTTTAATTATCTTTCCTCCGATGTCCAGCAGCACGATCCTCCGCGTCTCCACCACGAGCGCGCCGGAGGCGCGGAGGGGCCGGAGCACCTCGACGCGCGCCCCCGGGACGAAGGCGCGCGACACGCTCGCGGGAACCTTGGGCCTGATCCACTTCACTGCGAGGTCCCCCTCCTGCCGATCTCCCGCTCCCTGAGCACCGTGAGGATGCGAGCTATGTCCCTCCTGACCTCCCTGACCACGCCGGACTCCTTGCCCAGGGTCCCCCTCCTGGACTTGGCGCGCAGGCGCATAAGCTCGCTCCGGAGCTCCGTCAGCTTATCCCTGAGCTCTTCGTCGCTCATCTTCCTGAGCTCTGACGCCTTCAGGGTCAACTAGCGCTCCCTCCCCCCTGCCCCTGCGACCCGGACCCGGCGGCCGCCTGCTCCTCCCTTAGGATGACCGGCGGCCTCAGGCCGCTCGGGTCCACTATCTTCACCTTTATGCCGTAGGTGCCGAGCTTGAGGTTCACGCTTATCTTGGCCTGCCTGACCGCGGCCTCCGCCGGGTGCCCGCTCTTCGGTATCACGCCGGCCCTGAACTTCTCCACGTGCGCCCTCTCGGTCCTGAGCTTGCCGGCGACCGTCACCTCGCACCCGAGCGCGCCGGCCGACATTATCGTGTTCAGGACGTTCATGGCGGCCCTGCGGAATGGTATCCCCCTCTCCACCATCTGGGCTATGCGGAAGGCCATTATGCGCGGGTTCAGCTCGGGCTTGGTGACCTCGCTCACGTTCAGGACGAGGTTCTCCAGGCGGTACTTCCTCGAGAGCTCCTCCGTGAGCGACCTTATCCCGGTCCCCCTGTGGCCTATCACCAGGCCGGGCCTCATCGCGAATATCGTGAGCTTGTAGCTCAGCGGGGTCTTCTCGAGCACCATCCCGCCATACCCGGCGTCCCTGAGCTTGGACGAGAGGTACTCGTCGAGCTCCACCTCGAGCCCCTTCCTGTCCAGGATAGCCTTGTAGGACATCACGCCTCAGCCCCCACCAGCTCTATGTGCACCAGCACCTTGTCCTTGGGCGAGGCGCGGCCGAAGGCCCTGGGCACGTACCTCTTGAGGCGCCTGCCGGGGTACGCCGCCGCGTGTATCAGCTTGAGCCTGCTCGGATCCAGCCCCCTGTACTCGGCGTTCGCCTCCAAGCTCTCCAAAAGCCTCAGGACCGCCCTCGCCACCTTCACCGGGTAGCGGCCCGCATAGAATCCCTGGAGCCCCGACTTGTGCCCGACCTTGCCGTGGTACCTCCTGAAGGGCACGGGCCTCCTGAGGCTCACAACGTCGTTGAGGAGGGCCTTGGCCCTGTCGATAGGCAGCCCCTTTATCGCCTCGCAGACCTCGCGTGCCTCCTTCGGGCTCAGATCAGCCTCGCGCAGGCTGGCGCGTACGTGCACCACGGGATTGTACCCCTGGAACGCGTAACCGAACTCGGGCATTCCGGCTCACTCGTTATGTGGGCGCCCCGGTCAGATGCAGTTAAAATACATTTCCGAAGCCCCCCGAAGAGGCGCAGCCGACCGCCGGATGTCCGGCGGCCGCACGACCGCTAGGCCTCGCCCGACCGCAGGCCATCCTTCTGCCCCGTCGGGGCGGCGTCGGATCCCGGACGCTGGCCGGGAGAGCCCCGGGCGAGCTCGCCCAGCGCCCTCATTATAGCCAGCACCGCCAGCGCAGCTTCCTCAGTCCTCACGCTCTCCACGCCCTGTCCCGGTATGAAGTTGACTATGAGCGCCCCCAGGGACTCGTATACCTCCCGATCGTGCATCTCGAGCAATCCCCTGCGCGATCCAAAGGCCACGAGGACGGGCCCGTCGGAAGACGCTGCCCTGCTCAGCGCGTCCAGTGATCCCCCGAGGGGCGCGCCGGACTTGGACGTCACTATGAAATGCGAGGGGCGGGAGGACCTCACAAGCTTCGGCAGCAGGTCCACGACGCTCACGCTGAATCCCCAGTACTCGGTGGGCTGGGCCTCCTCGCAGTAGAAGTCGCCGTTCCTCTCCCGCACCACAACGGTCGCGCGGCGCCCCGCCTGGCCGCGGCCCACGTACTCTAGGAGCCTTCCAACGCCCACGTCGGCGTAGAGCCTGCCCCCCACGAGCTCCAGCACGGCCTCGCGCACCTCGCCGGGCCTCAGCTCCCTGGAGCGCCTGTGGGGAGGTATGCCGAGGGGGTGGAGTAGCCCCACCTTCTCGAGGTCCTCGGCCACCGGAAATAGCTTCCTTCGCAGGTAGGGCGGCGTCGCCATGTACTCCAAGATCCTCGCTATGAACTCCGCATCGTGGGGCCTGTCGCTCAGGGGATCCCTGAACACGAATATCCTCTCCGCCCTGAAGATCGCGGCGGCCCTAGCGATCATCCCGACCCTCCTGGTCCGCTCGTCCTTCGAGCCGACATCCTCCACCAGCGACGATGGCACGGCTATCCAAAGCCTCAACGGGCATGCCACGCGATCGCCCCCAAATAACCGTATCCCCGCGCCCCACTGGGGATTGAGTCAATGTTATTAAAGAGGGCGAGATTACGCCTCGAACGTGAGCGACGACCTGGAGCTGGAGATGATACTCGCGAAGAAGAGGCGCGAGCTCATGGCCATGGCCGCGCGCAAGAGCGTGGAGGAAGAAGGGATGGCGCGCGGCGCGCGGAAGTCGGATCCCTTGGAGGTGGTCCGCGGCGTGCTCACAGACAGGGGGGAGGAGGTCCTTGAGGCCGCGCTGTCGCAGTATCCCGAAGAGGCGCGCAGAATAGTCGAGAGGCTGGCGGAGCTCATCGAGCGCGGGGCGCTGCGCGGCTCGATAACCGGTAGGCAGCTGCTGTGGCTGTTCAGGAATCTCGGACTCGACGTGAGGCTGGAGACGAAGATCTACGTGGAGCAGGATGGCAGGTTCGTTCCGCTGATGGATGCCATGAGGAAGCGCGATGATTGAGCTCTGGCGCCCTCACTTGAGCGGGACGTAGAGGGAGCTCCTCGTCGCCCCGATCCCAGGCTCGCCGTGTATGACGCGCTTGCAGGTCTGCACGTACTCGCCCAGGTAGTGCCCTATCATCTCCGGCTTCACCTCCAGCTGCACGAACTCCTTGCCGTTGTAGACGCTGATGGTCCTGCCGACCATGAACGGCAGTATTATCATGTCCCGCAGGTGGGTCTTCACCGGCTTGCCGTTGTCGGCGGACCTCAGCTTCTCGAGCAGCTTCCTCTTGGAGGGGCTGAGTCCCCTGTTCAGGCTCCTCCTAGCCCTCGAGGGCAGCAGCTGTATGACCTGGTCCAGAGGCATGTTCATCAGCTGATCCAGCGTGTATCCCCTGTACCTGAACTCCTTCGGCACGAGGATCACCTCAGCCCCGTGGTATTAAAATTTGCGGCCCAGGGCCGCGTGTCGACCAGATGAAGGGATCGCCTTCGAGGACGCGCATCACCTGTGGCGCCCGCCGCCCCTGCCGGTCTTCCTGGCCGCTATGTTGCCGACCTTCGCGCCGGGCGGCGCGTTCCTCGAGACGGTGGTCGGGTGGCCCGGGTGCTGGTGCCGACCCCCGCCGAATGGGTGGTAGACGGTCGTCATCGCGACGCCGCGCACGAGCGGGTACTTCCTGCCCTTGGCGCGCATGAGGCGCCACTTGTTGCCCGCCTTCAGCAGCGGCTTCTCATCCTTTCCGCCGCCGGCCACCACGCCTATGGTGGCCCGAGCCCTCCCGTCCAGCTCCAGGGTATCGCCGGAGGGCAACTTCACCAATACCGAGCCCTGCGACTGCGTCAGGACGATCGCGGAGGCGCCCGGGGAGCGCGCGAGCTCCCCGCCGTCGCCGGCGGCCCGCTCGACGTTGGAGACTAGCGTGCCCTCGGGTATCCTCCAGAGCGGCAGTATGTTGCCGTTCGCGACCGGGGCGTCAGGGCCGATGCGTATCGTCGCGCCCTTCTCCAGGCCCACGACCGCCGGCAGGTAGGCGACGCTGCCATCGTCGAACCTGACGCGCGCGAGCGGCGCCTGGCGGCCGCGCTCGTGCACTATGTCTTCCACTATCCCCTCGTGCGTCTCGTCGAGGGGCAGGGGAGGGTAGCGAGCGGGCGCTATCTTGCCCACCTTGCGAGCCCTGAA
Source organism: Nitrososphaerota archaeon (assembly GCA_009903775.1). Lineage (GTDB taxonomy): Archaea > Thermoproteota > Nitrososphaeria > Conexivisphaerales > Conexivisphaeraceae > Conexivisphaera. Next base: position 2,694 of record WYEM01000058.1, on the reverse strand, counting down.
CTGCGATCCGCCGCGCCCGCGCCTCTGAACCAGTATCCTCTTCCCCATGGGCTGTCACCTAGATGAGGCCCAATTTAGATGCTATGTCGGTGGCCCTGTACTCGGGCGACAACTTCACGTACGCCTTCTTTCCCTCGGCTGTGTTCATGACGTTAACCTTCACCACCTTCACCCCGAAGAGCGCCTCCACGGCGCTCTTTATATCGCCCTTGGTGGCGCCGCGATCCACTAGGAACGCGAGCTTGTTCTCCTTCTCCATCATCAGGTACGTCTTCTCGGTCACTATCGGCATCTTCACGATCCTGAGGGCCCTATCGCGGTCCAATCCCGGACACCTCCAGCAGCGAGCCGGGCAGGGACGAGATCGCGCCCTGTGTCCATATGGTCAGCCTGCCGGGGTGCCCGCCGGGCGCCAGGTCCAGCACTGACAGGTCCTTGGCGAGCACCACGTCGACGCCGGGTATGTTCTCGGCGGCGCGCGAGATGCCGCCGTCCGTCGACACCACTATCAGCGGGCCCCTCCCGGGGCGCCTAGCCCTGCCCCTCCACCTGGCCTTGCCACCCCTGGTGCTGCGGCGCGCCGCCCTCTCGACGTCGGGCCAGAGTCCGAGCCTCTCGAGGAAGGCCCTCAGGTCCCTGGTCCTGGAGAGCGACTCCAGATCGCTGGAGACGACCACTGGCAGGTCCAGCGACTCGGGCACCACGTGGCCCCTGGCGAGCACCAGGTCCCTCCGCGAGGTGGCAGCTATGGCCATGGCCGTGGCGAGCCTGCACTCCTTCACGTTGAGGCGCTTGTAGATCACCTTGTCGACCCGAGGTGGATGCGCCGCCCTGCCCTTGACGACCCCGGCGACGCCCGCGGCCTGGCCGGCCCTCGGATAACCCCTCCCCTTGACCCTGGCCAGCCTGGCGATTCCGAGGCCGACCCCGAACGACTCCGCAGACGTGCGCTTGCCCGCCATGGGATCCGTGCCCTTGGGCTGGAGCCTGTGCGTGAACTCGGCCCAGAAAGACCTGGATATCAGATCCGGCCTCGGCTGCAGCTCGAAGATCAGCGGCAGCTCGATCTCCCCGGACTTCTGGCCGTCCAGCGAGTAGACGGGCACGCGGCGGCTCATGCGACCACGCCTCCGGCGTTGGAGGCCGCGCTGTCGACGTACAATATCGTCGGCGCCTCGAGCCTCAGCGACGGCGGCCTGAGCGGATGCCTGATCACGACCGGCCTCTTGGCCGGCCCGGGAACCGACCCGGCCACCAGCAGGTACTTGCCGCGCACGACCCCGAAGTGCGGGAATCCGCCGGGCGGGGTCACGGGCCTCTCCGACTCGTCGCCGATGGCGAGTATCCTCTTGTTATATTCCACCCTCTGATGGAAACCCGTCTGGCCCGCCATGGGGACGCTGCGCATGACCGCCGCGGGGTGCCACGGGCCCAGGGTCCCCGGCTCCCTCACGCTCTTCCTGGACTTGTGCTGCTTGCGCTTTATCCCGAACCTCTTCACAGGGCCCTGGAATCCCTTGCCCTTGCTCACAGAGATGACGTCAACGTAGGACCCGGGCCTGAAGAGGGCGTCCACCTGGACGCTGCCGCCCACCAGGCCCGCCGCGTACTCGAAGCGCCTCCTGATGTCACCGCCGCCCACCGGTATCTCCATCACGAATGGCCTCTTCTGAGGGAGGCCGGCGTCCCTCGGCACTCCGTAGACGACGGCGCTGACCCTCGAGGCACCGTCGAGCATGGACTCGAGGTCCTTGAGCGCCGCCTCCAGCGGCCTGTAGTTCTTCGGCTTGCCGCCGAAGACGCGCCCATCCGCGTAATTCAGGGCGTCGCCGAGCACGTAATGGTACCCATCCCTGTACCCGTAGAGCCTGACTCCTAGCACGTGGAGGGGGGGAGCCGCTAGGACGGTGACGGCTTGGAACAGAGGCTTGCCGGCGTTCGGCACGGTCTTCCTGTCATCCACCATTATTACATGGGTCATTCCAGCCTTGTACGTCAGCGTGCCGAGGAGCCTAGGCTTCTCATCGGCCGGCAACTCCGGCCAGGAGCGCACCCTGGGCAGCAGGCCTGCCGCCCTGGACCTAGGCATGAACGCGAGCGAGCCCCTCCTCGGTGCATGCTGCCTCCTGTGGCCGATGAGCCCTCCCCCCTTCTGACAGGGGGCTCCTCAGGCCCTCAGGTTATAAGGATTTGCGTGAGGCCGTGGCTCCGTCGCCTCAAGCCGATCGGTGACCCCGATCCGAATCAGGAGGACCCTTTCCCGACCGTGGCCCGCGCGGCTCACATGCATTTATAGGGCACGCCCCTGATGGGCTGCACCTAATCTGCGATCGCCCCCGGGAATCCCGGAGCGCGATCCGATGCGTCGAGAGGGATCGAGCCGTTAGGCGATCCCTTCGAGGGGGCGTTCGGGGGCGAGGACCCGAATGGTGACTGGACGAGGATGCGCCGACCTTATCACTCGGGCAGGAGTGGGCTCGATGAGACGTGACCGGCGTGGGCCCGGTGGGATTCGAACCCACGACCTTTCGGTTATCAGCCTCGTCGCGGTGCCCCGGAGCACCGCTCGAACGCTCTGCCAAGCTGAGCTACGGGCCCACCCCGGAGAGCGTCCCTGGGATCTTTTAATGTTTAAGCGCCAGGCGAGGGCCCGCCCGGAACGCCGGGGAGCGGGCCCGAGGAACCCGCGCAGCG
>WYEM01000003.1 GCA_009903775.1 Nitrososphaerota archaeon | reverse complement strand
CGACTATCGCGTGCGTCGGCGTCGGGGTGGGAGTGGGGGTCGGAGTTGGGGTGGGGGTCGGAGGGGGCGGAGGGGGCCTGGTGACGTACCAGGCGGCCACCCCGCCGACCACCGCGACCACTATCACGACGGCTATTATGGTCCAGAGCGCTGTCCTGGAGATCGCGCTTCTCTTCATCTTCATTCGACCTTTCAATACTAGTGTTATATAAGTATTACTTTCCAGTATATAATTACAATACTATGCGTTATGGCGGATTTTAGATGTAATTGTAAATGTTGGTCAGATAATGGGGATCACCCCAGGACCGCGATCACCTCCGACGGTGCGCGCCCCATCCCCTCCTGGAGCCTGGGCACATTGTAATGTGCGAAGAACATGTTCATAATCGCTGCTGAGTAACAACCTGCCCTCCTCTTCAGGGAGCCGAAGGACCTCTCGACCCCGCTCCTGTCCCCGAACGTCTCGTGGTAGTACTCCAGCCCGAGCTCCCGGAAGGCCCATGAGTACCACGGGCCCCTGTCCACGACGAACACCGGTTTGTTCGTGCGGGCCTCGAGAACCCTCAGAAGAGGAGCGCGTCCATGGAGCTCCTGGACCACGTCGCCTCGATGGCGGGGAGCTCCCTGGTGTCCACGTCCATCGCGGCCCACGCGCAGACCTCCCGGCCGTTCACCTTCTCCGCGGCCTCGTCCACCGCGATGGGCCTCCTCCCCCTCGGCGGTATGGTCCACCTGACCGACCCGAGCGCGCGGGCCCAGTCCAGCGCCGACGAGTGGGGCGGCTTTCTTCCATAACGATCCCCCATCGCGTCGGCTATCTCCCAGGACGATAGGCCGGCCGTGTAGAGATGGCGTGCGCCCTCTCCTCGATGGGTATTTTATTCCGCTTGAATATACAGAGGGCGCGGATCATCCCCTCCAGCTCCCTCACCGGGTTGAAGTGGAAGGGTACCCGTGCGTGCATGGGGGCCGGTGGGGATGGTCCGCCCATTTGGGCTTATCTGACCAACATCCTAGGTAGGAATAAAAAATAAATAATGATAGGCATTATATATTACACTAGTGATGCGGTATGAGGATGTACGCGAGGAAGGCGCAGAAGATCGGCTACTCGACGCTCGCCGTAACTCTTCCCAAGGACTGGGTGAAGCAGGTGGGGATAAAGCCGGGCGACATAGTGTCCATGATAAGGCTCGAGGACGGGTCCCTCAAGATAAAGCCGGGGCTCGTGAAGGAGGAGGGGGAGAAGGTGTCGAAGATCGTCCACGCGGAGTCGTGCGACGAGGCCGGCCTGCTGGGCAGGATCACCGTGGCGCTGTACCTCACGGGCGTCGACCGCGTAGAGCTCGTCTGGCCGGGGAACCAGCCCGCCCCGCGCGAGGCGCTGGACGAGGTCAAGTCGGCCGTGGAGAGGCTCAACGGGTTCAGCATCGTGGAGGAGACCCCGAACAGGATCGTCATACAGAGCTTCATAGACCCCGCGAGCTCCCCCATCTGGAGCCTGATGAGGAGGCTCCACTCCCTGGCCGGCCGCATGATGGAGCTGATGGAGAGGGCGCTGAGGGAGTGGAACGCGGAGGTCCTGGGCGACGTGCGCGAGGCCGAGGAGGAGGCGGACAGGGTCTACTGGCTCTCCGTGAGGCAGCTGATACTCGCCAACACGAGGCCTAAGCTGCGGGGGAAGCTGGGCGTTGACAATCCAATCTACATAACTGGATACAGGACGGTCGTCAAACTGCTCGAGAAGATAGCCGACTTCGCCTTCGCTGCGGCGAGTGAGCTCGAGAACATCCTGAGGAGCAGGACGAAGTTGACCGACCCGGACGTCGGGCTACTTTTGAAGTACACAGAGGAATCCCTGAGCATATACAACAGGGCTTTCGACAGCTGGGCGGGCAAGGACCCGTTCAAGGCCAACTTAATAATGAATAACGCCGAATCCATCGAGAGGGAACTCCGCAGGGCGGCGGTAGAGATCGGCAACAAATATTCAGGTGCCGGCGGAAGGGGAGACGCAGCGCTAGCCTTTTCCCTCAAATCATACCTCGACAACCTGTCGCAGATAGTGAACTTCAGCGGGACTGTAGCGGAGTTCGCCATAGTTCACAGCACGATAGAACCCTCGACGCTCAGGTGCAGGGTTGAGGATGGATCGTCGACCTCGGGCGACGCTTAGTGTCTGGAAATCTCCTCCCCGCAGCGCACCCGCCGCAGCCCGGACGAGCCCGACCCGTCACCCTACTGTCGCTCGGCCAGACGATCCTGGGATTAAATTCTACATGTGGGTCCCCGGATAATGCTGCATGAAATAATAATATGCGAAATTTATTTAAACTTAGAATCGGAACACCGATCGATGGAGCCCGGGATGAACTCGAGGGAAATTGCGCGGATCCTCAGCGGCAGAAGCTCCGTGTACTCAATTCTGGGGAGGGCATATGAGAGGGAGGTCGACCTGGAAACACTGAGCATGTATTCCAGCATCGTAAGTGGCTTCCTGCGCAAATATGTGCAGGAGGTGGACGTCAACGCGGATATCAGGGAAGGCGTCATGGAACTATATAATATATTTAAAAATATGAGTAATGATGGGCTGCGTGCGCTCGAGCTCGACCTCGCGGTGGACTACGCAGACATGTTCTTGGGCGTGAAGTATGCGCGCGAGGGGAAGGGGATACCCCATCCATCGGAATCCGTTTATATCAAGGGGCGCATGTATGAGATTACCGATCAGATTTCATCAATATATATGAACGCGGGCTTTCTGAAGTCGCCCGAGTTCAGGGAACCCGACGACCACATCGCGCTCGAACTCTACTTCATCGCACATCTGAGCAGGAAGGCGGCCGAATTGTTCGAGGCCGACGACGCCGGGGTAGCGATGAAGTACCTCGGGATGCAGCGCGAATTCCTCTTGGATCATCTGTTGAGGTGGGGTATCCGCCTCGCCGACGACGTGATCGAGAACGCCGGGACCGATTTCTACAGGGCCATCGGAAAGATGACCAGGGGGGTGTTGAGCTCCGAGGAGGAATTCATCGATGGCCTGATCGCGCGGGCACCATAGTTTGGTATAATCTTTATATATATTATCGTTGAAAAACATTTTATATATGATGGCGTTCACGATCTATGATGGGCATTCTGGATTTCTACTATAGAGTGGGCGCCGATGTTACCTGGGATCTCCTAGGAGCCGCGAAATCGTCTGCCACCCTGAGGGAGGCATCGGGCGATGAGCTGAAGCGCGCCAAGGACGCAGGCGAGAGTGTGCGCGTGGAGTACCTGCCATCCGGACTCGGCGGCTTCGGCTACTCTCCTCCTCCGCTCGAGGTGCACGTGAAGGGCAACAGGATACTGAGGGTGCTGCCATCGCATTTCCCGAATACTAGGGTATGGGAGATAAAGACGGAGAGGGGGACCTTCACGAGGCCCAAGAAATCCGTCCCACATCCCCAGATGCTCGCGTACAAGAACCGCGTATTCGCGCCCACGAGGGTCAAGTACCCGCTCAAGAGGGTGGACTGGAGCCCCGATAATCCGAATCCGCAGAACAGGGGGAAGTCCAAGTACGTGAGGATCAGCTGGGACGAGGCGCTCGACATAATAGCGGAGATGATAAAGAGGACCATCGAGAAGTACGGGGACACGACGAGCATACTCGTGCAGGGGGATGGCCACGGGCAGTCCGGGTTCCTGCACACGCTCCACTTCTACGGCCACATGCTATTCGACAAGCTCGGCACCGGTTGGACGCAGCAGATAAGGAACCCGGACAGCTGGGAGGGCTACTATTGGGGGTCCAGGCTGGCGTGGGGGTTCGACTCGACGCTCGGGGAGCCGTATCAGGACGGCGCGTGGGACGACGCGTTACAGAACGCCGAGGTGGTCATCTGCTCCGGATGCGATCCCGAGACGACCACCGCCGGGTTCAGCGCGCACGTGTCTCATCTCCTGATCGCCCTTAGGGAGGCCGGCGTGAAAATAATAGCGATCTCCCCGGACCTGAACTACACAGCGGCCGTGTGGGCCGACGAGTGGATACCAATAAATCCAGGCACGGACGGCGCACTCTACTTGGCGCTTGCGTACGTCTGGATAAAGGAGGGAACTTACGATAGGGAATACATAGAATCGCGCACGGTAGGCTTCGAGAAGTTCAGATCCCACGTGCTGGGGGAGGACGACGGTATCCCGAAGACTCCGGAGTGGGCTGAGAGGATCACCGGCATACCATCCTGGAAGATAAAGGCGCTCGCCAGGATGTGGGCCAAGCGCAGGACTTCGCTCGCCGTCCACTACGGAGGGCCAAAGGTGAGGGGGCCCTACTCACACGTGGTCGGCAGGCTAGAGGCGTACGCGCTCGCCATGCAGGGCCTGGGGAAGCCCGGGAGGCAGTTCCTCCGCTTCTGGATGTCCACCAGGGCCAACATAAAGGAGCTTTCACCGTTGCCGATGTATCCAGAGGTGATAGCCGAGGCCCGCTCCTACGTGCCCAGGACCGAGTACGCGTTCGTCAAGATGAAGCCGCCGGCGATACCGTTGATAAAGACCCTCGTGCCGGACGCGATCCTCAACCCGCCGATCAGGTGGCAGGGTTCAGGCGAGCAGCACAGCCACACGGAGGATATGTTCGAGAAGTTCAGGTACCCGCCCACCGATGAACACCCCGGCATAAGGATGATCTGGAACGAGAACAGCTGTTACACGACGTGCTGGCACGGGTACAAGTTCATAGAGGCCCTCAGGAGCCCCAAGGTGGAGTTCCACTTGGTGATACATCCGTGGCTGGAGAACGACGCGCTCTTCGCGGACCTGATCCTGCCTGCCCTGACGGACTTCGAGGTGGAGGACCTGACGTACTTCGCCCGCTCGGAGGTGGTCGGCGTGGCCCATCACAACAAGTGCGTGGAACCCATTGGGGAATCCAAGAGCGATTACGAGATCCACAGGATGATAGCGCAGAGGCTGGCGAGGGAGCTTGGCAGGCCGGACCTCGCCGAGGCGTTCCCGGAGCCCGAGGCCCTCCTGAGGGAGTTCTACGAGCGCACGCTCGCCCACAGGAAATATGGGGTGAGCTGGGAAGAGTTCAGGACTAGGAGGAAGATCGTGGTGTACGATCATCCGACATGGGAGGAATGGGTCGATATAAAGAGGGAGCATGGCTACGGCGCCTACGACACTTTCATGACGAAATTCTACAGGGGGGAGGCGCGCTTAGAGACTCCGAGCGGCAAGTTCGAGTTTGAGTCAGGCATGGTGCTCAAGTACGACAGCGACAACCCGGAGAGGCCACCCGTGGCCAGGTGGATTGAACACGACGACCTGCCCACATCGCCGAGGAGGGAGAAATATCCGTTCATGCTGCTCTCCAACCATCCCAGATACAGGTTCCACGCCCAGGGCGACGAGATAATCTGGCTGAGGGAGGTGTACAAGGTCAGGGGGCCGGACGGTTACCTGTACGAGGCTGCGTGGATAAATCCCGCGGACGCGGAGAAGCTGGGCGTGAAGACGGGGGACGTCGTTATGATATATAACGAGCTGGGGGCCGTGCTCGCGGGGGCGCTGGTGACCGAGCGCGTGAAGCCCGGGGTCGTGTCGGTGGACCACGGGTCGAGGGTGGACCTCCTCAGCGTGGACGACAGGATCGACAGGGGTGGCGCAATAGATCTGCTGATGCCGAACGCGACCCGTGCCTATGGACCCGAGCGGGAGATAAAGGTGCCGGAGCAGATATGCTCCGCGGTCCTCGTCGGGGTCAGGAAGGTGGACCTGGACGAGCTGAGGGCGAAATACCCCGAATCGTTCGACAGGAAGCTCCATCCGATCGTGGGGCCCACGCTGGAGAACTACATAGTGCAGGGGGGATCTTGCAGTTGACCAAGACGATGGTGATAGACGTAGCCAAGTGCACCGGGTGCATGAGCTGCGTCGTCGCGTGCAAGGACGAACACGTGGGGAACGACTGGAGCCCCTACGCGAAGCCGCAGCCGGAGTACGGCCACTTCTGGATAAGGGTGGATGGACGGGACAGGGGCAGCGTCCCCAAGGTGAGGCGCACCTACGTGCCCACCCTGTGCATGCACTGCGAGAACGCGCCGTGCATGGCGGCGTGCCCCGAGAACGCGATATATAGGAGGGAGGACGGCGCGGTCATTATAGACCCAGGGAAGTGCGATGGGTGCAGCGGCCTGGGCACAGGGCCCCTCTGCATGGCGGCGTGCCCATACGATGCGATATACTTCAACGAGGAGCTGAAGATAGCCCAGAAGTGCACGCTCTGCGAGCACCTGCTGGATCAGGGATGGAAGGAGCCCAGGTGCGCGGACGCGTGCCCGACGGACGCTATAAAGTTCGGCGATGAGGACGACCCGGAGATCAGGGAGCTCCTCAGGGGGGCCGAGGCGCTGCACCCGGAGCTCGGGACGAAGCCGAGGGTCCTCTACCTCAATCTGCCGAAGCCGTTCATCGCGGGGACCGTGGTGGACGCCGGCAGGAATGAGGTCGTGATAGGCGCCAGGATCGTCGCGAGGGACCTCTACACGGGCGACGTGCGCGAGACATCCACGGACGACCTGGGGAGCTTCTGGTTGAGGGATCTGGAGTGGAATCATCGCTATCTGGTCAAGGTCCAGGCGGACGGCCACCCTGAGAGGATCCTCGGCGTATACTTGACGGACAGGGACATCAACGTGGGCGATGTGATGCTATAGGGAGCGCAACCTGAAGCGCCTCCGGAGCTCCGAGTGCAGCTCCCTCAGCTCCTCCCAGCCTCCACCCTTTTCCAATATCTTATCCACCTCTTCCATCGCGAGCCTTACCGCCTTGAGCTGCAGGCGCTCGACGAGTGCGGTCAGCCGATCGTAGATGCCGTGCCGCTCCCTCACATGCGCTGCGCGCTCGATCGAGTCGAGCGCCAGCTCCGCTATGGCCCTGCTGCTCAACGATTCGTTCTCGTAGTTGAACCATTGGTGCCAGGACGGCATCGAGAGGGCGTTTACATGCTCCTCCAGCGTCCTGTGGATCACCCTGTAGCCGTACTCCTCCGGGCGATCGAACGCCGGCGATCCGGGGTCGAGCATCACCATGGGGCCGAACCCGAAGCCAACCACCGAGCGCCCGCGCCCCCCGCCGGCCTCCTCCGCGGCCTCCAGTATCCTCTCCCAGAGGTCCCACGTCTCCCGGATCGTGTCGCGGTCCTCGCGGCCCAGCGCGACCATGAAGAACACAAGGAGGGGCGTCCGGTATTTCTGGGAGAGCTCAACCGTCCTCAGGAGCTGCGCGTTGGAGTAGCCGCGGCCGTGGGCCGCCCTCACGCGCTCGGAGCCGGACTCCGGGGATATTGTCAGGGAGACCGAGGTGGGAATGCGTGAGATACTCATAAAGTACTCCTCTTCGGCCGGCCAGAAGAGCTCCAGCGTCACGTGGTCGAGCGCCGCGCCCTCGCGCCTGAGGACCGCGAACAGCTCCTCCCAATATTTTCTGCCGCCTATCCGCGGATCCTGGAAGAGGAATACCACCCTGATCCCCCGCTCGCGGAGCCTCGAAAGGTCCTCCGCCAGCCTCCTCGGGCTCCTGAACGCCGGCCTCGACCTCCCGAAGTACGAGCTGTAAGTGTAGGAGGAGCCGCCGCACGCCCTGCAATTGAAGGGACATCCCCTCGCCACCGGCAGCTGCCAGTGCGGGCTGGACGAGGGCGTTCCGCCCGAGAGGAGCAGCGTCCCGGGGCGGAGCAGATCGAGCCGCGTGAACTCGAAGGGATCCAAGTCCGGGGGTGGAGCCATTAACCGCCCGACAACTATCCTGCCACCCCGAGTCCTCATAGTTATGTTGGGCACGCCATCGAGTGGCCTCCCGCCCTCAAGCGCGTCCATGAGCTCGAGGAACGGCGCCTCGGCCTCCCCCCTGAGAACGGCATCAACATAACTATACTTTTCGATTATTTCCATGTGGAATATTGTGGCGGTGAGACCTCCCATGACCACCAGGGAGCTCGGATGCAGCTCCTTGCAGAGCCTCGCGATCGCGAGCGCCCCGTATGCGTGCAGGATCCAGTGCAGATCCACCCCGCAGACCGCGGCCTCCTCCCTCCTCAGGTGATCCCTGAGGTCGAACGATGGATCGAGCGACACGCGCTCGGCCAGATTATCCACCAGCACCCTGTATCCGTTGCGATCCAGATAGTCGGCGATGCTCAGGAGGCCTATCGGCGGGATCGTGAACTGCCCGGAGCCCTCCTCAACCGTGCGCGCCACGGGCCCGAGGAAGCGGGGCCTCTCTCTCACGTCCGGGAACGCCGGGGGGTGCAGTAGCAGGACGTCATAGCCCAATTCGTCGAAACCAGGGAGTGCGGCGCACTAGGTGAACTTTTCGGCAGGGCATGTGGATGTTGCTCAGATAGGCCTATCGGCGGATAACAAAGACATCCGCGCACATTGACCATGTTGGCTGCCGAGGGGGGTTGACCGCGCTCAGGGGGCGCTCGTGACTTCGCGATAGCATTTTTAACAATACCCAGGATGGCGGTCCCCCTCCGTTGTCAATATATCCGATCCCCGATGCATCGATGGCCATGCTGACCGGGCCGTTCGAATTTATGAGCGAATCGTCGGAGTCCATCTTGAGTCAGCTCATCCCCTTTTATCGCGGAGCAGTCGGGTCGGGGGGACATGCAGCCCATCCTCCGCCGCGAACCCCTTCCGGTCCCCTACGGCACGCGGAGGGGAAGAGGAGCCTGACGAACGCGAGGAGCCCCATGAAGGACTTCGGTAGTGGTAGGCCCCCGACCTTCCCCCTATTCCACTGTTCGTCTCCCTCAGCTACTCCCTACTCGCCTCACAGGCGTCTCGTCCTAGCTGCGCCAGTCCTTATCGCCGGGCATGGCCCGGGTAATGTGGGCCCGGCGTAAGCGCGCCTGGGTCAAAATAGTGCACAATGAACTTGGATCGCGCAACACAGCGCCGAGTCGGATACTCGTTGAGTGAAGCGCTGCGCCGGCTGAGTCTACACCTTCGTGACGAAGGTAGTGTTCGGCCGCTTCATGATATCTGTGGACTGGCCGGATACGACCAAGCCTCCGAGCTCGATCCAGTTGGAGCTGTTCACCGGCCAGCCCAGCGTGGATTGCCATTGCTCCGCAGTTCCCGCTCGCGAGGAAACAGCGTATTCCAGATCTCACCCGACCTAACTGAGCGCTAGGCTCCTAGCCGCGCCACCACGAGCGCGATTGCCATGAAGTCGCCGCCGAGGTCGTTTAGCGCCGGCTGCGAAGTCACGAGCGCCCCCTGAGCGCGGTCAACCCCCCTCGGCAGCCAACATGGTCAATGTGCGCGGATGTCTTTGTTATCCGCCGATAGGCCTATCTGAGCAACATCCACATCTAAAAAATCCGCCATGAGGTATAGTATTGTAATTATATTCTGGGGCTCCGTTACCTTAAGCTCATCGATGGACCTAAATCCGAGGGGAGCCCTCCGCCCGACCCACAATGAGCACGATTCCCATACAGATCAGGAGGAGGACTCCCCTTCCGGTCATGGCCTACGCGGTTTATCTGTATTTCTCGGGCCTCTCCCTGAGGAGGGCCGCCAGGGCCCTGAGGCTCATCGTCAGCAGGAGCCACGCCTCGATGTGGAGGTGGGTGCAGAGGTTGGGCCCAATCCTCGGGTCAATCGGCGCCGACCCTAGGGAGGTGCATCGCATATTCGTGGATGAGACGATGGTGGACCTGGGAGGGACCCCCGCGTGGATCTGGGTCGCCTTCGAGCCCGACCTGCGCGCGATGCTGGACTTCCACGTGAGCTGGCGCGGGAACTCGATCGATGCCTATCTGTTCATCAGGAGGCTGGTGCGCAGGTACGGCGG
>WYEM01000020.1 GCA_009903775.1 Nitrososphaerota archaeon | reverse complement strand
CCCCTTCCCCTGCCGCGGTCGTCATGTTCACGCCATAGTCGGAGACGAGGGAGAAGGTCTTGAGGGACCAGACGGGCCCCGAGCCCGCCAGGGGGATCGGGCTGCTGGCCAGCAACGAGCGGGTCCCGAGCGGGTTGCCGACGGTCAGGTTGTACACGCAGAAGTAGGCCGGATCGGGGGATCCGAAGCCGATGACCAGGTGGCTCATGTTCGACCTGTTGGGGATCACGCTCAGCGGCACGAACACCGAGTCCCCTCCCCCGACGACCACTGGTATCAGGCCGCCCGAGGCGCCAGGCAGGAGGTAGGTGGTGGTGTTGGGGGAGAACTGGAACTGGAGCTGGGTGAGGCCGGAGCCGCTCCATAGCTGGACGACCACCGTGCCGCTCGCGTTGCCCTGGGCGTGGAACTCGAGGTAGCTGTAGCCGCTCCAGTTCGAGTAGTAGGGCGCGACCAGCGGAATGGACACCCCGCCCCCTTCCCCTGCCGCGGTCGTCATGTTCACGCCATAGTCGGAGACGAGGGAGAAGGTCTTGAGGGACCAGACGGGCCCCGAGCCCGCCAGGGGGATCGGGCTGCTGGCCAGCAACGAGCGTGTCCCGACCGGGTTGCCGACGGTCAAGGACGTCGGCACCGATGCGTTGATGGTCGGCTCGGTCAAGGACGTCGGGACCTTCACGCCGCTGCCGTTCAGTATAGCGTTGTACACTTCGCTGTACTGCGGGGGCGTCGTGGGCACGACGGCCACGTACTTGACACCCATCATCTGGAGGAGCGGGAGAACCATGCTCGTGTTCTGGAACAAGGCGTACGCCAGCTGCGAGCTCAACTGATCCAGGGGCTCGCCGAGGTTCGTCGCGTAGATCGACGCAGAGTGCGGGAAGAGCGCCCATCTCGAACCGCCCATATATGCGGAACTGCTGGAGGTATTCACCAGAAAGCCGGAGCCGTAGTTCAAGAATGGCAGGACGAGGACCCTGTAGCCATGATCCGATGACGCCATGTACCAATCGGCGGCCGGGTAGTAGCCAGAGACACTAGTCCTGGCGTAGGGCCACCACGTGAAGGGGCTCCGGGTCGGCCCATAGATATCGGTGAACTGCGCGCCGGTCCACATCGGCATCGGGAGGAGGACCAGGACGGTTACGACCACGAAGCCCAGGAACGCGAGCGCCGCGATCCTCCGGGCGCTGGAGCCCTCCCGAACCCTGCGGTAAACCTCCGAGACGGCGGTACCGAAGAGAACGGAGTACGGCAGCGCCACCAGGTAGCCCGCGTCCTCCATCACGCCGTTCCCCCAGAGCTTGAAGATCCACACATGTGAGACAAGGAATTCGTACGCCGGTCCCGTCGGGGGGCTGGAACCGAACAGGAAGAAGAGGCCGAGCGCGGCGAGGGCCGCCATGAGGATTATCTCCCTCCGCCTCGCGAGCGCCACCGACAGGAAGGCGAATGCTGGGACCATGAAGGACGCTGCCACGAGCAGGGGGTTCGAGTAGTAGCTCCCCCATAGGTAGAACGGGCTGTAGCCAGATGAAGGCTGGTAGATGAGCCTGAGGGCGTAGAGCGGTGGCACCGCGTACCCCGCGAGCTGGCTTGCAAGATATTGTGCAGATACCAGCTGAAGCGTTTCTTTCAAGCTGCCGACGTACCCCAGCAGCAGGCCGCTCAGGAACAGGATCGTGAGGGACGCCGTCAGGGAGAGCATCTTGAGGCAGGTCGCGGCGTCGAAGCGGAGCGCCGCCGCGAGGGCCGTTATCGCCACCAGAGCCACGGCGAGCGTGAAGTACATGGGTGGCATACCCCACACGAGGGGGAAGAGGAAAATCGAGAGCGCGACTAGGAAGGAATACCTGAAGGCGTGGCCCGTGGAGATCCCCCTCAGGTAGAGGTAGACGGCGAGGGGGAAGAGCGCCGAGAAGTAGATCTCAGGAATGATGAACCTCTTCCAAGGGTACACCATTATGTAGACGCTGAGCACGTACGATAAGGCCGCCATCAGGGATGCCAGCTCCCCCTGGTGGGCGAAGTCCCTCGTCAAGCGGAGGACGCTGATCCCCTGGACGAGGATTACGGCAAAGAAAAGGATCGCCTCCTCCAACGCCGGGTTTCCCATCCCGACGAGCGACAGCAAGGAATCGTAGGACAAGCTGAGGAAAGAGAGCCCGTTGAAGGGCATAACGATCCCTGCCCCACGGATGCCCTCCCACATCGCAGCCAAGCTCGGATACTGGATCCCGGGGATCGCCATAGCAAGGCCGTCCTCGGCATAACTCACCGGGACCCCCGTCCTCAGCCAGGAAACCACCAGAATCGCCGCGACCGCCACCAAGACGAACTCAGGGCGGGTGATCCTAGGACCCTTGCGCATCCCTGGAAACAATCCACAGTGCTTTCAATGACGCTCAGTTAAGGCTTACGTTCATGGTTCGGGTGTTGGTCGGATAAGGGGGATCCCCAGGACCGAGATCACCTCCGACGGCGCGCCCTATCCCCTTCTGGAACCTGGGCCCGTTTCAATGCGCGGAAAAATGTTCATCAACATATCCAGCGGCGCGATCCTCGACCTCCCCACGTTTATGTCCTTGAAGAAGACCCGTAACTCCCAACCCTCATGTCCCCGAACGTCTCGTGGTAGTACTCTAGGCCCAGCTCCCGGAAGGCCCCCCACGACGAACACCAGTTTGTTCGTGCAGGCCTCGAGCACCCGGCCCAGGAAGAGGAGGGCGTCCATGGAGCTCCTGGACCACGTCGCCTTTATCGACGGGAGCTCCCTGATATTAATGTCTATCGCGGTCCAGGCGTAGACCTCCCGGCCGTTCACCTTCTTCACGGTCTCGTCCACAGCGATCGGCCCCCTCCCCCTCGGCGGCATGGTCCACCCGACCAAGCCGAGCGCGCGGGCCCAGTTGAGCACCGAGGCGTGGGAGGGCTTCCTCCCGTAATGATCCTCCATCATATCCGCTATCTCCTAGGATGATAGGCCGGCCATGTGGAGGTGGAGCGCGTGCGCCTTCTCCCATGGGTATTTTATGCCGCCAGAATATTATGAGGGTACGGATCATCCACTCCGAGGGCTTCGGAACGTCCACGCGCCCGATGAGCGCCGCTTGGGCGCCAATGAGGTGGTGGAGGCTCGCGAACGGAGCGATGACCCCGGAGCAGCACTATAGGGAGCTCGAGGGGTTAGAGGGAATGTCGAGGAGGCAATGAGGGCTCAGGAGCCGGGATGGGCGCGGATCCCCGAAGATCGCAGAATAAAAGGGATGGAAATCCCATCGCCGCGCGTGAGGATACTGGCCGTGGGGGCCTCGGGCGCCTACAACGCGGAGTGGTTCTACATCAGGGCCCTCCGCTCCGTCGGGGCCGAGGTGGTGTTCATCAATCAGTACGAGGGCGTGGGCCACAGGATGCTCACAAGGCTGGCGCTCACCAGGCTCCCGAGGATCGATGGTCTCGTGGATCGCCTACCGGTCAACCGCAGGCTCCCCGAGGCCGCGCGGAGGGCCGATCCCGACCTCGTGCTAGTGTTCAAGGGCGAGATGCTCTCCGACCGCGCGATACGCGAGCTCTCCGGCTCCCACAGGCTGGCCCTCCTCTATCCCGATGCGTACCGCTTCCCGAGGCTCCTCTCCAGGCTCCCCCACTTCTGCTGCGTGCTCTCCCCGGCCAGCAGGCTCGACTTCTACTACGGGATGGGCGCCAGGAGGGCCGCGACGCTCCCCTGGGCCTGCGACCCGGAGGTCCACAGGAGGCTCCCGGTCGGGAGGGAGAGGAAAGTCGCCCTCCTGGGCACGTTCTACCCCAACAGGCTCCGCGCCGCCCTGGCGCTCAGGGGCCTGCCGCTGGAGGTCCGCGGGCCCCTCTGGCCCCCTCCGATACGCTCCGGCCCCCCGCTCAGGGGCGAGGACTACGTGCGCGCGATGAATGAGGCGACCGTGAACCTGGACGTGCACCACCCGTCGGACGTTGAGGCGGACGCCCCGAACATGAGGGTGTTCGAGGTCGCCGGGTCCGGGGGCCTCCTCCTCTCGGATCGCCTGCCGTCCATCCACATGTACTTCGGGCCCCGCGAGGTCGACACCTTCCGCGATCCCAGGGAGATGAGGGAGAAGGCCATCCAGTACTTGGACGAGCCGGAGCTTGCGGATGAGATGGGGAGCAGGGCGGCCGCCAGGTGCCGCTCAGAGCACACCTACGTCCACAGGGCCAGGGCGCTGCTGGAGATGGTGATGGGGGCTAGGTATCGAGAGATTCGAGGGTCCCTCATCTTAGGCCCGCATCCTGCCCGAGCAAGAGTACTGTGTGCAGCCCGTTCAGCGACGGGAAATCTCCTCTTTTCACTTCAGCGGGGTCCTCCGGGTCAAAATCCTCGGCTACTCCTGCATTGCGCGAGCTACAGCTTCGACGTGTCCCCGGCTCCTGCCTGTACGCGATCGGCGCTAATCCATCCGGGAAGGTCACGGTCGCAGTCCTCGACGGCAAAGCAGCACACCATCCGATGAGGGTATTCGGCGCGGTGCTCGCCGAGAACGTCCCCTCTCCGCTCGCGCGGACAACTATGTGGTAGTCAGCTCGTGCTTCAACACCAACTTCATGGTCGCGTACGCCGATGGGAGGCCGCTCAGCGGCCCGGTACACGGCTACGACGGATCCCGGATCCTCGCGGCGGGGGGATCCGCCGAGGGCGACTATTCCGTAGGGTGCTCGCTCACACAAGAGGTCGCGCTCTACGCGGCTTGTGCGCTGACCGTGGCATATATTGCATTCCTCTATAATTTTATCCAGTATCGACTGACATCCGTGGTCGGCGCCCCGCTTCATCAAATTCCGCGTTCGTCCTGAAGCGTGCTCGGGGATCCTGCGCAGGATCCCCTCCCACATATATGCTGTCCTGTCCCACGAGTACTTGGCCGCGACCTCCGGGGAGGACCTCCACCATCCATCGGGATCCCTCAGGATCCTCAGAGCCGCCTCGGCCAGGGTCCTCGCGTCCCCATCCCTCACCCTGATGCCGTTCCTCCCCTCCTCCACAGCGTCCGAGACGCCCGGGACGTCGTAGGCCACGGTCGGGGTCCCCGCGGCCGCCGCCTCCGTTATCGAGTAGCCCCACCCCTCCGCAGCCGACGTGTGGATGTTGAGCCACGCGGATGAGACGAGCTCGGCTAGCTCCCCGTACCCCAGCCTGCCGGTGAACTCGACGCCCTCCTCGATCCCCAGCCTCTTCGTTAACTCCCTGAGCCCAGGGAGCTCGGGTCCCTCCCCCACCACGTAGAGCCTGGCATCAGGAATCTCGCGCCTCACGAGTGCGAACGCCAGGAGCGCGTCCCGCGGCCTCTTGTACCTCCTCATCCCCCCGAAGTACACGATCGAGGGAAAGGGCGTCTTCGGCCCCGGCCTGAAGAGATCGTGGTCCACGCCCGGCGGTATGAGTGTGATCTTCCGGGGGTCCACGCCCAGGCGGATCAGGTCGTCCCTCGAGGACTTCGACTCCGTCACGAAGGCCTCGTCCCTGTAGATCATGGGATAGGCGCGCTCCGCCGTCGAGAGCGCTGCCGCGAGGACCGGGTTCACCTGGCCCCACAGGGTCCTGGCGTGGAGGTGGCGGAAGAAGACCGCGCAGCGCTCCCGCATGAGCAGCGGGGCGGACGGCCAGGGCATCGCGTGCCCCAGGTCGCAGACCGCAGCGTCGAACTCCTCCCTCATCAGCACTGAGGGGAGAGCCAGGTGCGCCCCCAGGTTCCCAGGGTACCTCCTGACCTCGATCCCATCCAGGACGGTCCTCGGCCGGCTCCCCCTCCACCCGGCCGTGACCAGGACCACCTCGTGGCCCCTCGACGCGAGCCTCCTCCCCACCTCGTGGATGGTCCTCTCGGCCCCGCCCGCCCTCGGGCTCTCGGGGTCGCGGTGGGCGAGCCAGAGGATCCTCACGCCATCCTCGGCGGTGGATCTCAATTATAAAGGCGCGAGCGCCGGCGGGATCAGGCTCATTAACCATCAGAGATCCACCTGATTCTAATCATCCCATTTTCTAATCAAAATTCTAATCGAAGGCCTCGGCGCGGGCCAGCTCCGGGCACCTCCCGTCCTTATCGCTCACCGCGGCGACCTCTAGGGGCCACTTCACGTGCCTGTAGCTGACGCACCTCTCGCGCTCCGGCGCGTACTCGTTGTGGGTCACCATGTACACTACTAGGGAGTCCTCCAGCGCCTGGAACCCGTGCGCGAACCCGGGGGGTATCCAGAGCATATGCCCATTCTCCTCCCCGAGCTCTGCCGATACGTACTGGCCGAACGTCGGCGACCCCCTCCTCACGTCCATGGCGACGTCCAGTATCCTGCCCCTGGGGACGAGGACGAGCTTCCCCTGCTCCCTCGGGGGGAGCTGGTAGTGGAGGCCCCTCACCACCCCCCTGACCGAGAAGGACGCGTTGAGCTGGACCGGGGCCGGGATCCCGAGGCGCGCGAGCTCGCTCGACCTGTAGAGCTCGGCGAAGTACCCCCTGCGGTCGTGGAAGCGCCTCGGCCTCACTAGGAGCACGCCGGGTATCCCCAGCTCCTCAACCTCGAAGCTCAACCAAGGCTCGCCTCCTCCAGCTCCCCGAGGCCCTCCTCGAAGCTCGGGGGCCTGTTCCTCAGGAGGGCGTCCGCCCTCTCCACCGAGAGGGAGGAGTTCCTCGGCCTCCTGGCCCTCCATCCTGGCACGGAGTCCACGACCCTCACGCTCCCCCCGAGCCCGAACCTCTCCTTGATCCTCAGCGCCATCTCTGCCCTGCTCATCGGCTCCCTCCCGGCCACGTGGATGATCCCCTCCAGCTCCCTCTCCGCGATCTCGAGCACCGCCCTCGCCAGGTAGGACGCGGGGGTGGGGGAGACGACCTGGTCGACGACCGCCAGCTCCCCTCCCTCCCTCAGCCTCCCGTAGGCCCAGAGGACGAAGTCCTTCCTCCGGGATCCCCCGCCGAAGAGGGCGGACGTCCTCACGATCGCGTGCCTGGCGCCCGAGGCCTCCACGCGCCTCTCCGCCATCTCCTTCGTCCTCCCGTAGAAGTTCACCGGGCTCGTTGGGTCCTCCTCCCGGTAGTTCCCCCTGAGGCCGTCGAAGACGTAGTCCGTGGATATGAACACGAGGTAACCGCCGTAGCTCCTCACCGCCTCGGCGGCGACCGCCGGCGCCTCGTAGTTCACCCTCAGGGCCTCCTCCCTCTCCTCCTCGCACATGTCCACGTCGGTCATCGCCGCCGAGAGTATGACGACCCTGGGCCTCCTCTCGATCAGGAGGGACCTGAGGGCGGCGAGGTCGCGCAGGTCCAGCCTGTGGGCCCTTTCCCTGTCCGGCCCCGGGTCCCCGGACCTGTAGGTGAAGTCGTAGTCGCTGAGCGCCGCCAGCCGGGAGCCCAGGAGGCCCGTCCCGCTTATTATCAGCCCCTCCAAGGCGCCTCACCCAGGATCCCCGGGTCCCTCTCCACGATGGGCCTCCACCACCACTCGTTCCTCGCGTACCACTCGACCGTCTCCCTGAGCCCGTCCGCGAAGCGGACCCCGTGCCTGAAGCCGAGGGAGTATATCCTGTCGCCCCTGACGCTGTACCTGAAGTCGTGGCCCGGCCTGTCCTCGACGAACTCTATCAGCGACTCGTCCCTCCCCAAGATCCCCAGTATTGCCCTCACGACGTCCAGGTTCCTGGCCTCGCTCTCCCCGGGTATGTTGTAGATCTCGCCCCTCCTCCCCCTCTCCATCACCAGGTCTATGGCCCTCGCCGTGTCTTTGGCATGTATCCAGCTCCTGACCTGCTCCCCGCTCCCGTAGACGGGGACGCGCATCCCCAGGATGGCCCTTATGATCGTCTTGGGTATCAGCTTCTCCGGCGACTGGTAGGGGCCGTAGTTGTTGGAGGGCCTCACTATCGACGCGTTGATCCCGTACGTCCTGACGTACGAGAGCACGAGGGCCTCCTGCGCCACCTTCGTCGCCGAGTAGGGGTTCGACGGCCTCACCGGCGAGTCCTCCCCGTAGCTCCCCTCCAGCGCCTCCCCGTAGACCTCGTCCGTCGACACGTGGACTATCCTCACACCGTCGTTCGTCCTCCTGGCCGACTCCAGCAGGTTGAACGTCTCCCAGACGTTGTTCGCGACGAACGGGCGGGGGTCCGCTATGGACCTGTCAACGTGCGTCTCGGACGCGAAGTTAATGACGCAGTCGTAGCCCCCCAGGTCGATGCCCCCCTCCGAGAGGTCGAGCTTGAGGAACTCGTAGTCCAGGTCGATCCCCCTGAGGCTCTCAGGGTTCGAGCCCGCGCCCAGCTTGTCCACGTTCGTGACCCTGGCGCCCGCGCCCTCGAGGTGCCGTATGTAGTTGGAGCCCAGGAACCCGCAGCCGCCGGTGACGAGGATCCTGCTACAGTTCAATCCTCGAGTTCTCCCCCAGGATCAGCCTGATCCCCCTCGGCACGGACCCGCCGGCCCTCACGCGGGACCCCGCGCCTATTATGCTGTCCACGACCCTCGCCCCGCGGAGCTCCAGGACGGCCCCGTCCAGGATTATTGAGTTCTCCACCTCCGCTCCCCGGATCACGGCCCCGTCCGCCACGCTCGTGTAGGGCCCGACGAACGCGCCGTCCCCTATCACGGCTCCGTCCCCTATGACGGCCGGCCCCACCACCCTGGCGCCCTCCTCGACCACGGCCCCCTTCCCCAGCCTCACCCTGCCGCTCACGCTGCGCCCGTCGAGGAAGTCAGCCTCCATCCTGTCGAGGATCCTCTGGTTCGCCAGGAGGAGGTCCTCCGGGGTCCCCGTGTCCTTCCACCAGCCCCTCACGAAGGCGTGCCCCACCCTCCCCCCGTCCCTCAGCAGGTCCCTCAGGGCGTCGGTTATCTCCAGCTCCCCCCTCCAGGAGGGCTTCAGCCGGGCTATCTCGCCGAATATCGAGGGCGTCAGGAAGTAGATGCCGACCAGCACGTAGTTCGAGGGCGGGACCCTCGGCTTCTCGACGAGCCCCACGAGCCTCCCGGATCCGTCGAACTCGGCGACGCCGAAGTCCCGCGGGTGGTCCGACTCCGCGAGGAGGACCATTGCGTCCGCGTCCCCCTCCTCGAACTTCCTGGCGTACTCCGCTATGCCCCCCTCCAGTATGTTGTCCCCCAGGTAGACCACGAACTTATCGTCGCCCACGAAATCCCTCGCGAGCGAGATCGCGTGCGCTATCCCCAGGGGCCTCTCCTGCTCTATGTACGTTATCCTGCACCCGAACCTCGAGCCGTCGCCGTAGTACTCCCTCACCCTCTCCGGGTGCACGTCCCCCAGGACTATCGCGATGTCCGTGATCCCCGCGCTCACGAGGTCCTCCAGGGCGTACTGGGACATGGGCTTGTTCGCTATCTTTATCAGCTGCTTGGGCCCCGTGTGGGTGAGCGGCCTCAGCCTGGTCCCCGAGCCTCCGTGGAGGATGACGCCCTTCAAGACGGCGATCGAGGGGGGCGCTCATCACATAAGGCTTCCGGCTCGGGCCCTCGGGGGCGCTCGGCGCGCAGGATCCCCAGGCCGGGCTCCCTCGAGCAGCTCACGAGAATCCGGCCGACCCTAGGATGTCCGGGAGGTCCCGGGGCCCATCGTGGTACTCCAGGATTATCCTGCGGAAGCGCGCCAGGAGGTCCGGGCCCGCGGACCTCAGGACCTCGTACTCGCACCCCTCGCAGTCCATCTTCAGGAGGGACGCGCCATCCGGGACGAGCTCCTTCATCAGGGTCACGAGCGATATTGTCCTCACCCTCAGGCGCCTCGAGCGGCCGAAGTCCACGATCCGGCTCACCGGCCGGGTGGGCGAGAGGGTGGCGGCGTTCGGCGACTCCTCGGGCACTAGGAACTCCGCCTCC
>WYEM01000067.1 GCA_009903775.1 Nitrososphaerota archaeon | reverse complement strand
GGAAGGGAGGTCAGGGTGAAGCACGTTGAGGACAGGCCAGGGCACGACGTGGAGTACTGCATGAGGCCAAGCATTAGCTACGAGGCGAGGCCACCTGAGGTGGGCATAGCCGACACCGTGAGGTGGTACCTAGACAACAGGTGGTGGTGGGAGCCGCTCCTGGGGGACAGGTTCTTCAGTAATGAGGTCCCCTGGAGGGCTGAGGCCCAGGGGAGGCGAAGCCCTAGAGGGAGAGGCTTAGAGCCTTTGAGCACATAATATTCGAGGCGCACCCCTCACATTACTGGCGTCAGCAACGAGAAGCTCCTCGCATCCCTGAAGGAGCTGGGGTTCGAATGCAGGCTCCACAGGCGGCGCCTGATCCAAAGCTGGGCGTCAACATCCATCACTGTGAGAGCTCTAAGCCAAGGCAGCCCAACGGAACGTTTTGAAGAGATGCAACAGTTATGACACCACGTTGGGCCGCTACAAACAATATGGAGTACCGCTCCATTGGGGTCGAGGCGGTGTTCCTCAATCAGCATGAGGGCGTGGATATGCGAGTACCGTTCCACTGCTCTTGGCCACGTGCCTGATAAGTGCCGCTTATCTGGAAGAACGTCCCCTGGAAGTTGTTGGCCCCGGTGCTCACGTCGTTGTGCCCCGAGAACAGGCCGCAGAACTCTATGGCGATGCCCGGGGGGTGCGTTGTGATTCGCTAGATGCATCCTTCGCTGGGCGCGCCGGAGCTGGCCTCCCTGAGCAGGGAGGCCATGGGGGGCGTCGGGCGGGGGGATATTGGGCGACTTGGCGAGGGACGGGCACGAGACGCACATGTACTCGGCCAACACCATGTTCGTCACGCCCCGCTACGGGTTCGGCCCCTTCGACGAGGTCCTCCTCGTCCCCTACTTCGCCCCGACAGCCCTGTCGTCCGAGGAGGAGCTCGAGGACTTCCTCTCCTCCTCGCTCCCCTCCCCGCGGTCCGTGGCGCGCCTCCTGGGGAGCGAGCTCGGGCACCTCTGGACGCTTTCCTCGAGGCACATCAGGGTCAGGCTTGGCCTCGGGCTGGACAAGGGATCCCTGGTAATCATCGATCGCGTGAGGCGCGGCCTGACGGGGTTCGCCTCGCTCATGGCGTCACCACCTCATAACACACCGCGTCGCCGTTTATGAACCCGTCCATCGTGAGCACCCCCCTGTTGATGAGCTCCGTGACCGCGTTGTACCAGAAGTCGTAGAAGTTCAGGGCGTACTCCACGTAATCTGGGAGGGACATGCCGCGGCGCGCGGCGCGCTCGCGGACCCTCATGCTGTAGAGCAACTTGCCCAGGGCCATCAGCTCCTGGAGGAGCTCGTGCGCCTCCTTCCCCGACCACTCTTTCAACTTCTCCAACGCCGCCGCCTCGGCGGTCGCGATCACGATCTCATCCGCGTTCGGCTTCGTCCCCTCCTCGCCGCCCCTCACCCTCTTCAGGGCCCGAAGGCTCACGCGCGTGACCCTCAGGATTTCCCTTATCGGGTAATGTTCCTGCGCGAGTTGGCGCGCGATGTCCTCCTTACCTAGGCCCCGCGCCTCGAGCTCCCGGACCCTCTCCTCTAAGGGCTTCCTGCCCTCATCAGGGGCCTCCCTCGCCTCAACCCCGGACCCCTCCTCGATCCCCAGGTAGTGCTTGACGATGCGCCGCCTGCCCCCGACCCATGACCTGTGGACCCCGTAGAGGTACACGCGGTCCCCGCGGCGCCTCCGCTCGACGTAGCTCAGCGGCTGGCCGCACACGCGGCATATCCCCTTCTCCACGCGAGGGGAGGGCGTCCTGACCCTTATTAATATTGCACCACAATATGATTGTGGTGCGGCGCTCGCCCCCTCCGAAGCGCACCATATAATGAGCGCCGGGTGCACCACACAGCGGCTCCATATGCACCACACAGCCAGCTCTGTACTCCGTCATAGTGTTGGGATGGCCGCTCCTATCCGTCCCTATGCACCACATCATGAGTCCATACCCGCCGTATACATTCAGGTCTGTGGTGCGCGCGCCGCACGAGCCCATGCGGCCCGATGCTTCCCAGCAATTCCCGGTTCAACCGGCAAAACGCCATAATGAATGAGATGGAGCTTCGAGCGGGCTGAGGATGCACCGGGCCGAGCGGGAATCCCAATAACCTTGGGCGGCGCGCACAGATCCCCCGGCCGGGTACTCCGGGCGGTGTCGGTCGGATAAGCCCGGGTGAACGGGACCATCTCCACGGCACCGTCACATTCAATTCCATTTCACTCCAACCCGATGAAGGAAGCTGGAGGATGATCCGCGCCCTCGACATGTTCAGGCGGAATGAAATCGAGAAGGAGGCGCAGGCGCCCCAACCTCCACATGGCGACCCCTCCTCGTGGGGGGGTGGCGGATATTGTTGGTCGCGGTGGGCGAGGCCGCGGAGAGGGTGAACGGCCGGGGGGTCTATGTGTGCTGCGATGGACGCGGACACCGGGGAGCTCCTAGCCATGAAGGCGACGTGGACCAGGACTTCGTGGACGCGCCCTCCTCTTCCCGAGTCGGGTGCCCGAGGCTTTTGCCCCAAAGGTTTGGGGCGAAGTGGGCTCAATGGAACGGCGGCGCACTCCCCCGCGGCGCTGATGATGACTCGGGGATCCCATCGGCTCGTCATGTCCGGGGCCGCGGGCCGGAACGCTTGAACGGGATATCCCAATGACCCTATTGGGATGTCGGGCACGGCGCGGGCGGTGCGGCGCGGCTCCGTTACCTTAAGCCGATCGATGAACCTAAATCCGAGGGGAGCCCTCCGCCCGACCCGCAATGAGCACTAACCCGATCCAGATCAGGAGGAGGACTCCCCTTCCGGTCATGGCCCGCGCTGTCATCCCCATTTCTCGGGCCCCTCGCTGAGGCGCGCCGCCAGGGCCCTGGGGCCCATCAGCAGGAGCCACGTCTCGATATGGAGGTGGGTGCAGGGGCTCGGCCCAATCTTCGGGTCGGCGCCGACCCTAGGGAAGTGCGTCGCATATTCATCGATGAGACGACGGTGAACCTGGGAGGGACCCCCGCGTGGATCTGGGTCGCCTTCGAGCCTGACCTCCATGCTATGCTCGACTTCCACGCAGCCCGCGCGGGAACTCCATCGATGCGTACCTCTTCATCAGGAGGCTCGTCCGCAGGTACGGCGGGGTCCCGATCTACACGGACGGCGCGGGATGGTGCGCGGACGCCTGCAGGTGGGCGGGCGCCGAGCACATAGTCTACGATCGCCCCCCGAGGAACCTGATGGAGCGCATGGTCCAGTGCGCCAAGGAGGGGACGGAGGCGTTCGACGACCCCTTCCCCGTCGGCGGGCGCGGGCCGAGCTTGAGGAGAACGTTCGAGCGCATGCATAACTGGCTGTCAGCGTTCACGTCCATGCAGGACTTCGCGTTCGAGAACTGGGATCTGGGGAGGCCCCCGCTCGGGTGGAGGGAGGAGGGGATGCCCCCGTGGCTGGACGTGCTGCGCCCGATCTTCTCGCTCGGGTAGGGGGTGGGCTTAAGGTAACGGAGCCCGGCGCCGTCGCGCAACGCTCAAATAGCGCTTGCCCCAAACCTTTGGGGCAAAATGGGCAGGACCCGGAAGCGCGAGGGCCCCGGGAGGGGCGGGGAGGGTCCCCCCAAGGTGTGCCCCAGGTGCGGGCAGCCGTACAACTTCATCGAGAGGAAGAGGGTGGGGGGCCGCGTCTACCTGCTGGCGGTGCACATGGAGGCCGGCAGGCGCGTGAGGCACTATCTGGGGCCGGAGGGCGAGTACATCCTGGGCCGCGTCGGCCACGAGTTCCTGGGCGACGCCTGGCTGGAGCTCACGGGGCCCGGCCCCGACCCCGGGCGCGAGCTCGAGCGCCGCATCGCCTACCTTCGCCAGGCCGCGCGCGCGGTCGCGGAGATGGCCAGGGCGACCGCGGACCTCGAGAGGGCGGAGGAGGCGCTGGAGGAGGTGCTGGAGGAGCTCAGGGTGAGGCGCGAGGCTACCGGGAGGGGGGAGGGGATGAGGGGGACCGGGGGCGCAACCCCCGCGGGCACGGGGACGGGGGAGCTCGAGGACCTGCCGCGTAAATGGGAGGGGGAGCTGGCGAGCGCCAGGCTGTCGGAGCTCCTGAGGCTGGGCCGCGTCGTGGATGACTTGGGGATCCGCGGGCTGGCCGCGCGGTGGGGCATGGACCTCCCGAGATACGTGATGTATGCGTCGAACTTCTACGATTTCTGGCACGATAGGGTCATGAAATTGATCGACCTGGGCGTCCTCAACATGGATGGAGAAATTAACTACGATCTGATATGTGGCCGAGCCCGCGCGAGATGCGGGGGCGGGAATTCGTGCCCTCCGCCGGGGACCTGGGGCGCGGGCCTCAACTGCCTTTTTGTGCTCGCCCGCGAGCGAGGTGCCACGCGGTTTCAGTCGCAGTTATCGCGCGTGCGCTCGTACTGCTTCCTCTTGAGCGCCGGATCGCGTTACTTGCCCAGGTTGCGCGCGGCACCGACCATGCGCCCCGCCAGGATTGCCGGATCCCTCGGCGCGGGCCACTCCGGGCACCTCCCGTCCTCATCGCTCACCGCGGCGACCTCTAGGGGCCACTTCACGTGCCTGTAGCTGACGCGCCTCTCGCGCTCCGGAGCGTGCTCATCGTGAATCCTCCAGCGCCTGGAACCCGTGCGCGAACCCCGGGGGATCCAGGGAATATCTCCATTCTCCTCCCCGAGCTCCGCCGATACGTACTGGCCGAACGTCGGCGACCCCTCCTCACGTCCACGGCGGCGTCCAGTATCCTGCCTCTGGGGACGAGCTTCCCCCGCTCCCTCGGGGAGCTGGTAGTGGAGGCCCCTCACGACCCCCCTGAGCGAGAAGGGCGCGCTGAGCTGGACCGGGGCCGGGATCCCGAGGCGCGCCCCAGATATAGGGCGCCGCCCCATGCGGGGCCGCGTTGAGGCTCGCCTACGTCACTTGGAGGAACCGCTCGAGGCTCAGGGAGTACTCGGGAGGGAACGTC
Organism: Nitrososphaerota archaeon; assembly: GCA_009903775.1. GTDB lineage: Archaea > Thermoproteota > Nitrososphaeria > Conexivisphaerales > Conexivisphaeraceae > Conexivisphaera. Next base: position 5,099 of record WYEM01000067.1, on the reverse strand, counting down.
GCGAGGGAGTACCTCATAGCCAAGGTGGCGGAGCTGGCGGGTGCGGACGAGGTCGTCGGGATCGCGGTCGAGGACCTCGACTCCGGGATCCTCGCCGGCGCCGGCCGCCTCCTCTCCTCCCTGGGGACCATCGGGCGTATCCGTGTCGAGGAGTTCAGGCGGCGCCTAGGGCGGCTCGACGCCCTCGGAGAGGCCGCCCTCGCTGCTGGAGATCGTGGGGATGCTGAGGGAGCTCACCGGGTCGAGGGTGGATCCCTCGATAACCGGGGAATTCAGGCCTGGCGACAACAGGCACGACTTCGCTGGCATCGAGAGGCATCGCGTCGCCCGCGCCTGGAACGCTTATCGGTGATCGGCGCATGGTATCAGCGTGGCGAGGATCCTGGTGACCGGGGGTGCCGGATTCATAGGCTCCCACCTTGTGGATAGGCTGATGGAGGGGGCGAGGAGGTGATAGCAGTAGACGACCTATCCTCAGGCTCGCTGGGGAACATGTCCAGGTGGGCGGGTCGCCCCGAGTTCAAGTTCCTGAGGGCGGACCTCTCGGAGGGAGTCCCGACGTGAGGAGCGTGGACGCCATCTACCACCTGGCGGCGGACCCCGAGGTCAGGACCGGCTCCGTGGACCCCGGGAGGCACTACAGGAGGAACGTGCTCACGACCTTCAACGTCCTCGAGTACGCCAGGAGGTCCGGCGCCAGGGCCCTGGCGTTCGCTTCCACATCGACCGTCTACGGGGAGCCATCGGCGATCCCGACGCCCGAGGACTACGGCCCCCTGATGCCCATCTCGGTCTACGGCGCCACCAAGCTCGCAGCGGAGGCGATGATATCAGCGTACGCTTACTCCTACGGCTTCAGGGCTGTCATCTTCCGCCTCGCCAACGTAGTGGGATCCAGGTCCGGGCACGGGGTGATATACGACTTCATAGGGAAGTTCGGGTCCAACCCGGGGAGCTGGAGGTCCTGGGGGACGGCACCCAGTCCAAGTCCTACCTGTACGTCGGCGACTGCGTCGATGCTATGCTGATCGGTGCCGATGGATCCCGGGACAGGGTGTCCATCTACAACGTGGGATCGGAGGACCGCATCAGCGTGCTGGACATAGCGAGGATAGTGATTGAGGAGATGGGGCTGAGGGACGTCAAGGTGAGGCTGGTCGGGGGGCCGGAGGGGAGGGGATGGATAGGGGACGTCAAGGTCATGCAGCTTGACATCTCGAGGATCGAGGGGCTCGGCTGGAGGCCCAGGCTGGGATCGGAGGGCGCCATCAGGAGGGCGGCGAGGGAGCTGCTGGGCGAAAGAGGTGCGAGCGGTCGCCTCGGGAATCACCATCAGCGTCCGCGATCCTCCTGAGGGCGTCCCACTCGGCGCTCCGGGCGGCCTCCCACGTGAACCTGCCCGAGAACTCCGCGCCCGCCCTCCCCATCTCCTCCCATCTGCCCTCCTCGAGGATCCCCGCCGCCCTGTGCGCCATCCCGGCGCGGTCGAGCGGCCTGACCCTCTCCACGGCCGGCGTATTGTAGTTTAGCCTGATGGCCGGTATGTCGTACGCCACCGCCGGGACCCCGCAGGACAGGGACTCCAGCAGCGACAGGGAGAACGAGTCCGCCAGGGACGGATATAGCAGCAGCCTAGCGCGCGACAGGATCGCGTGGACGTACCGCCTCGGCGCGTTGAACGCGAATTCGAGGGAATCCAGGATCCCCAGGCGCCCCGCCTCGGCGCGCACCGCCTCCTCCGCCTCGCTCGAGGCGAAGCCGATCACCAGCCCCCTCGCCCCGGGCACCCTCCTCCTCAGCAGCGCGAACGCCACCAGGAAATCGAATATCCCCTTTTCGCGGACCACCCTGGAGAAGAAGGCGACGTCCACGTCCCTCTCCCCGGGATCGCGCCCGGAGCACGGGTCCACGCCGACCCCGGGATCCAGCGCCGCGACGTCCAGGTCGATCCCCAGCCTCCCCAGCTCGTACGGGATGGACCTCGACACGGCGAGAAGCCTCATGCCCCTGAGCGCCGCCACCTGCAGCTTCAGCCTGGCGTATCCCTTGAGCGATTTCGAGGGGCCGTAGCCGCGGGCTTCCATGTTGCGCAGGAACAGCCGCAGGCCGCTCCCCTCGTCCAGCGGGAGCGAACCTACGACTGGCGTCAACTGGAGCAGCTCGGTCCACCTGACGCCGGATAACCTGAACCCGAGCGGCATGTACGCGTGCTCGTGAGGGAAGTACAGCAGATCCGCGCCGGCGCGCGCGGCCTCCCGCGCGGCGTACTCCGCGTACCGGACGTAGCCCAGCGCCGACGCGCGTCCCAGCGGGCGAAGCGCGATCGCCTCGTCCAGGATCTCCGACAGCGTCCGCCGCCCCACGCGGACCCCGCCGAAATCCCTCCTGAGCCTCTCGATGGCATCCCCGGGCATCATGAGCGCGTATTTCCCCCTGGGGTATTCCTCGAGGATCCTGAACGTGCGATAATTTCCGCCGCTCAAGTTGTCCGCGGGCGTGAATATCGCCACGTGCACGCATGGTGCTCGCCGCGGATTCAAGTAAGCTTTCCGCCGCGCGCCTGAAGGCTTAAGATCCTCCGGCGGCAGCATGTGAGGTGCGGGAACCGGTGGCGCTGGCACGAGGATATCGGTGGCCATCCCCACCTACAGGAGGGCCTGGAGCCTCATAATGGCCCTGGACAGCCTCCTGAGGCAGTCGCGGCGCCCGGACGAGGTGCTGGTGGTCCTGAAGCCGTCCGGCGATGGATCCGAGGAGGTGCTGCGTAGGTACGAGGGGGATCTGCCCCTGAGGGTCGCCGTGCAGCGCTGGGGAACGTCGCGGTGGCCGTCGAGATGGGGATAAGGCTCTCCCGGGGCGACGTCGTGCTCTTCCTGGACGACGACGCCGTGGCGGACGCGCGCTGGATCGAGAGGTACGAGTCGCTCTTCGGGCGCGTCGACCGGTGCGGCGGCATCTCCGGCGTCGTCGTGCCCGCGCGCGTCGTCGACGGGAAGCCCGCGCCGTCCGCGCGGCGCGATGCCTGGCGCCCGGGCCGGGAGATATTCTACAGGAGGCCGATCGCCGGGCTCGAGGATTACTGCGCCGCGTTCTCAGTAGCTGGGCAGCTCCTCTCCAGATGTGATCCGGAGGGCAGGATCGTCCAGTCGCTCGGATTCGTGGGCGCCAACATGGGGTTCAGGAGGGAGGCGGTGCTCGGCTCGCGGCTGGCGGAGCTCTACAGCGGCAGCAGGAGGTGCGCCCACAATGAGAGTTTCCTGGCGCTGCGCGCGGTCATCTCCGGCTATCGCGCTTGTCTGTGCAGGGATCCCGCCCACTGCCCCGCGGTCCTGCACATCTCCGGCCACCCATCGCTCACACGGATGTCTGGTCCCTACCAGGAGCTCTGGTCCCAGTACGATTGCGCGAAAAACTTCCACAGGCTGAGGAAGATGGGCGTCCGCACGTCGACGCCCGCCTCCCGCCTATCTCGCATGGATGATCGCCTCGCTCAGGAGGAGCCCAGCGGTCAGGCTACTGGCCTCCATATACGCTCGGTTCGCGCGAGATCAGCTTCATGTGGAGCGCGGAGCACGGCGATCACGTCAGCTGCGTCCCGTTCGCCCTCAGGACCCCCTTTATACCCTCCCTCAGGTCCACCCTGGACCTCCAGCCCAGCCCCCCTCGATGTCAGCTCGTTCGACACCTCCGACCTGTAGATGTCCCCGGGCTTGGGGGGCCGCGCCCGAACCCGATCACCCTCTCTAGGGCCTCCTCGAAGGCGCGCGCGAGCTCATTGACCGAGCTGGACCTCCCGTACTTGAAGTTCGTGTGCGCGAACCCGCGCCCCGTCTCCAGGTGCCTGCAGAAGGAGTCGATGAGCGAGAGCCTGTACCCGTACTTCGTCAGCCTGAAGGAGACGAAGCTCCCCGGTGTTGTCTATCATGGATACCTGCCCGACTCGGAGCTGGCGGAATGGGGGAGGGAGAACGCGCGCTACGTTATGGCGCTCCACGAGCGCGCGGTGAGGTCCCTGGGGGAGGCCCTCAGGGGGCTGCTCCGCCGAGGGGCTCGGCCGCGGACCAGGGCCCCCAGCCCGTTCCTCAGGGACGACAGCCTGTACTTGAGCCAGTACCGGCGGAACTCCGGGCGGCGGAACTCCGCGTAGAGGTTCCTCCCGAACTGGGCGTGCGCCATGGCCACGAAGGGCTTGAACGCCTGCCCGGGGGTCGAGCCGTGGTGGTAGTGGTGGCTCGCGACCGTCCAGGGGACCTCGCCGATCCCCATCAGGTGCATGAGCACTCCGAGCACAGTCTCGTCGCTTATGAACCTCCTCAGGTCGTGCTGGACCCCCAGGAAGGCCCTCTCCACCCTCTTCACCAGGTCGGGGTCCGGGAACCTCCTGAGCCCCACCGCCTGCTTGGGGCCGAAGAAGAAGACCGAGCCGCCCCTCAGGAGCCCGGCCGCCGACCCGTCGTAGACGCGGCAGAGGAACAGCGGGAGGCGCCTCCCCCCGGCGTCCAGTTCCCCCGACGGCGAGCTCCTGCGCACGAAGCGGACGGCGCCCCTCCCCCACTCCTCCCATTCCAGAATCCCGTAGGCGTCGCCCGGGATGCGCCCCGCCACCTCCCTGAACCCCGGATCCAGGACGTTGTCGCTGTCCACGAAGACCACCTCCCCCCTCCCCCCCAGCCCCCTGAGCATCGCGAACCAGGTGGCGCCCCTGGACCCCCAGTTCCCCGCCTCGAACGGGATGTGGAGCTCCCTCTCCAGGATCCTCCTCTGCGACGGGTGGAAGACGTTGTCCACGAACACCATGGACTCCTCAGCGCCCGCGTTCTCAACGGACCTCAGGAAGTACTCCCCGACCTCGTGGATCCTGTGGAACGGCAGGTAGGTCACGAGCAGCACCGCGCATCACCGCCGTCAGCTCGCCGCCCTCACCAGCTCGCCGAGCCTCCTCGCGTAGGAGTCCAGCGTGAGGTCCCTCACCCTCCGCGACGAGGAGTAGTTCCTCCACGCCCTGCCGTCGGTGAGCAGCTTCGCCAGGGCCTCCGCCGCCTCGTCGGCGTCCCCGTAACCCAGCCCGTTCCTCCCCTCCTCCGCTATGTCGGTCCAGG
>WYEM01000091.1 GCA_009903775.1 Nitrososphaerota archaeon | reverse complement strand
CCAACGTCATGTTCGTCACGCCCCGCTACGGGTTCGGTCCATTCGACGAGCTCCTCCTCGTACCCTACTTCGCCCCGACCGCCCTGTCGTCCGAGGAGGAGCTAGAGGACTTCCTCCCCTACGCGTCCCCCTCCCCGCGGTCCGTGGCGCGCCTCCTGGGGAGGGGCGAGCTCGGGTACCTCTGGACGCTTTCCTCGAGATACCTCGGGGTCAGGCTGGGCCTCGGGCTGGACAAGGGATCCCGGACAATCATCGATCGCGTGAGGCGCGGCCTGCCGGGGTTCGGCGAGCCCTTCTTCCTCTTCGTGAACCTCATGGAGGCGCACGGCCCCTACGGGAGGGAGTTCCGGGATGGGGAGGCACTGGCGGCCCTACGCCAGATCTACCTGGGGGACGACTCTCTGATCAGGAGGCGCCTGCCCTGGAAGAGGAGGGCCTACGCCAGGAGCGCGCGCTTCGCGGTGGAGAGGGTGCTGGAGCTGGTGAGGGCGCTCGGCCCCCGCCTCGAGGACTCGCTGGTGATAGTGACATCGGACCACGGCGAGGCGATCAGGGAGGACGCAACTTATCATACCCTATACCTCTACGACGAGCTCACAAGGGTGCCCCTCTACGTGAGGTGGCCGGCCTGCCTCCCCGCGCCCCCTGAGGGCGGAGGGCTCGTGAGCCTCACCCGGATACGGTCGATCGTCTCATCGGCCTCGGGGTGCGAGGTCCCCCTGATGGATGGCGGGATCGCCCTGTCCGAGAGCTTCGGCACGATCCTCACCCCGGATGAGCGCCGCCTGGGCGCCAGGGTCAGCCCGGAGAGGCTGAGGTGGATCTTCAGCCACAGGGTGAAGGTCCACACCGGGAGGGGATCCGTCACCTACAACGCCAGCCAGGGGATTGTGGAGGAGGTGAACGGCCTGGGCGCCGAGGAGGCTGCGAGGCTCGCCGGCGAGGCGGTCGCCTGGCTGGCCGGAGGGCGAGGATTAGTCCTACTTCAGAGGTTTCGACGGCTCGGCCTGCGCTCCTGAATTGATACTGGCTTGGGGGCGAGTCAACGGTCCGGCGCTGCGCATGGATTCGAGCTCGGGCAGCGTGGTCGCGGGATCCCAATAACCTTATTGGTAAACCCTCGGTGGGGCCGCGCGGCTCCGCCCGCCGGAGGATCCACTGTTGCAATCATGGATCCTCAACTACATGTCCGGGCCCTCGGGCCCGGTTGTCTAGGGTTTGATGCCCCCAAGAGGTCCATCCGCAGCCTAGCCCTGAGCGGTTGGCTCTTCGCGCTCGCCTCCGCCGGGAGATTGCTCCCTCCTCCCGGCCGCGTGGTTCGCCTTGCTCATGGCGTCACCGCCTCGTAGCACACCGCGTCGCCGTTCACGAACCCATCCATCGACAACACTCCTAAATTTATCAATTCAATCACGGGCCCGTACCAGAAGTCGTAGAAGTTCAGGGCGTTCTCCACGTAATCTGGGAGGGGCATGCCGCGCCGCGCGGCGCGCTCGCGCACTCCGAGGTCGTAGAGCAACTTGCCCAGGGCCAGCAGCTCCTCCAGGGTCTCGTGCGTCTCCTTCCCCGCCCATTTCTTCAGCTCCTCCAGCGCCTTCGCCTCGGCGGTCGCGATCACGATCTCATCCACGTTCGGCTTCGTCCCCTCCTCGCTGCCCTTCACCCTCTTCAGGGCCCGAAGGCTCACGCGCGTGACCCTCAGGACGTCCCTCATCGGGTAATGTTCCTGCATGAGTTGGTGCGCGATATCCTCCTTACCGAGGCCCCGCGCCTCGAGCTCCCGGACCCTCTCCTCTAAGGGCTTCCTGCCCCCATCAGGGGCCTCCCTCGCTTCAGCCTCGGCCTCCTCGACCCCCAGGTAGTGCTTGACGATGCGCCGCCTGCCCCCGACCCATGACCTGTGGACCCCGTAGAGGTACACGCGGCCCCCGCGGCGCCTCCGCTCGACGTAGCTCAGCGGCTGGCCGCACACGCGGCATATCTCCTTCTCCACGCGAGGGGAGGGCGTCCCGACCCTTATTAATATTGCACCACAATATGATTGTGGTGCGGCGCGGCGCCCCTCCGAAGCGCACCGCATAGTGAGCGCCGGGTGCACCACACAACTGCTCCATATGCACCACGCAGCCAGCTCTGTACTTCGTTATAATGTTGGATGCGCGCTCCTATCCGCCCTTATGCACCACATCATGAGTCCATACCCGCCATATCTATTCGAGTCCGTGGTGCACGCGCCGCACAAGTCCATGCGGCCCGATGCTTCCCAGCAATTCCCGGTTCAACCGGTAAAACGCCATAATGAATGAGATGGGGATTCGAGCGGGCTGAGAAAGCATTGGGCCGAGCGGGAATCCCAATAAGGTTATTGGGATATCGTGGATACATGGGCGGCACGCGCAGATCCCCCGGCCGGGTACTCCGGGCGGTGTTGGCCAGATAAGCCCAGATGGACGGACCGTCTCCACGGCACCGTCATATTCAATTCCATTTCACTCCAACCCGATGGAGGGAGCTGGAGGATGATCCGCGCCCTCGACATGTTCAGGCGGAATGAAATCGAGAAGGAGGCGCATGCGCCCCACCTCCACATGGCCGGCCCCTCCTCGTGGGGGATGGCGGATATTGCTGGCCGCGGTGGGCGAGGCCGCGGAGAGGGCAAACGGCCGGGGGGTCTATGTGGGCCGCGATGGACGTGGACAACCGGGGAGCTCCCGGCCATCGAGGCGACGTGGACCAGGACTTCGTGGACGCGCCCTCCTCTTCCTGAGCCGGGTGCCCGAGGCTTTTGCCCCAAAGGTTTGGGGCGAAGTAGGCTTAATGGAACGGCAGCGCACTCCCCGCGGCGCTATGATGACTCGGGGATCCCATCGGCTCGTTATGTCCGGGGCCGCGGGCCGGAATGCTTAAACGGAATATCCCAATAACCCTATTGGGATGTATTGGGATGTCGGGGTATTGGGATGTCGGGCACCGAGCGGGGGCGCAGGCGCTCCAAGAGGGAGCCGAGGCCGATATGCCCCAGGTGCGGGAGGGAGTACTCGCACTTGGAGACGAGGCGCGTCGGGGGGAGGGAATACCTCTACGCCGTGCATGAATCGCGCGCCGGGGGACGGAGGACCAGGGAGTTCTGCTATCTCGGGCCGAAGGATGGTTACGCCGCGGGGCTGGCGGCGCACTCCTGGAGGGGGGCGCCGTGGCTCGCGCTCAGCGCGATGGGCGCGACCCGGGAGGAGGAGTTCCGCCGCCGCCTGGAGTACCTCGGGGAGATCGTCCGGGCCGCCCTGGACGCGGCCGCCACCGAGGAGGACCTGGGCGGGATCCTGAGGGTCCTGGATGATGCGCGGAGCGCTATCGAGGCGCGCCTAGCGGAGGCCCGCGCCGCCCGGCGGAATTCCCCATAAATTTAGGGGTAAGGCTCCGGGCGATCGCACCCATAGGGCGACGCCGCAAATTGATAAGTACCAGCGCCGCCGCCGGTGGCCGTGGCCAAGATCCTGGTGACCGGAGGAGCGGGATTCATAGGATCCCACGTGGCCGAGGCGTTCGCCCGCGATGGGCACGAGGTGGTCGTCTACGACAACCTCTCCAGGGCGAGGATGCTCGGGAAGTCGGTCGGTGATCCCGAGCACAACTGGAAGTACCTGGGATCCCTGGGGAACGTCACCAGGATAAGGGGCGACGTGCGCGACTTCGCGGCGCTCGCTGAGGCTGCAAGGGGGGCCGACATCATAGTGCACGCGGCCGCGCAGGTGGCCGTGACCACCTCGCTGGAGAACCCGAGGGAGGACTTCGAGGTGAACGCTCTCGGCACATTCAACGTCCTGGAGGCCGCCAGGAGGGAGGACGCGGCCCTCCTCTTCCTGAGCACGAACAAGGTCTACGGGGAGAACGTGAACTCCATACCCGTGAGGGAGCTGGAGACCAGGTACGAGTTCGCCGACCCCCGCTACGAGCATGGGATACCCGAGGAGCTCCCCGTCGACCACACGGGCCACACGCCCTACGGGTCATCGAAGCTCGCTGCAGACATCTACGTCCAGGACTACCACCACACCTACGGCCTGAGGACGGGGGTCTTCAGGATGAGCTGCATCTACGGCACTAGGCAGTTCGGGGTCGAGGACCAGGGATGGGTCGCCTGGTTCGCAATAGCGGCGGCCACCAGGAAGACTATCACCATTTACGGGGACGGGAAGCAGGTGAGGGACGTGCTGTTCGTGGACGACCTCGTCGACGCGGTGAGGAGGTTCGCGGAATCGAATGTCAGCGGGGTCTACAACATAGGGGGAGGGCCCGGGAACACTCTCTCGCTCCTGGAGCTCCTGTCGATCCTAGAGGACATGGGGCTGAGGCCGAGCTACAGGTTCTCCGACTGGAGGCCGGCCGACCAGAGGGTCTACGTGTCGGACGTGCGCAGGGCGGAGAGGGAGCTGGGCTGGAGGCCCAGAATAGGCCCGAGGGAGGGCGTGGGTAGGTTGGTCGATTGGGTAAGGTCCAACGCGGGCCTGTTCGAGCACATCTGATACTGGGTTCCGAGGTGTTCTAGCGATGGATCTGAGGGTGGCCTTCCTCGGATTTTACTATGGTCCCGGGGGCGGCATCGCCCGGGCCACGGTCAACCTGGCCAGGGGCCTTAGGCTCGCGAATGCGGATGTGGGCATATTCGCGCTGTCGATGCATCCTCAGTGGAGATCGCTCGCTGAGGAGGGCGGCGTTGATGTCGTCGCGCCTCGCGAGGGGACCATAGGGAAACTGGACTATCTCAGGCTGATGTACGATTTCGATTATAAGCTGGCGAGAGGGCTGGACTCCCTGCTGAGGAACTCGGGCGCCACGTTCGACGTGTATGTGGTGTCGGATGACGCCGCGCTCTCATTCGCGAGGTTCAAGGGCGATCGCAGGCTCATCCTGTGGACTCACGGTGAGATATCGCTCCTCTTGATAAACAGCGCGTGGGCGCGGACGCCAGCCAGGAGGCTGGCGTCCGTCCTCTTCCCGCGCGTGCTTGCGGAGCACAGGAGGCTCTCGAGGGGCTTCGACCTGATAATAGCTAACAGTCGCCTGGCCAAGGAAATCGCGCAGTTCACCTACGAGCGCGTGCCCTCCGGCATCGTGTACCTGCCGGTCGATACGGAAATGTTCAGGCCGGTGAAGGACCCGAGCGGCGACTATGCCTTAGCGGTCGGCAGGCCTTTCGGGGAGGCGGGCGAGGCGCTGCTCGCGAGGCTGGCCAGGAAGGTGCCCCTAGTGACCGTCGGGGGCCTAAGGGTGCCCGGCGCGAGGTCCCTGGGCTACATCCAGAGCTCCGAGGAGCTGGCCAGAATCTACGCGAACGCAAAGCTGGTCCTGCACACGGGCCTGGGGGAGTACTTCGGCTATTCGGTCGCTGAGTCGCTTGCGTGCGGGACCCCCGCCGTGGCCTACGACGTGGGAGGGCCTTCAGAGATGATAGAGAGCGGCCGCAACGGCTGGCTGGTTACGACAGAGGGAGAGTACGAGGGCGTCGTCGCGAGGGTCTTTGAGGAGGGTTACGGGCCGGAGGTCAGGGAAAGCGCTAGGGCATCGGCGCTGAGGTTCTCGATAGACAATGTAACTCGGGAGTTCCTGCGCATACTGAAGACTAACCTAGTGCTTTGGTAGATGGTTCCCATGGTCCAGTTGCCGATGGGCGGTGAACTCGGTGGTAGCATTCTCGAAGGAACTCGAGCCAGACAATGCGTTGAGGCATGATGCTAAATGTTAAATGGTCGCAGATAGATTTCATGGCTTAGCTCCTTCTGATATGGTCGCGCTTAATGAAGCTCGCGAGCATTAATAATACCCCCGTTCAGTGTTGTGCGTGTTGCTGGAAGCGATGACGCGGCAAATGGAAAGGGTGAAGAGATACAGGAAGGCCTACAGAAACTGGATTTCCGTCATGTGGTCTGTCTACAGAAATAGGCCCCGGATAGAGCTGAAGCTGAGGAACGGGCTACAGCTGGAGGGCTCCCCCCTCTGGGCTTATCGGATGTCAGGAATTGCTAACATAGGCGGCGATGTGAGGCGGGCCTCGGACGAGCTCATTGAATTCGCGTTCAATGGAAGGTTAGTGACTTTGCATGGGTGGTTGTATGGGGACTTTGTGGCCCTCCCTGACTACGGCTGGCTCGACGTGGAGGGGAAGCGCGTGCTCGATGTCGGTGCCTCCATAGGGGATACTGCCGTCTACTTCGCTCTGAGGGGCGCGAGGGAGGTGGTCGCGTTCGAGCCCTATCCTTTCCCCTATGGATTCGCCCTGAGGAACGTCGAGGCGAACGGCCTGAGGAACGTTAAGATGATAAACGCGGGCGTATCAGGCAATGACTGCGCGGTCAAGGTCACCAAGGGCGAGACGTGTGGCGGCGATGACCTAAAGCCGTCTGACGAGCCGGACGCTGTCGAGGTGCCGATCTACTCCTTGGATCGCGTCTTGGAGGAGTACGGCCCGTTCGACGTCATGAAGATGGACTGCGAGGGCTGTGAGTACGAAGCTATACTGAGCAGCAAGAGAATAGGGGAACTGAGGCAGATCCAGATGGAATATCACTACGGGCCGGAGAGGCTGGTGGAGGCCCTGAGGAATGCGGGCTTCGAGGTCGAGGCAACGAGGCCGAAAAGAGACTACAATTCACGCGCGAGGGATCCCAATATGTTGCTGGGCTACATATACGCTCGGAAGCGGGAGCTCGGATAGGCATTAATGATTACTTTTGAATGTTAACTGGGATGCCTCGCTGACCTCCGACTGCGATGATATCTGAATAGAGGTAGTCGCCTTACGCGGCCCGGAGATCCTTCGGAGCACCCCACAGCCCGGCGCGTCCCAGGAAGCGAAGTAAAAGGATGGGGATCTCGTAGCCTATGTGAGGATGCCGGCCGTGGAGGCCTCTGGTACCCACAACGCCGAGTGGTTCTACCTCGGGGCCCTCCGCTTCGTCGGGGCCGAGGCGGTGTTCCTCGATCAGCGCGAGGGCGTGGGCCATAGGATGCTCAATAGGTTCCCAGAAGGAATGGCCTTCATGCCCCGTTTGCGCTGCCCGCGCAAGCGCTCATTCAATTTTCCCGTGATCGCTAGGGTAATGTGTGTGCTAGGATAACCAAGAGCTCACGGATCCCTCATCTCTCCGTGTGGAGTTGCGGGCGATTTCCGATACCCCTTTTAGGGTCAGCGAAAGCGCTAAAGAGTGTGCGGTCGATGCTATGAGAAGCGCCGGCTTGAAGTTCGTAGCGTTCGCGTTCGCCATGAGCTTGGGGGAGGGGAGGAGGGGCATCAGCGGCGGGGATAGGATCCTCATAAACTTCGCCAGGATATTTGCGTCTGAGGGCGCAGAAGTGAACATATTCACCACCCAGGGGGGACAGCGCATGCTGGAGTACTACGGGGTTCCGCCGGGCCTGATCTCCATATGGAGGACGCGCTCATCCTCTCCGCTGGCGCTCGAGGCCGAGAGGCTGGCCAAGGCGGCCCTGACGGCGCTATCGATGAAGTTGGATGAGGGCGCGGTCATCTACTCCTCATCCAACTACCTGGAGGACGTGATCCCCGGCCTGCTGCTGAAGCTGCGCCACCCGAGGAGCGTGAGGTGGGTGGTCGGCTTCTGGATGTTCCCCCCGCGCCCCTCGAGGCGCTGGCCCTATGGGGGGAGGCTTGGCGCGACCCTGAGGGGGTTCGCGTACTACCTCACGGTCATGCTGCCCTTCACGCTCTACTCGCGCCTGGCCGACGCGCACTGGGTCACGAACCCATCGGACCGCGCCGCCCTCCGCCGCTTCGGGGTCGACCCCGGGAGGGTCCTCGTGGTGATGGGAGGGGTGGATGCGGGGGCCTGCCTGGAGCCCGGCCCGAGGGCATATGACGCCGTCTTCGTGGGCAGGTTCCATCCCCAGAAGGGCGTGGTGCAGCTCGTCGATATCTGGAAGCTGGTGGTCAGCAGGAGGCCGGGGGCGAAGCTGGCCATGATAGGCGACGGGGACCTCCTGGATGACGTCAGGAGGAGGATCAGGGAGCTGGGCCTGGAGGACAACGTCGACCTGCTCGGCTTCATGGACGGGAGGGAGAAGATGGAGATATTCGCAAGGTCGAGGATCTTCGTCCACCCGGTGATCTACGACAGCGGCGGCATGGCGCCCTGCGAGGCCATGGTCTGCGGCCTCCCCTTAGTCACCTACGACCTGGAGACCGAGCGGGCGTACTACCCCGCCGGAAGCCTGAGGGCGAGGCCCGGCGACCCGGCGGACTTCGCCTCGGCGGTGCTGAGGCTCCTCGAGGACGAGGAGCTTTACGCGAGGCTCTCCAGGGAGGCCAGGGAGTACTGCGCTGGGTGGGACTGGCGCAGGAGGGCGTCCGAGGCCCTCTCCTTCCTGAGGAGGCTGACATGACAAATTTGAGGCCGCTCGTCTCGGTGATCATACCCGCTTACGGCAAAAGCGAGCAGCTGCCGGAGGTGGCCAGATCCGTAGCGCGCTCCTCCTACAGGCCGCTGGAGGTAATCCTGGTCGACAATGGAGTCGATCGCCGGGCCCTTGAGGCCTCGGTCCGCGAGCTGGAGGGCGTCGACGTGAGGGTCGTGGGGACGGGCGAGAACCTCGGGACGGCGGCCGGCAGGAACGCGGGGGCGAGGCAAGCGAGGGGGGAGCTCCTCCTCTTCCTGGACAGCGACGTCACGCTCGATGAGGAAGCCATAGAGGCCATGGTGGACTTCCTAGGCAGCCACCCGGGTTATGGCATCGTCGGGCCGCTCATATTATACGCGGGAGGGGGGGTTTACTGGAGCGGTGGGACGGTGGAGCTCCCATCCGGCAGGGTGCGGATGGAGGCGGACGTCCCAGCGGAGCCGGCGCGCGAGACCGACGTGGTGCCCTCATGCATGCTCGTCAGGAAGGAGGCATTCGAGGCCGTGGGCGGCTTCTTCGAGCCATACTTCTCCGGCTACGAGGACTCCGAGTTCTGCATCAGGGCCAAGCGGAGGGGGTTCCGCGTGGCTTGCGTCTGCAGCGCCAGGGCTCATCATCACATCCCTGCAGGGGGCAGGGAGGCGGAGCTGAGGCTGATCGGCAGGGTCCGCTTGGTGATGAGGAACAGGCTGGTGTTCGTGCGCAGGAACTGCCCCTCGAGGGGTTGCCTGCTAGCCTTCCTCCTCTTTTATCAGTGGGCTTACTTATCGTATTACGGCTACCTGATCATCAAGGTGCGCAGGCCCGGGCTCCTGAAGGACATGCTCGCCGGAAGCTGCGAGGGATTGAGGTATTTCGCAAGCACCCTCGGCGCCTAAACGGTTTGACGCGCCGTTCAGCTGCACCCCCGCCCGGGCTTCCTCCGCATGAGAGGTCTCCTTGCGTGGCATTGTGCCGGAGGTCGGCAGCGCAACCCGAATTAGGGGGAGCGCCGCGCACACATACGTTCGGGCGCGGCCTGCGCCGGAAGGGCACGAGCCTCATTTGGCCCTCCGCCTCCCTCTAACCTCGCGCTCGTAGAATATAACGGAGAACAGGGCTATCGAGACGATTGAAATCACGTCGCCGACCGTCGCGTAGGCCTGCGCGCGATGGAAAATTGTGAACGTCGCATTTCCCTCCGCATCGACCAACCAGCCGTTCATGTAGCAGTCCACGGGGAAGTGCGGGTAGGCGCTGCGGGATAGCACCTGCTGGAACGGGTTCAGGTTTCCCGCCGCCAGCTCCCAGCCGCCGTCGTAATCCTGGTCGAACGCCAGAATGAATGGGCCGGTTGCGTTGCGAACGTGGACTATATAATAGCCGAGGGGCGTTTCATAGTATGTTACGCTCGGTGAGCGCCCCCAGGGGCCGGTATACGTGTAGTTTGCGAAGAGCGCGGAATGGGGATCGGCGCCCCCTTCCAAGAGGTTCATCAACTGGGAGGCGTTGTAGCATGTCTCGACGTTCGTGGCGGCGAAGACCTCGGGGAGCGGATCCTCGACCGCGTACAGGCGGATCGGGCCGAACGACTCGACGTAAGAGATCCCGGGCACCCCGGCCAGCAACGAGCGTGTCCCGACCGGGTTGCCGACTGTCAGGTTGTACACGCAGAAGTAGGCCGGATCGGGGGATCCGAAGCCGATGACCAGGTGGCTCATGTTCGACCTGTTGGGGATCACGCTCAGCGGCACG
>WYEM01000018.1 GCA_009903775.1 Nitrososphaerota archaeon | reverse complement strand
GGGGGCGGAAGCGCGGAGTACCGTATGAAGCCCCTGATCCACCTCTGGCCCGGCGGCGTATCCACGCGCGCCGGAGGATCGATCTCCCATTTATCGTTGCCCGGAATTCCGCGCCGCCCCTGACGGGTGGGGCCGGCGCGGCCCCAGGGGCGTCCCGGCGCTGGGAGACTCGCCCGGTCCCCGATCAATTCACCGGCCACGGACGTCGCCCGGATTATTGGCTGAGCCCGGGGCTAAAATATGCGCGATGGGCAGCCGGCGCGTGGACGCCCCGCGGGAGGTCCTCCGCAGGATAGAGGAGGTGAAGGACTCCCTCCTCCCGAGGTACGGATGGTACCCGTCGGACCCGGAGTCCCCCAGGTGGTGGGGAGGGCTCTCGAGCGCGCTCGAGATAGCCGTCTCGGCCGTGCTCGTCCAGCTCTCGCGCTGGGACTCGGCCCTCGCGTCCCTGGAGGCGCTGCGGAGCGCGGGCCTCCTCGACCTGGGGAGGCTCGCGGCGGCCGACCCGGAGGAGGTGGCGCCGCTGATAAGGAGGTCCGGCATGCCGCTCGAGAAGGCGAGGAGGATCATCGGGATGGCGAGGGCCTCCGGGGGGACCGCGGATGGGCTGTGCGACAGGGAGAGGCTGCTCTCGGTGCGGGGCATAGGGGAGGAGACCGCCGACAGCATCCTGCTCTTCGCGTGCAACCGCCCCGTGTGGCCGGCCAGCAGGCTCGGGGTGAGGGTCCTCTCGAGGTTCGGGATGGAGGTGAGGGGAGGGTACGCGGCCTGGCGCGCATCGGTAGAGGGGGCGCTGCCCGGGGACCTCTACTCGTACAAGCTGCTCCACGCGGGGCTGGTGAGCGTGGCCAGGGCTTACTGCGCGCTCGGGAGGCCCAGGTGCGAGGGGTGCCCCCTCTCCGACGCCTGCCGCTACTCGGCGAGGAGGCGCCTGACCTCCCGAACGAGCTCCGGGAGCACCTCCTCGACCCTCCCGCGTATCACCAGGTCCGCCTCGTCGTCCATCTCGGTGGGCTCCCCGTTTATTATCGCGAGCCTGGCCCCGTTGAGCTTCGCCCTCAGGGGCAGGGAGTTCGCAGGGGCGACCGTCAGCGACGTGCCGACCGCGAGGAAGACGTCGGACGCGGTGGCGTAGCCGATCGCCCTCAGGAGCGCGTCCCTGGGCAGTGGCTCCCCGAAGAAGACCACGTCGGGGCGGAGCAGGCCGCCGCACTCGGGGCACCTGGGGGCCCTCCCGGTGGACCTGACCCGCGCCGCGGCGGACCGCATGTCGACCCTCGCGCCGCAGGAGGTGCAGACGGCCTCCCTGGTGGACCCGTGGAGCTCGACCACGTTCCTGCTCCCCGCCATCTGGTGAAGCCCGTCCACGTTCTGCGTCAGCACGGCGCAGAGCTTCCCCATGGACTCCAGCTCCGCCAGCGCCAGGTGCGCGGGGTTGGGCCTCAGGTCGGCGTCGGGCATGAAGTGCTCCACGAACATCCTCCACACCCAGTCGGGATCCTCCCGCAGCGCGCCCACCTCGAACCTCGAGGGATCCAGGGTGCGCCAGATCCCCCTGGGGCCCCTGAAGTCGGGGAGGCCGCTGGCCGTCGAGACGCCGGCCCCTGTGAGCGCGACCGTGCACTTGGAGCCGGCTATCCACCCGGCCAGGTCCCCTATCCCGCCCACGGTGGATCGCTCGGCCGCCGCCGTTATATAAGACGTGGTGGAAAACCTCGCCCTTCAGGGCGGGGTAGCTCACTTAAGGTGGAGGACGCGCACCGGCACGCCGTTGAGCACGGGGGTCCCCGCGTAGGGGCCGGCCGCTCCCCCCAGCAGGTCGTTGATGGGCCTCCCGTCCAGGTCGACGAGCGCGCTCTTGTACATCCACGCGACCCCGGGGGGGACCCCCGGGTCCCTCACCGCCCTCACCCTGGCCCTCCCGAGGCCCGTCTCGAGGATGACCTCCCCCTCCATCTCGCGGGTGTGTATGACCGGCTCCGGGCGCCCGTGGACCTCGCGAAACTGCGTGTTGGTGTACAGGGGGTGGGACGTGAACACCAGCAGGAGCTCCCCGGGACCGGGGCTCGGGGGAGGGGATGGGCGCGGCAGGGGGAGCGCGTCGGGGACGCGCGGGGGCGGGTAGTTCCGGACCCTGGCCATGCCGGAGGACCTCAGCTCGCCCAGGGTCACGCCCGTGCCCCTGAGGGCCGCGTCGACCGCGTCCCAGGGATCCTCGTCCAGCAGCGGGTGCGATATCCCGGCCTCGCGCGCGATCGCCCGGATGAGGTCGGACTCGCGCATCCCGAGAGGCTCCGCCACGGGCGAGTTGTAGACGAGGTAGTCGTGCCAGTAGCTGTAGGCCACGTCCGCCTTCTCCAGGAACGTCGGCGCGGGCAGCACGACGTCCGCCGCCCTGGCAGTCTCGGTCCAGAACGGGTCGTGCACTATCAGGGATATGCGGCCCTCCTGGGCCGCCTCCAGTATGGAGCTCCCCCCGGGCAGGGTCACCGCGGGGTTCATGTTCCACACGTACACGAGCCCGACGCGGCCGGACTCCAGCTCCTCCCTGAGGCGCGCCATCCCCACCACGCGCGAGTTCCTCCCCATGTGGTACCCCCTCAGGTAGTCGAAGTCTATGCCGAGGCCCATCGAATTGCTGTAGTAGAATCCCCTCCTGAGGCCCACCAGCGCCGGTATGAGCGATATCAGCGATATGGCGTCCCCTCCGCCCGGGGAGCGCCCCAGGGCGAAGCCTATGAGCGTGAGCGGCTTCTCGCTCGCGTAGAACTCCGCCAGCCACCTCAGCTCCCGCTCGGGCACGCCCGTGGCCGAGGTCAAGGTTTCCATCGAGTAGCCCGCCGCGAATTCCTCCAGCTCCCGGCGGTGGATGACCTCGCCGGATGCCAGGCCCTCCTCCAGGAGGACCTTGATGACGCCGATGGCCAGGAAGGAGTCGGACCCCGGGCGAACGATGATGCGTTTCTGCGACCTCCTGGCGGTGTCGCTGAGCCGCACGTCGATCGACACCTTGGTCGCGCCCGATATCGACCTCCAAATGTGGGGCGCCGACACGCTGGCAGGGAACGCCCAGAGGACCGCGGCGCCGTAGCCGGGGAATTCCTCCGGAAGCGCCCCCGCGCTCGTGCCGTAGTGCAGCCTTATCGCGGCGTGCCCCTCGGCGGAGCATATCGAGTAGTCCGTCCTGGAGGCGCCGATCGCGGTGAAAAGCCTGGCCGGGTAGTACCAGGTGAGGAGCCCCTGGTTGCCGTCGTAATCCACGTGCAGGATCCTGCCCGGATCCCGCCTCATCTCCTCGCCTATGAGCGATGCCGCGCGCCGTATCGCCTCGCCCATCTCGACTTCCCTCCCGTCGACGCGCGCCGACTCTATCCTGTTGACGCGGTTCCTGGCGAGGTCCATCCTGCCCCTGGCGCACGTGAATCCGGACGTGGGATACCGGCCGATGGGCGCGTACGAGCCGTCGAAGATGCAGCCGTCGTAGCAGTCCCTGGTGCACGCTATGACCCCCTCCCCGCCCTGAGTGGCGAGGGTTCCCCGGGGATCCCGGGGCGGGGTCTCGTCGGTTACGCCCCCTTGACGGGCGCTGCTGAGCATCCTAACAAGGCCCTGCTTAAAAGGCTTAAAAGCCCTCCGCCCCGGCCCACGGGGTGGGACGACCCCGCCCCCAGAAGGGGCGAGGGTTTTCGTTTTTATCATGTTGGGCGCCCCGCGCGGGCGTCGGCGGACCATCCCGAAATAGCTATCCCGGAGAGCATGACCGCCATCCCCAGGATCTCCGGCGCGGACGGCGGCCTGAGCGCCAGCGCCGATTGCAGGGCCACGGAGAACAGCGGGACGGAGAACGCCAGCGCAGTGGAGCGCCCCACGCTCTCCTCCCTCAGTATCAGGTTCCAGAGGAGGAAGACCAGCGCCCCCGAGGGTATAGCCAGCAGCAGGAGGCAGAGCGCGAAGCCCACCGTCGGATCGAGGCGGAAGCCGATGGGGGAGATGGGCGCGAGCATGGCGGCGCCCAGCGCGAACTGGGTGGCGTTGACGGACAGGGGATCCAGATCCCTCAGCTTCCTGTAGTACACGGTGTACGCCGCCCAGAGCAGGGCATTGGCGAGCGTGAGGGCGGCTCCCACAGCCTCCAGGCCGCGCATGAGCGGGACGCTGTAGATGGAGACGCCCAGGAAGCCCAGGGAGATCCCCAGGACCTCCGAGCGGGCGTGCCTCTCCCCGAGCACGAGGTAGGCGAGGGGCACCGAGAAGAAGGGCATGGTGTAGCTCAGGACGGCCGAGGAGGCCGGCGACACGTACTCCAGCCCCAGCGCCCAGAGGGCGCTGGAGGACGCCGTGAGGGCCGCGAGCACCAGGACGTCGCGCCTCAGGATCAAGCCGCCGCCGGCCAGCGCGAGGAATGCGCCCGCGACCGCGTACCTCAGGGCCATCAGGAGGATTGGGGAGGCCCACTCCAGGGCGTACTTGGCGAAGAAGTACCCCAGCGAGTTCGCCACCGTGTAGGCCGCCAGCGCGAGCGCGGTTCGGGCGCGCACGCCAGCCGCCGGGGCGGCCCCCGATTTAAGGCGCGCACCGCGCCGGGGAGAGGGGAGGGCCGCTTAGATCACTTGATATTTCTCGTCGGAACGTTTATTATGAAAAGGGGATATGCTGAATTATGCGAAAATATTATTAACTAGCGTTCCCCACCTTGCCCGATGATAGAGATAGGATCTCCAGCACCCAACTTCACAGCGAACGCGTTCTTCCCCAGGGAGAACGCGATAAGGAAGCTGTCGCTCTCGGAGCTCAGGGGCAAGTGGGTGCTGACCCCCTCCCCGCCTAGAAGGGCGGGGGTTCCCCGGGGATCCCGGGGCGGGGTCTCGTCGGTTACGCCCCCTTGACGGGCGCTACTCCGCAGTGGTCCACGAGGAAGGAGAGCGGCCTCCCGAGCGTTGCCGGGATCGCGCCGGCGCCGCGCCTCAATATGTTCAGGGCCCCATTGAGGTCGCTGTGCAGCCTGTGCCCGAGCGGGCAGGTGACCACTCCCCTCGGGCCCCTCGCCACCTTCGTCCCGTGGACCGCGCAGTGATTAGAGGTGCTGTACTCCACGACCTCGTACACGCGTATGCCGTACTCCTGCGCCTTCAGCTCGATCGCGTCCATGAGTTCGCGATACCTCCACATGTTCACCGTGAGCTTGTTGCCCCTCTCCCGCGCTATGTCGTGGGGATATCCGAGGTAGATCCTGGACACCCCGAGCTCCCAGAGGCCCCTCACCATATGGTTGGCTAGGTTCCAGTACAGGTGCGCCATGCGCCCCACGAGCTTCCGGAAGAGCCTCCGCCTCCTCCTGTTGAGCCTCTGGAACTTAGCCTCGTCGCCGCCCTTCCTCGCCTCATCCGCCTCTGACTGTACCTCGGCTATCCTCCTGGTGAGGTGGAAGAAGTCCTCCTTCGCCCTCGATCCCCTGTAGAGGAGCCAAGTGCCATCGCTCGTCACCGCGCTCGCGAGCATGTTGATCCCTAGGTCCACCCCCGCGGCAACATCGCCCCTCGGCCCCGCCATCCGAATCGATTTCCTCTCCCCGCGGACCACGTGCTTCGACCTATTGCCATTCCTCGTAGTCTCAACCCCGACCTCGACTGGCATGGAGGCGTACCAGGCCTCCCTCGCCTCGTCGTGGCGTATCTCCAGCCTGCCCTGCTTGCCGTGCCACCTCAGCCTGCCCGCGAAATTAATTTCGAGGCCGAAGTCCCTCAGGACCAGTCTGTGATTCCTCTCGTCCACAATATATCTGTCCTGCCTGACTACCAGTATGAGCTTCCTCTCCTTACTCCCCTGTCCTTCCAATATTTCGGCGGGCCGACGCGCTTCATGTGGGACGGCAGCTTCCCCTCCCTCCTCCGCTTCAACAGTGAGAAGAACGAGTTCCATGCCTCGTTGTTCTTATTGAGCACCTGCTGCGCGTTGACGCCGAGCGCGCTTCTATTCTCATAATATTTGCGGTATGTGCCCTCTAAGTCCACTCCCTCCCCGCGGAAGAACTGCTGCCTCCTCTCGTAGTTGACCTCGTTCCAGAGCTTCGCCGAGATGCTAGCTAACCTCCCGAGCTTCCTCTCCTGGGAGCCATTCGGCAGGAGGCGGACCACGTTCGTCCTCCTGCTCTCGTGCTTGACCTCGCGGATGCCCCCCTCCGGTATTGCGGGAGGGATCGGCTCCCGCCCCTCATGTTCGAGAAGTTGACCGGAGGAGGGCATCCGGAGGGAAATAGAGTCTTGAGTTTAAAAACTTTCACCTCATCCTTGGAGAGGACAGGTTTGTCATTTTAATGCCATGACTTTCCACCCGGGCGACTTCACCTTCGTCTGCGCCACGGACCTCGAGGCTTTCCAGAGCTACTACGACAAGTTCAGGGCCGCCAACGCCGAGGTGCTCGCCATAAGCACGGACAGCGTCTACTCCCACAAGGTGTGGTGGGAGACCAGCCGTTCCGGTCTAGAATAAACTTTCATCCCTTCCCTCCTCGCACTTTTCATCCCTCTCGGTCGTCATGGGAGGGCCTTCGGGGTGAACGGGCGAAGCCCCCACATCCATCTGGTACCTGCGGAGCAGGTTCTTCACGGCCACGACATCCCTATCCTCTTCGAATCCGCACCTGCACTTCAATCTCCTGTGCCCATTCGGGCTTAGCCTTCCCCCACATACCGGGCACAGGCTAGAAGTCCCCTTAGCGTCAACATAGACGACGTTCAGGCCAGCGAGCTTCGCCTTGTACTCCACTACCCGCTGAAACTTTCTGAAGCTCCACCTGTTCAGCCTGCCATTCAGCTCCCTTGAGCGTTTAATCCTCTTCCTCACATTCGTGAGATCCTCTAGCACGATGGTCGAGGCTTTTGCCTCATTCGCTTCGTCGATTATTTGATTAGCAATCCTGTGGTAGATGGCCTCAACCCTCCTCCGCTCCCTGCCCCTATACTTCGCCAGCAGGGGCTTTTCGTCCAGCCTAGGCTTGGACTGGAGCCTCCTGCGCTTGAGGAAGTAGGCCGTCCTTATGATCCTCTCCTTTGTCTCCACGTTCACCACGCGCTCCATAGTGCCGAAGGCGACGTTGTTCTCGTTCACGTCAACGGCCACCGCCTTCTCATTCGTCTCCACCACCTCGACGACCTTGGAGAAGACGACTTTCAAGTAGAGGTCGCTCCCCCTCTTCACGAGCCAAGCTTGGCCGACCCTCATGCCCTTGAACTTCTCGTGGTACGTCCCGTGGAGCAACTTCACCCTAACCTTGCCTCCTCCGACGGCTATCGAGGCCTCCCAGCCTTCAAGGTCGAGGCTGAACAGGTGGTCGTCCAGCATCATGACCTGCTTCTTGAAGAGGGGCTTCTCGGCCTTCGCCACGCCCCTCCTCTTGAGCTTCCTGGAGCTCTTGTAGATGGAGCAGGCCATCTGGCAGGCCGTATAGATGTAGTGCGACGGAAGGCTCGGGTACCTCGCCCTCAGCTCGTGGTACTTCTCCGCCTTAAGCCTCTCGAAGCTCGTTACCCCCTTCGCCCAAGCGTGGTCGAGCAGTTGTCCTAGGATCTCCCTATATGTCGAGAAGAGGCTCTCTGGGAAAGATCCGTCCAGCTTAAAGCTCGCAGTGAGCTTAACAGTCTCTAATGGCACTCTCAACGGCCTCCTCTCTGATCCGCCGAGCTTACTCTCGCGTAAATTGCGACCTCGCCTTTCAGTGCCCGCTCGCCGAGGAGCCTCTTAATCTCGCTTTCAGGGTACCTGTATTTACCGCCGGGCGTTCTAATGTGTACTTGATTTTCCCCGAGTAAGCCCACTTCTTGACGGTTACGTAGGATACGCCGAAAGTCTTTGCGACTTCACCAGTCGTGTAGAGCTTTTCCGGCATTCCATTGACGGAAGTTAATGCTAGGTTAATAAACTTTACGCTAGAGAGAAACTGCTTCGAAGCCCCAGGGTCAGCAAGGTGGCATACCCGCTGGTCGAGGACATCAGCAAGAGCATCTCATCCGCCTACGGGTTCCTGAACTCCCAGACCGGCATGACGAGGCGCGGCACCGTGATAGTGGATCCCGAGGGGATAGTCCAGTATATATCGGTGTTCAACGACAGGCTGGGCAAGGACGTCGGGCACATATACAACGCGCTCGAGGGCCTCAGGTACATCCACGATCACCCCGGGACCCCGCAGGAGTTCGACATAATCCCGGCCGGGTGGAGGGTGGGGCAGCCGGCGCTGACCATAAGGGTGCCAAACGACATAGGCAAGCTCTGAGGATCCCACGGATCGCCAATCGATTCCCCCTTTCCCTCGCGCACCTCTCTCGTATTTCTCATCCATTCCGTCCTGCTCAGGGGGAATCCTGCCCCGATCAGCCCGGGTCGCTACGTCCCGGCGACGCGGACTCCCAGGGACCTCGCGACGGAGCCGTCCAGGGACCTCACCAGGTCCCTGTTCCCCACCATGTGGTAGTAGCTGGTGAGCCCGCCCGCCCCCATGAGCAGCCGCAGCTCCTCCGAGAGCGTTATTATCATGTTCTCGTAGCGCACCCTCCTCTCGGCGTAGCCCATGCCCCTTATCCTCCTCTCGAGGAGCTCGAAGGCCTCCACCGGCTCCACGAGGTCGGCCCCGAGCGCGGCCAGCTTGTACACGTCCGCTCCGCTGTTGAAGCGCCCGACCGCCGCCACTACCATGTCCTCCCTCAGCCCCATGAGGTTCGCGTCCCTGTCGAGGGCGGAGAGCGACTCCTCCAGCCACCTGGACCCGCCCTGCCTCTCATCGACCACTACCACGCCCGCCCTGGGCTCCAGGTCGTCGCCCGGGGCCGCCCTCAGGCACTCGCCGCCGCAGAGGCAGCTGGAGGGGCGCCTGCACCTGCTGCCGTCCACCGGGGCCCCCAGGGCCTCGGCGGCCGCGACCGCCGCGGGGTCCAGCCCCGGGACGACCACGGGGGTGTCGAAGACGCCCCATGGCGTCCTGACCGAGATGTCTATGTCCTCCCTGTAGGGATCGACCGGCGGGTGCGTGACCTGGGCCGCCTCTATCCTGAGGAGGTCCAGCGGCCTCCTCGCCGGATACGTGTAGCCGGGGATGATCCCGCCCATCCCGGTTATGTGCACCGAGCCCTCCTCGTAGGTCTCGCGGTAGATCAGCGGCTCGTAGTCCTGGTACCAGGCGATCTCCCCTCCCTCGACCAGCTCCAGCCCGAGGGCGTCGGCTACGTCCTCGTCCGCGTAGTGGAGCTCCAGCAGGTCGCGCCGCCCGCGGAGCTCCGAGATCCTGCTCATGCCGAGCGACCTGAGTATGGCGCCCAGCCCCAGCCTGAGCCCCCGCAGGTACCTGACCAGGGCCCTGGTCCCCGCGTCCACGTCGAAGCGCCCGACGGGCATCGCCAGGCTCGTCAGGTACGTCGGGCACCCGCCGGTGTTGCACGAGTGGCACATTATGCACCCGAAGGACAGGAGCGCCGCCGTCCCGATGTTCACGGCGTCGGCGCCCAGGGCTATGAGCTTCGCGATGTCCGAGGGGCTGTAGATCATCCCGCCCCCTATCACAGTGAATCCATCCCTGGCGCCGTTGTCCCTGAGCCACCTGTCCGACACCGGGACCGCGTACTCTATGGGTATGCCCACGTGGTCCCTGACCACTGAGGGCGCGGCGCCGGTGCCAGCCCCCGCGCCGTCTATTATTATCCCCTCGGCTGTGGACCTGGCCACCCCGACCGAGACGAACATTATCTTGTTGACGGCGGCCACCTTGACCAGGACGGGCTTCCCGGACAGGTCCCTCAGCGCCTTCACCCTCTGGGCCAGGTCCTCGATCGAGTATATGTCGTGGTGGGGCGCCGGCGACACTGCGTCGCTCCCGACCGGTATCTTCCTGAGCTTCGAGATCACCTCCGTGACCTTGGAGCCCGGCAGGTGTCCCCCTATGCCCGGCTTGGCCCCCTGCCCTATCTTCAGGTTCACGGCCACGCCCGCCCTCAGGAGGTCCAGGTCAACGCCGAACCTGGCGGAGGCCCACTGCACCACTATGTTCCTGTACTTCGCCACCTCGGGGTGAAGGCCGCCCTCCCCTATCCCGGCGAGCACGCCCGCCTCCGTGGCGGCCCTGGCCACCGCCACGTTGGGCCCCCCGCTGAGCGCGCCGTAGGACATGTCCCCCACGTATATGGGGGCCTCCAGCCTCACCCCGAACAGCTCCAGCCCGACGTCGACGTCCCCGCCGCCCGAGAGCTCCGCGTTCACGTCGTCGGGCCTCAGCCCCTTGAAGGTGATCCTGTCGAGCAGCCTCCCGGTCCTGCTGGGCTCCCTCTCGAGCACGTAGGGCGGAGTGCCGGTGGCCGCCGTGCGCCTGACGTACTCGACGCGCTCCGGCGACCAGAACTCCGGCACCCTGTGCCTCACGGGGGGGAGCTGCCTGGTCCTCTCGGCGGGGCGGACGGCCAACCTCACTCACCCAGCGACGGCTCCTCGGCGGCGCCCTCCCTGAGCGGCCTTATGACCGTGAACTCCTCGCCCGGGTCCACGCCGACGCCGAACTCCTCCTCGAAGGCGCGGAAGTGCGGGGAGAGCTCGCGGAGCTCCTCCTCGCTCAGCCTCCTCCACTCGACCCTGAGCTGGTTGGTCCCGTACAGCGCCCTCCTGGCCGCCTTGGTCAGCGGGGACTGATCGCCCTCCAGGACCCTCTGGTAAGCCTGGGGATCCAGCATGCCGTCCTCGACGAGGGAGCGCAGGTACCTCTCCAGCGAATCGCGCCTGAGGGGGCGCCCTATCCTCTCGCGGGGGATCCTCCCCCTCACGTAGATAGTGCCGCCCACCATCCCGGACCCGATCCTGAAGCCGACGTCGTCGCTGCTCGTGGCCCTCAGCACCACGAGGACCCCCCCGCCCATGTACTCCCCGGCGTAGTCGCCGACGGACCCGCCGATCATCAGGATACCTCCCCTGTGCTGGATCCCGGCGCGGTTCCCGGCGTCCCCGTAGACGTAGATCGATCCGCCGCGCTTGGCCTGGCCCAGGGTGTCGCCGGCGTTGCCGTGCACGAAGACGACGCCCCCGTTCATCGTGTCCCCGAAGTCGTCCTGGACGTCGCCGTAGACGCGCATCAGGCCGCCGGACATGACGTTGGCCGACGCGTTTCCCACCACCCCCCATATCGTCAGCGAGCCGGAGGTCATCCCGTTCCCCAGGTACCTGTGGCCGAGGACGTTGACGACGCGGACCTCCCCCGCCTCCCTGAGCATGGACCGTATGCGCGGCGCCAGGTCGATAGGCCCGAAGGCCGACGCGTCGAGATAGGGCCCCTCCGGCTCGGGCGCGGGCCTCCCGTACGAGTAGCGCCTCCTGAAGTTCCCGCGGACGCTGTCGCCCTCCGCCAGGATGTACTCGCCCCCCCTGAGCGCCCAGTACTCGGCCTCGCCCAGGACCGCCCTCACCGCCGCAGCCTCGCTCGCCACCGCCAGGACGCCGTCCCTCATCCCGACGTAGAGCGGCCTGAAGTGCTGGGGGTCCACGAAAGCCCCGAACACCGGCGTCGGCCCCCCGGCTATGAACGCGACCGCGTAGGGGCCGTCGAGGCGCGCCCACCTGAACTTCTCGCCGTACATGAGCTCCCTGATCGCGCCCTCCACGCCCAGCCTGTCCGAGAGCTCCTTGAGCAGGTAGGCTATGGCCTCGCTGTCGTTCCCGGTGAAGCTCCTGTAGCCCATCCTGTAGGTGAGGAGGTTGACGTTGGACCCGTAGGAGCTCAGGTCCCCGTTGTGCACTATCGCGAAGTCACCCGCCGTGAACGGGTGGGAGTAATAGGGGTACCTCCCGGGGCTGTTCGTGGGGTAGCGCGTGTGGCCCAGCCAGGCCGGGCTCGAGAGGGACCTTATGCCGTACACCTCGTCCAGGTCGCCCGGCCAGCCCACGACCTTGTACACGTCCAGCCACCTGCTGTTCAGGTAGACGGTGCCCCTCACGTTCGCCGGGGACCCGAAGAACGTGAGGTCGTAGAGCCCGCCGGGTATCGGCACCGACACCCCGTCCTCGGCCGGCTCCCTGGAGAAGGCCTTCACCCTCGGCACGCCGACCGGCCTGTAGAGCGCGACGCCGGAGCCGTGGGGGGTCCCGCGCTCCTTCATGGCGTCCAGGCCCCTGAGCACGAGCTCCGCTGGCAGGTCGCGCCCATCCAAGCTGTACAGCCCCAGTATCCCGCACATCGGCGCACTGAACTGAGGACCCCCGAGGCGAGCGCTTATAAGAATTGCGCCATAGCCGTCGGCCCTTCTGCTGTAATTTCTAGCACTAATCCGGCATTTTTTGAACAGATTTTAGAATTCATATAGTGATTACCGGCAACCCTCTCGCATCGGCCTCGCGCATTATCGCCTCCCTGGCGGCGGACCCCAGGGATTTGCGCTCCAGGACGACCGCCGAGATGCCCCCGTAATTCTTGTCCATGGCCTGGGATATCACCGAGGGGTCCGCGCCCTCCAGCGAGTGCCTCGCGAGCACGTGGCCGTAGCACAGGCCGCCCTCCAGGGCCATCCTGGTGTGCTTCGCTGGATAGTGGGTCCCCCCGAACCCGGCCACCGGCCTGCAGTCGGGGAGCGGCGAGGAGAGCGCCCTCACGACGGCGGCGGCCATCGCCTCATGCGCCGCAGGGTCCCTCCACTCGGCCTCGGTGCTCCCTATCTCTATGAACGTCACCGGCCTGGACAGGCTCGTGGGGCCGTGGTGGGTCGCCTCGAGCCCCAACCAGTACCTGTCCAGCAGCCCGCGCGCCGACGCGGCGTAGTTCAGGAGGAGGGCGCCCCCGAGCCTCGGGTTGCTCCAGGCGAGCTCCTTGGGGCGGCCGCCGAACTCCGCCTCCCCGGGGTTCCCCGGCGTGTGAACGGTCAGGCTCGGGCGGCCGCTCCTCGAGGAGTGGCGCGAGAGCACGACGTACGCCTCGGCGTCGAGCGCGCCCTCGAGGAAGTCCATGCTCAGGACGTCCTCCTCGAACCCGGCCAGGTAGGCCCCGAGCTCGGCGGACGATAGGCACGTCCTCGCCCTGGGGCACGCGGCCTCCCTCCAGCGGAGGCTGGAGGCGAGCGCGGAGGCCGCGCCGCTCCCGGCCGGGTCCCCGGTTGAGTAGACGAGGGCTATCGAGGCGCCATCACCCCGGGGCCCCGCCGGCCATCCCGGCGCCGATCGCGGGATCCGGCGGCACGGGCACAGCGCCCAGCGCACCCTATTTACGCGTTGCCCAGCCGCCGCGCCCTACTCCCACCTGGCCCTGATCTCCATCCTCATGAAGACGAGGTACGCCAGGATGGAGAATATCGAGAGCGCGGCCATCAGCGCGGACACGTCCGGCAGCGCCAGGTACAGGCTCTGGGAGACGCCCAGCTCCAGCGCGGGCATGCCCGGCGCGTACGCGTAGACCGGGGAGAGCGTCATCACGTGGGGATTGAGGAGCACGGACGACACCTCGGAGTACACGTAGACCGGGCTGATCCTGGCTATGCTCACCGCCGTGTCTATGTAGGCGACCTCCTGCTCCAGGGTGGGGGGAGGGAAGGAGGGGAGGGGCGATATCAGGCCGGCGAGCGCCGTGGAGAATGCCCCGATGAAGAACGTCATGAAGATCCAGAGGCCGAGCGAGACCAGCGCGGACGTCGCCGCCCTCCTGAATATCGTGGAGAAGAGGAGGGCGGCCGAGTACCAGACGGAAGCGTAAAGCACGGTCACGACGCTGAAGTAGAAGAACCTGAGGGCGTCGGAGGGCGTCGGCCCCCATCCCATGAGGAGCATGCCCAGCCCGAAGTCTATGGCGTTGACGACCCCCACGACCAGCGATATCAGCGCCACGCCGGCCGCCAGCTTCCCGGCTATCACCCCATCCCTGTGTATCGGGTTCGACAGCAGCCTGACCATGCTGCCTGACGACAGCTCGCGGTTTATGGAGTCGAAGCCGAGGGCTATCCCGAGTATCGGCGACAGCACGCTCAGGAAGTACACGTAGCTGTAGAATTGCGAGCCGGTGCCCGTGAACAGCTCGAGGAACTCGGCGGCGGTCTGGCCGGAGAGGGACTGGGCAGTGGTCAGCACGGCGCCCGCGCCCGACAGGAACACCAGGAGGAATATCAGGGCGAACCTCCTGCTCTTCAGGTTCTCCGAGAGCTCCTTCTCCAGGACCGTCAGGCTCCCCCTCATCGGGATCCGGCCTCCAGCAGGCTCCTGTACGCCTCGGCCAGGCTGGCCCTCCTGAGGCGGACCTCCAGCGGTATCGCGCCCGCCCTGAGGGCGGCCTCCACGGCCCTCCTCCTGGCGTCCTCGCCCACCTCGATGGTGACCCTCCTGCCGCTCACGCTCACCCTGCCCACCGGGAGGAGCGCCCTCACGGCCGCGTCGACGTTGCCCTCGAGCTCCATCTCTATGTAGTACTTGCGGCCCGCGAGCTGGTCCAGCGTCCCCTGGGCGATTATCCTGCCCCTGTCCATCACTGCGACCCGGTCGCAGATCCACTCCACCTGGTGGAGCAGGTGGCTGCTCATCAGCACCGCCATGCCGCCGTCGGCGAGCGACCTGATGAGCCTGAGCATCTCCTCGGACCCGCCCGGGTCCAGGCCCGCCGTCGGCTCGTCCAGGAGCAGCACCGACGGGGACTTGAGCAGCGCGTCGGCTATGCCGAGCCTCTGCTTCATGCCCTTGGAGAACTTCCCCACCTCGACGTCCGCCCAGCCGGAGAGGCCCACCCTGGATATCGCCTCGTCTATCCTCGATGGGTCCCTCACCCCGTTCAGCCTCGCGGTTATAGCCAGGTTCTCCCAGGCGGTCATGCCCTCGTAGAAGCCCGGGTTGTCCGGGACCAGGCCCACCCTGGCCCTCACCTCGACCGGGTTCCTCCTGACGCTGTAGCCGTCGACGAGCACGTCCCCCTCGGTGGGCGGCACGAGCCCCACCATCATCGATATCGTTGTCGTCTTCCCCGCGCCGTTCGGGCCCAGGAGCCCCACGACCTCCCCCCTGCCGACCTCCAGGTCCACGCGGTCCACCGCGACGAAGTCGCCGTAGACCTTCCTGAGGGAGACGGCCCTGAGCGCGGGCCCGGAGCTCACGGCCTGCCGAACCTCCAGAACACGGCGACGAGCGCCGCCACGGCCGCCACTATGACGATGACGCCCACTATGCCCCAGTAAGTCTGCTTCGTGACGGTCACCATGAACTGGAGGTTCTGGGACGAGGCCTGCTGGGAGTACGCGCTGACGGTCAGCGAGTAGATGCCGGGTATCGCGTCGGGCGGCGGCCTCACGGAGAGCGTGACCGTGGCGTTCTGGCCGGGCTGGAGGACCTGTATGGTCGAGGGGGAGAGCCCCACGGTCCAGTCGCTGGACGGCTGGACCGCGACCAGCGTTATGCCCGTCAGGGGCTCCGTCCCCGTGTTCGAGACTATTATCGAGGTGGTCGCGGTGTGCCCCGCTTGGACGTCCATGCTCAGGAGGCCGCCGGGCGTGGACAGGGAGTAGCTGTAGGTGCCGGTCACCGTGGCGCTGAGCGGCACGGACACGCTGTACCCGGACGACGTGACCGTCAGCGTCAGGTTGTATATCCCCGGCCTCGCGTTGGACGGCACGTACACGTCGGCGACCAGCCCCGGGTTCACGGAGTACGGGCCCATGGAGATCCCGGATATCACTGTGGTGCTGTAAGAGCTGGGGAGGAAGGTGACGGTCCAGCCGGGGGGCGCGTCCATGCTGAAGGTGGCTATGGCGCTGGTGCCGAGGTTGTTGTCGACCTCGAACATGTAGCTGAGCACGGACCCGGAACCCCCGCTGAGGCTCGGGTAGGGCACGCTCACCGTGATGGGCCGCGAGCTCCTGGGGGCGGGCGACACCTGGACCTGGAACGTCAGCTCGTTGGACTCGACGGGGCCGCTCCGGGCCGTCACGTTCACCTCGTACGTCCCGGGGGAGGCCGACGGGGGCACATATATGTCGAGCTGGAGGGACCTGGTGCCGCCCGGGGGCGCGTAGACCGCGGTGACGTTGTAGCCGCCATACGTCAGCACCGCCGTCCACCCGGGCGGCGCGGACGCCGACACGCTGATGCTGGCCGGCTGCCCCATGTAGTTCGTCACGTTCACCCCCGTGACTATCTGCTGCCCGGCCTGGACCGAGACCCCGGTGAAGTACGTCGTGAGCAGTATCCCGCCGGCCTGGGCGGCAGACGCCTGAGCGGGCACCGCGAGCATGGCCAGGAGCAGCGGGACGGCGAGCACCCAGAGAGCGCGCCTCATTGGCTGCCCGAGGGGGCCATTCCCTGATAAAAGATTTCCGATCGGCCGCCCGGCTCCCCCTAGCGCCGCCTCCGCGGGGCGCGGAGGCGGCGCTAGGGAGACCTGCGGATGAGTGGGGAAAGAACGAAGAGCGGAGGGATATCCCTCGCGGCCTCAGGCCTTCCTATAGAGCTCCACGCGCTCCAGGACCACGTCCTTCTCGGTGGACAGCACGCCGAGGACCTTGGGGGAGTAGCCGTCCTTCTCCACCTTCACCAGGTACTTGTGGTTCCACTCGAGGCCCCTCAGCCAGAAGTCGCCGAACTCGTCAGTGAGGGTCCTGTACTCCTTCCTGCTCACGACGTCTATCGCCGTCACGGACGCGCCCTCCACCACCTCCCTGGCCGCGGGATCTATTATGGTGCCGGCTATGTAGGGCCTGGGGAGGTTGCGGTAGAGGACCCTCGGCTTCACGTCGACCTCCGGGTGGAGCGGCTCCGCGCCCTCCATGAGCTTCCTCATCTCCGGGTCGTCCTCGTCGCCGAACTTTATCGCGTCGGTGGGGCACACGTCGGCGCACCTCGGCTGCTTCCACCCGCTCTTCAGCAGGTGCTCGCAGAAGGTGCACTTCTGGGCTATCTTGAGCTCCTCGTTGAAGTATATGGCGCCGTAGGGGCACGCCCTCTGGCACAGCGGCTCGTAGCCGTAGTCGGCGCACCCGTTGCACTTCTCCGGGTCTATTATGACTGCGCCGTCGTCGCTCCTGTAGATCGCGTTCACGGGGCACACGTTCATGCACGGCGCGTTCTCGCAGTGCGCGCAGAGCGTCGGCACGTAGCTGACCCTCGTGAAGGATCCGCCGCCCCTCTCCATGTCGTTGAGCTTCATCCAGAAGTGGCCGACCTCGGGCTGCGGCTTCGCGTATGGGCTCCAGTCGTTCCCCACGTGCTCGTCCTTGCACGCGAGCTGGCACAGGTAGCACCCGATGCACTCGGCCACGTCTATTACCATCACCTTGCCCATGCTCTCACCCCATCACCCACGACTCGTAGCCCGGCCCGTAGGCCGCGTTCATCTTCTCGACCCTCTTGAAGGCCTCCGGGTACTTCCTCCTGAGCTCCTCGATGTCCACCTTCTCGACCTCCACCAGGTACCCGCTGACCGGCATCTCGGGGACTATTATCGGGCCCGGCTGGTATTTGTCGTACACCCACCTGGTCGGGGGCGCGATCGTGTCTATCGCGCCTCCCCTGTCTATCCTGTCCTCTATCGATATGGGGTCGAACTTGGAGCCGTGGTCCATGTACACGACCCCCGGCCTCACCCTCTCAGTCACGTACGCGGCGCCGAGCACCGCCCCGTAGTCGTTGTACACCTTCACTATATCACCGTGCTTTATGCCCCTCTTGGCGGCGTCGGCCGGGTTTATCCAGAGCGGCTCGTAGTAGTAGCCGTCCGGCCCCTTTATCTTGGCGGTCGGTATCTCCCTTATCCAGGGCATGTCGTCGCCCTGGGCGTGGTGCCTCCACCTCGGGTGGTTCGACATCATCTGGAGCGGGTACTTCTTGGCCTTCGGCGAGGTGGGCAGCTCCTCGTGATCTATCCACTTGGCGAGCGGCGGCCTCAGCTTATCGTCCGGGAAGTGGTCCTTCAGCCATCCCGAGACGAACTCCATCTTGCCGCTCTTGGTGTTCAGCCCCCTGCCCTCCGGCAGCTCGTAGTACCATCTGAGGCCCTCCTTGACGGGGACGCCGGGCAGCCTCTCGACCGTGTTCTTTATCCGCTCCCACTCCTCCGGCGTCGGGGCGTCGTACACCACTATCTTCCTCTTGGTCTTGAACTCTTCCCAGCTTATCCCGTACTTCTTGTAGGCCAGCGTCTTCTCGTACATGACCCTTAGGAACTTCTCGGGCTCGGGGAACCACTCCTCGGTCGGCCAGCTGTCCCTGAAGTCCGGCCTGACCTTCCCCACCCCCAGCCTGTCAGCCACCATCTTGTGGATCTCGTAGTCGCTCTTGGATTCCCCGATGGGCTCCACGCACCTGTCCTGGTAGTAGATCGCCCTCATGTCCGCCCACATGGCGCTCACCAGGTCGTCGTGCTCGTAGACGGTCTGGGCGGGGAGGATCAGGTCGGAGAAGTACGCGTCGTTCTCCAGCCATGGGTGTATCGTGACTATGAACTCGACGCTCGGGTGCCTGAAGGCCTGGGCCCACCTCCAGGAGTCGTTCCAGCAGGTCATGACGCTCGAGTTCTCGTTCCATATCATGCGTATCCCGGGGTGGTCGTCGGTCGGCGGGAACCTGTACTTGTTGAACTGGTCCTGAGTGGGGGCTATGATGGACCCGGAGCCGTACCACTCGACCGGCGGGTTCAGGATGGCGTCCGGCACGAGCGTCTTTATCAGCGGTATCGCGCCCGGCGGCGGCGGGTATATGGGCCTGCCGGGCACCAGCTCGTAGGAGTAGGCCATCACGGGGTTCACCGGGGCGCCCTCCTTGACGACCTCCATGTAGGTCGGCAGGGTGGGCGCCTTCTCGTTCCCGGTCAGCGTGAAGGCCGGCAGCTGGAACCTGGCGAACTGCCTGCCGGGGGCGCCGAGCCCCTGCATCATCATCACGTAGGCCTCGGCCCTGGCCGGCAGGTGCGAGAGTATCCCCCTTATCTTGGGCCCCCCGTAGTGGATCGCCAGGGTCGTCCTCTTCTTGGCCCACGCCCTGGCGAGCGCCTTTATCGTCTCCACGGGGACCCCGGTTATCCTCTCCGCCCACTCCGGGGTCTTCGGGACGCCGTCCTCCTCGCCCAGGATGTACCTCCTGAACTCCTCGAACCCGACCGTGTGCGTCTCTATGAACTTCTTGTCGTAGGTCCCCCACTGTATCCAGAGGTAGGCTATGGCGAAGTAGAGCGCGGCGTCGGTGTTGGGCCTTATCGGGATCCACTTGTCCGCGAAGACCGCGTTCGTGTAGTTGACGTCCGGCGATATCGCCACGACCTTGATCCCGGCCTGCTTTATCCAGCGCATGAAGTGGGTGCCCAGGAAGTTGTTCCAGGCGTCGGTGGTGGTCAGGGGATCGCCGCCCGTCAGCACGATCATCTCGGCGTTCTTGAACACGTCGTCCCAGGTGGTGTCGTTCGGCGGCCTGCCTATGGGCTGGTCGAACCCCCAGACGTGCTTGGCGCCCCAGTAGTACCCCTCCCAGCTGTCGGGGTTCCTGTTCTGATGTATCCACCCAGTCCCGAGAGCGTTGAACAGGTGGTGCCCCCAGAAGTGCACGCTGTGCAGGAAGCCGCTCTGGCCGTGGCCGTCCGCCTGCACGAGCACCACGTGGGTGCCGCCGTAGACCTTCCTTATCCTCTCTATCTCGCTCGCGATTATCTCTATGGCCTCGTCCCAGCTTATCCTGACGAACTTCGACTTGCCCCTGTTCTGGGTGTTCCTGTTCTCCGGGCTCCAGTCCACCCTCTTGAGCGGGTACCTGACCCTGGTGGGCGAGTAGACCCTCTGCCTCCAGGCGAAGGACACCGGGTAGTTGGGAGCCTTCTTGGGCCTCTCGAAGACGCCGCGGCCCGTCACTATCTTCCAGCGCCTGACGCCGTCGGGTATGTAGAACGGGAGCTGCCTGATTATCCTGTTGTCCTTGCAGTAGGCGACCAGTGGGAAGTTCGCCAGCACTGAGTGCCCGTTGAGGGACGCCGTCACGTAGCTGACCCTGTACCCGCTGCTCTTCAGGGCCTCCGCCTCCTCCGGGCTGAGCCTCCTGAGGAGCTGCGGATCGAGCCCGGCGGCGCCCGACTGCCTCGAGAGAGCGCTCACGGCGTCGACATAGCTCACAACCATCTCATGGGCCACAGGCCCCTACGTGAAATATAGTTTTCGGTCCCGGGGGCCAACCCGATATATAATCCGGCCACGCGCAGCTAATTACGGTAAATTATATAATTACTATAATTATTGACCCGATGGACGGTGCGCCTCGCGCTTAAATCGCGCGGGTCGCCAACGACCGTCATGGGCAGGTTCGAGGAGGCCAACGAGGGCAGGCGCTACGTGTACAATCTGCTCTCCAGGCTCTACGCGAAGGAGGTTGACGCGGAGCTCCTGGAGGAGCTCGTGAGGGCGGCCGAGAGCGGGGAGCTGGCCGCGCGCTTCGAGGCGCTCTCGCAGCTCGACGAGCGCGTGGGCAGGGGGCTGGACCTGATCCTGGGGTACCTGCGCGGCGCGGCCGGCCGCGACAGGAGGGAGGTCCTCCTGGAGCTCGCGGCCGAGTACGCCAGCCTATTCCTGGGCCTCAAGGGGACGCCCCCCCACCCATCGGAGTCGGCGTACATGTCGGCCGGCCACCTGATCTACCAGGAGCAGAGGGACGAGGTGCTCTCCATATACAGGGACATGGGGGTCGATAAGGTCGAGAGCTTCAGGGAGCCGGAGGACCACATAGCCCTGGAGCTCAGCT
The DNA here is from genome assembly GCA_009903775.1 of Nitrososphaerota archaeon. GTDB lineage: Archaea > Thermoproteota > Nitrososphaeria > Conexivisphaerales > Conexivisphaeraceae > Conexivisphaera. The sequence goes on along the minus strand of WYEM01000018.1, from coordinate 23,341 downwards.
TCATGTCCTACCTGATAGGGAGGACCCTGGAGGAGGTCGGCAAGGGCAACCTGGGCGAGGCCAGGAGGATGATGAAGGTCCAGAGGGAGTTCCTGAGGGAGCACCTCCTCAAGTGGTCGGGCGCTTTCGCGCGCGACGTCGAGTCGAGCTCCGAGGTGGACTTCTACAAGGGGCTCGGGTACCTCACGGACGGGTTCCTCAGCCTGGACGAGGCGTCCATGGGCGAGCTGATATCACTCCTGGAGGAGTCCGCGCGGGGCTAGGTTGAAATACGCCGCCGGGGCGCGGCCGCAGCGTGATCCTGGAGGAGGTCCTGGAGGAGCTCAGGGGGGCCGGCGGCGGCAGGGTGGCCAGGGCGGTGGTCGGCCTGGGGTACACGATAGTCGTCATGGAGGACGGCAGCGCGGGGCTCTCTCACACGCCCACGGAGGACGCCGCCCACGAGTGCGAGAACAACCCCATGGCGGGCAGGGTGGCGGGCGCGGCCTGGGAGGACGTGGCCCGCCTCGCCATGAGCGACCACCCGGTGCTGTCCGCGCTGGGCGTGGCCGCCCTCAACGCGGCGGCGTCCAGGCTCGCCGCCGGCTACGCGCGCGGCGACCTGATGGATCACCTGAGGGTGAGGAGGGGCGACAGGGTCTGCATGGTCGGGTACGTGCCGGCCATAGCGAGGGGCGCTAGGGAGGCGGGCGCGGAGGTCACGGTGTTCGAGTTCAGGCCCGTCGATGACCCCGGATACAGGCCCTGGTGGGCCTCCGAGGTCCTGATGGGGAGGTGCGACGTGGCCGTGCTGAGCGGCGCCACCCTGGTGAACAAGACGCTCGACAGGCTCCTGGAGCTCTCGTCCCGCGCAAGGATCAGGGCGATAGTGGGGCCGACCACCGTCATGGCCCCCGGCACGTTCTCGAGGCACGGCGTGGACCTGCTGGCCGGCACGCGGGTCCTGGACGCGGACCTCGCCTCCAGGATAATAGCCGAGGGCGGGGGGACGAGGACCCTTTACTCGGCGGGCGCCGCCGAGAAGGTCGTGGCCGTGCTGCGCTAGGGGGCCTGGGCGACCAGTCCGGCCAGTCCTCCGGGCGCTCCAGCCACCAGCGGGGCACGCGGGGCGAGAGCACCGAGTCCCAGTGATCGTAGGGCTTCACGTCGAGCACAGGGGACCCTGGGAGGGCGTCCAGGCCGCGGACCACGAGCAGGCCGGCGCCCGGATCCACGAGCTCCAGCGCGACCACCGATATCCCTATCGGGTTCGGGCGGTCGGGGCTCCTGGTGGCGAAGACGCCGAGGGGGCGGGGCGCCCAGCGCGGCCGGGCCTTCAGGCTGCCGCTCCACCTCGATCCGCTCAGCAGATATATTATGAAGGCGTGGCTGTATTCCTCCAGCCCCTCGAGCCCCCGCGCGTAGGCGCCCAGGATCCTCAGGGTGGACCTCCTGGACCACCTGGGCCCGCCCTCGACGGACTCCACGCAGCCTATGGGCGCGAGGCTCGCGGGCTCGCCGCACGCGCCGCCGGCCATCGGAGCTCCATCACCAGCCCGCTCCTGAACTCGCAGTACCTCTCGGGATATCTCGCCCTCAGGTACTCCCTGGCCTCGTCGCCGCTGCAGTGCCCCGGGCACAGGCGCCCCGCGACCCCGGCCAGCCGGTCCAGCGCGGGGCGCGGCGGCGCGTGGAATCCCCCCGCGATCAGGGAGATCCTGCCGCCGACGTCTGACACCGCCCTGGACGCAAGCTCGCCGACGCCGGGATGGCCGCACCCCACGAGCAGGGCGCGCTCCCCGGGGCCTACGTCGAGCGCCAGGGCGAGCTCGCTGAAGCCCCGGGACTCGAGCGGCCCCACCGCGTGGGCCCCCGGGGCCACCTCCGACGTGGACTCGATGACCACCGGCTCCAGGCCGGCCGCCTCCAGCCTCTCGACGGGCCCCGGCGGAGCGTAGACCCTGAGGCCCCGGCGGAACAGGCCCCAGCCCAGGAACCCGCCGACGTGGCCCAGGTGATGGTGGCTCAGCACGGCGAAGTCGAGCGATGAGAGGTCCACCCCCAGGGCGCGGGCGTTGAACTCGAGGACCGCGGGATCGGAGTCCGCGTCGAAGAGCGCGCGCCAGCGCCCCGAGTCCACGTAGATGCTGAGGCCATGATCGGCCCTGAGCCCCGGCCCCGCGCTGTCGTCCACGAGGACCACGATCCTCATCGGCCGCTCATGGGCGGATCGCGCTTAAGGCCTTGACGATCGCCCATCCGCCTGAGCAGCGCTTCCCCGGCGTCGCTGAGCTCATAGTACCTGTGATGGACGCGGGTCTCGGCCTTCGGCTTCGCCCTCCGCTCATGGCGCTTTATTATCCTCGATCTCGAGACCTCCATGAGGCCCATGCCGACCAGGCGCTCGAGCTCGGACTCCACCTCCTCGAGCGGCCTCCCGACGAGCTTCGCGTAGGTCAGCGCGTTGTCCACCCCGATCCTGCGGGCTGCTTCGAGGATCTTCACGGCCAGAGGATCGTCCCGCAGCGCGAGCCTGCAGCCCTCGATGAATGAATCCCAATCGAGCGACCTCAGGAGCAGATCCCCGGCATCGCTGAGCTCATAGTGCATGTGATGCCTGTGGACCTCGTCGCTGAGCTTCAGCTTGGCCTCAGACCTCTTCACGGATGACCCGGGGACCCTCCTTATGAGTCCCATGGATTCGAGCTCGTCCAGCACCCCCAGAACATCCTCGAGCGGGATCCCGGTGGAGATCGCGATCGACACCCCGTAGTCCACGCGCGCCCTCCTCAGATGGGCGAGCACGCGCAGCGCGCCCGGGATCGCCAGCACGCTGGCCAGCGGGGGAGGCCGGCCATCCGACATTCACCGACCACCGCGCCGGAACAGGCCGCCCAGCCGCCTCCGGATGCCCGGATTGGGGGCGTGGACCAGCGCGGCCTCCAGCTCGGCCAGGAATCCCGCCGCGAACTCCTGGAAATCCTCGTAGTAAGCCCTGAAGGAGCAGGTCATGGTGCCGGATGCAGCGGACGGCGGCATGCAGAGGGGCCTCTCGCACCCGAGGGAGTCGCTCGCCGCGGCGAGCGCGGAGGCGAGCGCGGAGGCGCGGCCCGCGTCGCCCCTCAGCCCCCTCACCTCCACTATCACCGTCCTGTACATGCCGTCTATGGCGGACGACAGCGCCGCGCCGAATTCCTGCGGCATCCTCGGAGGCCGCTCGCGCGATCCCTCGTGGAGCCTGATCACCACGGGCTTCCCGCGGACGTCGAGGACCGCCTCGGGGTCCATTGCGTCCCCTCGCGTGCGCCGACCGCGGCGTGGAATATTAAGGCTGAGGGCGCGCCACTTCAGGCCGGCGCCCTGGCCCTCGTGGACTTGCGGAGGAGCTTCCTGAGGACCGTCTGCAGTATCCCGCCGTTCTGGTAGTACTCGACCTCCACCTCGGTGTCCAGCCTCGCCAGCACGTTGAAGGTGACCTCGGTTCCATCGTCCCTCCTGGCCCTGACCCTCAGCACCTTCTTCGGCCTCAGGCCCTCCTCTATCCCCTCTATGTAGTAGGTCTCCCTCCCGGTCAGCCCGAGGCTCCTCCAGCCCTGCCCTTCCATGAACTGGAGCGGGAGTATGCCCATGCCGACCAGGTTGCTCCTGTGGATCCTCTCGAAGCTCTCCGCTATTACAGCGCGCACGCCCAGCAGGTAGGGCCCCTTCGCGGCCCAGTCGCGGGAGCTCCCCGCGCCGTACTGCTTCCCGCCGATGACTATGACCGGGACCCCCTCCTGCTTGTACCTCATCGCGGCGTCGTAGATGCTCATCAGCTGCCCGTCCGGCAGGTGCACCGTCCACCAGCCCTCCCTGTCGGGCACCAGCATGTTCCTCAGCCTGACGTTCGCGAACGTGCCGCGCACCATCACCTCGTGGTTGCCCCTCCTGGACCCGTAGGTGTTGAAGTCCTCCGGCTTCACCCCATGCTCTATAAGGTAGCGGCCGGCCGGGCTGTCCGGCGGTATGGACCCGGCGGGCGATATGTGGTCCGTGGTCACCCTGTCGCCCAGGAGCACGAGGACGCGCGCGCCCACTATGTCCCTGGGCTTCCCGGGCTCCAGCGACATCCCCTCGAAGAAGGGCGGGCGCTTCAGGTACGTGGAGCTGGGATCCCACTGGTAAATTGCGGAGCTCGGGGCGGGCAGGCTCCTCCAGTCCTCCTCGCCCTCGAAGACCTCGGAGTACACCTCCTTGAACTCCCTCGGGTCCAGGTAGCGCTCGACCACCTCCCTTATCTCGGCGGGGGAGGGCCATATGTCCCTCAGGTAAACGGGCCTCCCGTTGGGATCGTAGCCTATGGGCTCGCTGTAGAAGTCTATGTCTATCCTCCCGGCGAGCGCGTACGCGACCACGAGGGGCGGCGACGCCAGGAAGCTGCCCCTGGTCAGCGGGTTTATCCTGCCCTCGAAGTTCCTGTTGCCGCTCAGGACGCTCACAGCGTAGAGGCCGTTCGCCTTTATGGCGCCCTCGACCTCCCTGATCAGGGGGCCGCTGTTCCCTATGCAGACCGTGCAGCCGAAGCCGGTGAGGTGGAAGCGCAGCGCCTCCAGGTACGGCATGAGGCCGGCCCTCCTCAGGTACTCGACGACCACCCTGCTGCCCGGGGCGAAGCTCGTCTTGACCCAGGGCTTGACGGCCAGCCCCCTCTCGACGGCCTTCTTGGCCAGAAGCGCCGCCCCCACCATGAGGTAGGGGTTGGAGGTGTTGGTGCAGCTGGTTATGGCGGCGAGGGCCACGAAGCCGTGGCCCAGCTCGGCGCTCACGCCGCCTATCTCCACCCTGACGCGCGCGTCCCTCGGCCGGGCGTCCTTGGCGACCTCGAGGTACTTCCCCAGGATCTCGGGGAACTTCTGCTTCACGGACCTCAGGGATATCCTGTCCTCGGGGTTGGCGGGCCCGGCTATGGACGGCTCCACCTTGGAGAGGTCCACCTCGATGACCCTGGAGTACTCCGGGTCGGGCGCCCCCGGCTCGCGGAGGAGGCCGGTGCGCCTCGCGTAATCCTCGACGAACTTCACGTGCTTCTCGCTCTTCCCGGTCAGCCTGAGGTAGGAGAGCGTGGCCTCGTCTATCGGGAAGAAGCCGGTGGTGGCGCCGTACTCGGGGGCCATGTTGGCTATGGTGGCCCTGTCGGGCACGGGGAGCTTCTCCACGCCGGGGCCGAAGAACTCGACTATCCTGCCGACGACGTCGCTCTTCCTCAGGATCTCGGTTATCGTGAGCACGATGTCCGTGGCGGTGACCCCCTCCGGCGGCTCCCCGACCAGCCTCACGCCCACGACCTCCGGGATGGGTATGTAGTATGGCTGGCCCAGCATGGCCGCCTCCGCCTCTATCCCGCCCACGCCCCACGCCAGGACGCCGACGCCCGCCGCCATTGTGGTGTGGGAGTCCGTCCCTATCACGGTGTCGGGGAAGGCCGCGAGGCCCCTCCCCTGCCTCCTGATGTGGACCACCTGCGCCAGGTACTCGATGTTGACCTGGTGTATTATGCCCCTGCCCGGCGGCACCACGCGGAAGTTGCGGAGGGCCCCCTGAGCCCAGCGCAGGAACGTGTAGCGCTCCCTGTTCCTCTCCATCTCGAGCCTCATGTTCTGGGCCAGCGCGTCGGCGGTGCCGAAGTAGTCCACCTGGACCGAGTGGTCTATTATCAGGTCGGCCGGTATCGTGGGGTTCGCGGCTGCCGGGTCCCCGCCGAGGTCCCTGAGGGCCTCCCTCATCGCGGCGATGTCCGCGACCGCGGGGACGCCGGTGAAGTCCTGGAGGACGACCCTGGAGGGCATGTAGGGTATCTCCCTGCCCACGTTCTCCCTCCACCTGGCGACCGCCTCGGCGTCCTCCGCCCTCACCGCGTATCCGTCGTAGTTCCTGAGCATGTTCTCGAGGAGCACCCTAATCGAGTAGGGGAGCCTGGAGACGTCGTAGCCCTGCTCCGAGAGCTTCCTCGGGTTCCACACGTTGACCTTGCCCCTGTAGCTGTCCATCTGCTCCATCGTGCGCGTCGGATCCAGGGACATCGCGCGGGCTCCCCGGCACATGTTAAAATGCATTTGCGCGACGCTTTTATTTCGGGGGCCGGCGCGATCGCCGGCGTGCCCAGGGCCCTCGTCCTGGTCCACGACCTCTTCGATGAGATAGAGGCCTTCTACACGATATATCGCCTGAGGGAGATGGGGATGGACGTCAGGGTAGCGAGCACCGAGCTGAGGGAGTTCAGGGGCAAGAACTGGGCGGCGACCCTGAGGCCGGACCTCACGGTCAGGGAGGCGCTGTCCGAGCGCTGGGACGTCGTGGCCATACCCGGCGGATACGCGCCCGACAGGCTGCGCAGGTACGATGAGGTGAAGGAGCTGGCCAGGCGCGCCGTCGAGCAGGGGGGAGTCCTCGTGTCGATATGCCACGCGGCCTGGGTGGTGATAAGCGCCGGCCTGGCCAGGGGGAGGAGGCTGACCGGGTCCCGCGGGGTCTGGGACGACATAAGGAACGCGGGCGGCGTCGTGGTGGACGAGCCCTACGTCGAGGACGGCAACGTGATCTCCACGAGGTCCTACTCGGACTTCCCGGAGTTCTGGCCGAGGCTGGAGGCGAAGCTCAGGGGCACGGGGATACTTCCGGGCCGCCACCCGATGGGGCCGGCCGATCCCCGGGAGGGGCCCGAACGCGGCGGCTCGGGGACCTGACCGAGTAGGCCCTCGGCCGTCCCCGGGCTCCCCGGAGGGGCGCCCTGGCCAGGGCCCACCGATGCTGCCCTCCGTCCGCGACGAGCGAAATCGCCAGCCGGGCCCCGAGCGCCCCGCGCGAGGGGGCGCCCCCTCGCTATCCCCGCCGCGCCGGCCAGCCGCGATCTCACGCCCGAACATCCGGGGGCCCGATCGCTCCCCAGCTCCCTCGCCGGGTCGAGGTGGAATCGGCGCGGGGGCCGGCGCGGTAACTTTATCCCGGGGCGGCGCGCGGCGTGCCCCATGGTGGGCAAGCTGCCCCCGGACTTGCTGAGGGAGCTCGTGCTGAGCAGGACGGGCGCCCGGGATCCCGCGGTGCTGGTGGGCCCGGGCATCGGCGAGGACGCGGCCGTGGTGGATCTGGGGGGAGGCAGGGTGCTCGTGGCCCACGCGGACCCGATAACCGGCGCGGTGGAGTACATAGGCCGCCTGGCCGTCCACGTTGCCAGCAACGACGTAGCCGCGAGGGGGGTCAGGCCCAGGTGGCTGCTGCCGGTCCTCCAGTTCCCGGAGGGCGCCGGGCCGGACCTGATCGGGGACGTGACTTCCCAGCTGGACGAGGCCGCCAGGGAGGTGGGCGCCGCGATCGTCGGGGGCCACTCGGAGGTGACGCCCGGCCTCCCCAGGCCCATGATATCGATGACCGCGATCGGGATAGGGGAGGGGGGCAGGTACGTGACCACTTCGGGGGCCCGCGCGGGCGACCTGATCCTAATGACGAAGTCCGCCGCCATAGAGGGCACCGCGATACTCTCGGCGGACTTCGGGGGGGCGCTGCTGGAGGCGGGGGTGCCCCGCGACGTCATCGAGAGGGGAAGATCGTTCATAGGAATGATCAGCGTCCTCAGGGAGGGCGTGGCGCTGGGGGAGGCGGGCCTCGCCACCTCGATGCACGACCCGACCGAGGGAGGGCTGATCGGGGGGCTGGCGGAGGTGGCCCACGCCTCGGGGAGGACGTTGGAGGTGTGGGAGGACGAGGTGCCCGTGGCCGAGGAGACGCGGATCATCGCCAGGGCCCTGGGGCTGGACCCGCTCAGGCTGATAGGCTCGGGGGCGCTGATAGCTACCGTGCCGCGGGGCGGGGCGGACAGGGCCCTAGAGCTGCTCGGCGATCTCGGGATAAGGGCGTCCGTGATAGGGAAGGTCCATGAATACTCGGGACATCGCCTAGTGGTGCACAGGAGGGGCGGGGCAACGGAGTTCGTGGACGACATCTACGTGAGGGACGAGCTGAACAGGGTGTGGGAGAGATATGGGGAGAGGCGGCCCCTTAGCGCTGCACGGTAGGTGCCCGCCGAGCGGCCCGTGCGGGGCCGTGACCTACGCGCTGAGGTCCCGGAGGAGGGGAAGGTCCATAGGCATTAACCTGTTCCCCCTGGCCCAGGTCTGCAGCTTCAACTGCGTCTACTGCTTCAGGGGGCCCACGAGGATCCTGACCGCGGAGCCCCGCGACGACGGCTCCGGGATCGATGGGCGGCTCCTCTTGGAGGCGCTGGAGGCGGCCCACGAGGCCACCGGGGGCATGGAGGGCGTGGAGTCCCTGGACTTCTCCGGCAACGGCGAGCCCACGCTGCACCCCAGGTTCCCCGAGCTGGTGGAGGTGGCCAGGTCGTTCCTCAGGGAACGCGGCCTGGACGCCAGCCTGGGCGTCTTCACCAACTCATCGACGCTCGGCGCCGAGCCCGTGATCGGCGCGCTCGGGAGGGTCGACTACGTCGAGGCGAAGCTGGACGCCGCCTCGCGGGAGAAGTTCCTCGCGATAAACGCGCCCCACGGCGCGCTGAGCCTCGATCGGATAATCGGCGGCCTCGGGGAGCTCAGGAGGCGGTTCGGCGGCACGCTCGCGATCCAAGTGATGCTCCTGCGGCACCGCAGCCTAGTCAACTACGGGATAGAGGACGCCAGGGCCATGGCCGAGGCCCTCTCCCGCGTGGGGCCGGACGAGGTCCACCTGTACACGGTATATAGGGCGCCCAGGCTGCCAGACGTCGAGCGCGCGCCCCGGGATGCCATGGAGGAGTTCGCCGAGGTGCTCGCGGGGCACGGACTGAACGTGAAGGTGTACCCGGATCGATCGGGCGAGGCCCCATATCCCCGTCGGCCCCCGGCCGGACCGCGGGCCGCTGCGCCCGGGCGGCCCGGGGAGGCACGGGCGCCGCCCTTCAGTGCGGCCACCCACTCCCTCACGCTGATCAGGACGGGCGCGCTTGGGTCCACGGACCTCCTGTAGGCGTGGCTGAGCTTCACAGCCATGGGCGGACTCATCGAGAGGGACCTCAGGAGCCCCTCGTCGCTGAAGAAGCCCCTGGTCGGGCCGTCGTACACGACGACGCCGAAGTGCATGACTATCACCCTCCTCAGGTGCTCCGCGACCATGGACATGTCGTGGGTGATCACTATCACCGTCGAGCCCTCCCTGTTGAGCTGGCTGAGCAGGGACATTATGTCCTCGGTCATCCTGAAGTCCTGGCCGGTCGTCGGCTCGTCCACTATGAGCACCCTCGGCCTCATCGCGATTATGGACGCCACCGTGAGCCTCCTCCTCTCACCCCTGCTCAGGAACACCGGGTCCTCGTCCACCTTGTGCGAGAGCCCCACCCTCTCTAGGGCCTCCCTGACGCGCGCGTCCACCTCCCCGGAGGGGAGCCTCAGGTTGCGGAGCCCGTACGCCACCTCGTCGTAGACCCTCCTCATGAATATCTGGTGGTCAGGGTTCTGGAACACGTAGCCCACGTGGAGCGGCACCCTCTCGGCGACCCTCCTGTCCCTGAGGCTCGCCCCCATCACCCTGATGTCCCCCCTGCCCTTGAACCTCCCATATACTCCGGCGATCAGCTTAGAGATGGTGGTCTTGCCCGACCCGTTCTGCCCTATGAGGCCGACGAACTCGCCATCGTGGATCCTGAAGTCGACGCCCCTCAGGGCGTAAGTCCCGTCCTCATACCAATAGTGCACGCCCTCGACCTCGATCACCGGCTCGCCGCGCGCCGGCTCGCCGTCCGGCTCCACGCGCGAGAAGTCCGGCCTCTCGCGCCTGAGGGCCTCGAGGCCCTCCTCCACGCTGATGGGTATGCGCCCCCCGTACCTGAGCCCGGCCTCCTGCCCTATTCTGGACACGTCGGAGGGGTACAGCCCGTGGCCGCGCAGGAGATCCGGGTCCGAGTAGATCTCCTCCACGCCCCCCACCGCGACTACCTCGCCGTTATCCATGACAGCGACGCGGTCGGCGTGCCTCATTATGACCTCGGGATTGTGCTCCACGAGAATTATCGTGAGGTCGTGCTCCCTCCTCAGGCGGTCTATCGCGCCCATCACCTCCAGCTTCCCCATGGGATCCAGGTCGGAGGTCGGCTCGTCCAGGATGAGTATCCTAGGCCTCATTGCGAGGAAGGAGGCTATGGCCGCGCGCTGCTTCTGGCCCCCCGAGAGCTCCGATGGGTGCACTAGGTGGGCTATCGGGAACAGGGAGCCCAGCCCGACGATCTCCATCGCCTCCCTGACGCGCCTCTCTATCTCGTCCTCGGGCAGCCCCAAGAGCTCGGCGCCGAAGGCGACCTCGTGCAGCAGGTCCATCCTGAGGAACTGGTTCTCCGGGTCCTGGAGCAGCAGGCCGGCCGTCGGCGCCGCGTACTTCCTGCCGGTGAAGGCCGGGCGCCGGGCTCCCGAGGGGTCCTCAACCATCTCGAGCTTCGTCAGGGTCTCCCCCTCGATGCGGACCTCGCCCCTGAAGTGCTCGGGCTCCTCCCCGTAGGGCGGGCTGAACATGTGGGGTATCACGCCCGCCATCGCGTAGCAGAGGGTCGACTTCCCGGCGCCGCTCGGTCCCACGATCGCGAGGAACTCGCCCTCGTCCACCCTCAGGTTGATCCCCCTGAGGGCGTACTGATGGCCCTCGCCCCCGTAGGATGGGTACCTCCACCACAGGTCGATGAGCTCCACGGCGGGGGGCATGCCATCACCCGTATCCGGCAAGGCGCAGCATCGAGTCGAACCTGTACCCGAGGACCACGTCGAACACTGCGAGCGCTGCGAGCAAGGCCACCACCGCCCAATCGACGTAGGTGAACGGCCTCCTCTCCCTGTACTCGGTTATCCTCGTGGCCGAGTAGAAGCCCCTGGCGTAGAGGGCTATGCCCATCTCGACCGACCTCCTTATCATCGAGGCCACCAGCGGCACCGAGATGCGCGCCAGGTCCGCGAGCCTGGCGAGCGGGCCCCTCCTCGCGACCATGGCTCCCCGCGCCACCTGCGCGTTCCTTATGTTCGTGTAGTCCGCCATGACCGTGTCCAGGTTCCTGAACACGAGGCTAGCGTAGAACGATGCCCTGTAGGGCACCCCGAGCTGCCTCAGCGCCCCGGCCACCTCGGCGTCCCTGGTGGTGAGCAGGAGGAGGAACGTCGAGTAGATCATGACGGCGAAGCCGAGCACCTTGGCCACGGCGACCACGAGCGCCCACCGCGGGACATCGACGGCCACCGCGGCGCCGAGCGGGATCCTGGCCCACGAAGTCATCGGGCTCTCGTCGAGCGCCGGGGGCATGAGCGAGAGCCACCAGAGTATGAGGGCGGCCGCGAGGGGGCCCGGGACGCTGCGCGCCCTGAGGTACAGGGCCGCGAGGGCGGCCGCGAGGACCACCGTGGACAGTCCCAGGGGCACGTACCCGGGCCATAGGTACAGTTGCATCCTGGGGCCGGGCAGGCCCCGGTTGAAGTAGAGCCACCAGACGAAGATTCCCAGGAGCACCGGCAGGGCCAGCACCAGATACGAGGTGACCAGATACCTCGCGACGCGCGCCGCCCCCAGGAGCGCCACGACTATCAGCAGCAGGAGCGCGAGCCCCACGAGGTCCGGGCCGCCCCTCTCCACAGGTATGTTGAACATGTGGAGCGCGAGGGTGGACAGGGTGAGCATCAGCACCACCTTCGTTATCACATGGAGCCTCTCCACCGGGGTGCCGATGCGCATCGAGTAGAGGAACGTGCGCACGCGCGTCTTCTCCAGGCGACGCCCCGCCTCGGAGATCCCGGCCCCCATGCCAGCGATCCCCCGCCTCCCCGCTTAAGGCTTTAGAATTGAAAATCCATAAAAATAGAATTATGGTGAACTATCATGTGAACCAGCCGTGATTGATCAGGCCGTACCTCTCCACCATGCTCGTCAGCCCCTTCACCAGGATCGGCGTCAGGATCACCATCGCCAGGAGGTCGCCCACGAACCAGCCTATCCACCAGAACCAGTAGGCGTCGGGCGGCACCAGCCCCATGGCGTACTGAATCCCGACCCCGATCTCCGCGCTAAGGGCGTTGAGCACGAGCCCGTTCAGGAGGATGAACCAGAACCACGCGGCGCTCCTCCTCGCCCTGTAGCCCCTTATCTCGCGCTCGACGAGGTCCCTCATCAGGGGATCCACGCCCAGCCTGGCCAGCACGCCCCTGTAGAGGGCGAACATCACCAGGAAAGGCACTAGGTCGCTCAGCGCGTACGCGATCGAGGGTAGCAGCGGCAACCCGACCATGAGGCCGGCGCCCACGACGCATCCTATGTAGCCGGCGAGGGCCCCCCAGAAGCCCCACCACAGGGTGAATACTATTATGAACGGGTAGGCGAAGTAGAAGAGGGAGATCCCGGAGTAGCTCAGCGGGCCCAGCAGGACGACGCTCAGGTAGGACAGTACTATCACGACGGCTATCTGGACGGCGTAGAGAACGTAGAGGGTCGGAGGCGCCGGTCCCCTCCTGCAGCACGCCAGCGTGTAATGGGACCAGGGATACTCGCGCTCCTGCTCCGATGGCATCCTCGGGTACGGGGGGAAGACTGATATATTTAAACAATATTGCATAGACTGCTGTAATTTTGACTCGATGATGTAAAAGCGGCTGCGGGGATGCGCCAGGGCCGAGCTTGCCGGAGCCTTCCGCCGATTCCTGCAGAGATTGTGGAGGAACGGGGGCCGCCGCGCCGGGAGCGATCGGGGGGAGGAGCCCTCTCGGCCGAGCTCCTCCAGCTCCCTGCCCGAGCTCTCGATGCCCAGGGCGCGCCACAGGGCAGCGATCGCCACTCCCGAGCCCCACAGAGCCGCGAGCAACCAGAGGAGCGACCAGGCGCCGGCCTCGCCGCCCCAGATTATCGCTGCGGTGTTCACGAGCCACGAGAGGGCTGTGACGAGCCCCACGGCGGTCGACCTGTGGGCCGTGGGGAAGAGCTCGCTCTCGAGGGCGCTGACGACCGCCCACGCCCACTCGACGAAGATCATGTTGGCGAACAGAGCCACCATGTAGATCGCCGGGGGTCCCCCGTGCGCGGCCATCAGCACCAGCGCTGTGGCGAGCCCTCCGGCCATCGACAGGAGGAACGAGGAGCGGCGGGACCTGTCGATGAGCGGCAACAGGAGAAACGCCCCCACGGAAGCCCCCACGTTCGCCACGGCCACGTTGAGGGCCGCGGCGTATCCATACGCGAACCCAGGGGCGTAGGGCAGGTAGTACGACGCCACGTTGTAGGCGAGCAGCTGTATGGTGAAGGACGCCGTCAGCAGGAGGAGCCGCCAGGCGTACCGGCCGAGGCCCCCTCCGGCGCCCGCGGGGTTCCCGGCGGGGACCCGGACGCCGTAGCGCCTCGAGACCTCCTCCGCCTCCCTAGCCCTGCCCCTGGCCAACAGCCACCTGGGGGACTCCGGTATGTGATACCTGATGATCAGCAGGAGGAGGGCCAGCACAACGGCCGTGGCGAACGTGTAGGCGGTCGCCGCGCGCGGGTCGCCGGTCAGCTCGGCGTAGCGGAGGGAGAGCGCTGCTATGAGGGCCGCGCCGACGTTCCAGAAGTTAGGCGCCAGCACCATCACCCAGCCCCTGCGCCTCGCCGGGGCGTACTCCGCCAGCGCGGCGTAGGCCGGCCCGGTCTCGCCGCCCACCCCGAAGTTCACCAGCGAGGTGGTCGCTATCGCCACCGCGAGGTCCAACCGGCCCAGCTGGAATGCCGCGGCGAACGCGGCCGCCCCCGCCGTGTAGATCAGCAGGGATGTCACCAGGGTGGACCTGCGCCCCATGCGGTCCCCCAGCCGGCCGAGGACGAGCGCGCCCGCCACGAAGGATATGGAGTCAGCCGCAAGGATCGCGGTCGCGTGGCCGCTCAGCGGCTCCACGAGGTACAGGGTGGCCGGGACCAGGCTGAACAGGATCCCATCCATCAGGAAGCTGGAGGCGATCATCGCGAACAGAGCCCAGTGAACGGGCCGCCAGGCGTCCGCGTTCACGGCACCCCCTCGTTAATTACCTGTTTATTGTTTTTTTATAATATGGTTTGAGGTGCCCCGCATGGCCCTTGCGGCATCAATGGGGACGCTATGTCCCGCCGCTCCCTCGATCGCACGATGGAGGGACCATGGTGTTTGAGGAGTCCGACGCCCGGAGCGGCGCGCGGAGCTGGATCGATTCCCAAGCAGGGGGCACGCGGTTCGGACCGCCGCGACGACCCGCGAGGAGGCGCCGGAGCTGATTCGAAACCTACCCCTTCCCCCGGGTTCCCCGCCCCTAGGGGCGGGGGTTCAGCTGGGATCTTGGAAGTTACCCGGCCTCGGCACGGGCTGCTGAACATCCCGACTTGACCCGCTCGAAACCTTCCGCTTTAGCACGCGCAGCGGAAACCCCGCCTAATCCGCCTGGGGCCGCGAGCCCATCCTCTCCCTCAGCGCCGCCCTGGCGGCGGCGAGCCTGGCCACCATCACGCGGTAGGGCGAAGCGCTCACGTAGTCCAGGCCGGCCGAGTGGAAGAACTCTATCGACCTCGGGTCCCCGCCGTGCTCGCCGCACACCCCGACCTCCAGGGACGGGTTCGAGGCCTTGCCCTCGGAGGTGGCGATCCTCACGAGCCTCCCCACCCCCTTCACGTCGAGCGTCTGGAACGGGTTGTCGCTCAGTATCTGGAGCTCCAGGTACTTGGGAAGGAACTTGTTCTCCACGTCGTCCCTGCTGAAGCTCAGCGTCGCCTGCGTCAGGTCGTTGGTGCCGAAGCTGAAGAACGCCACCTCCCTCGCTATCTCGGACGCCGTGAGGGCCGCCCTCACCGTCTCCACCATCGTGCCCACCAGGATGCCGAGCCTCCGCCCGTTCCCCGAGATCGTGTAGCGCGCCGCGCTGGACGGGTCCGCCTCCAGCCTGTATCCCCTCTCCGCCGCGGCATCCGACATCGCGGGCACCAGAGCGCTCGACTTCACGTACCTGATCTCCTCGACGTCCATCACCTGGGGTATCATTATCTCGACGACCGGGTTCCGGCCCTCCTCCACCAGGTCGAGCGCGGCCTCCACTATTGCCCTCGTGAGGTAGTAGTAGAAGTCCGGGTCGGTCACGCCCACCCTGACCCCCCTGTGCCCCATCATCGGGTTGTGCTCCGCCAGAGCGCTGATCCTCGAGTACAGCTCCTCCAGCTCGGCGAGCTTCGCCTCGTACTGCCTCAGGACCTCCGGCGATGAGGAGCGCGCCAGCTCCGAGTTCCTGAGGGCCGCGTAGACCGCCCTCGCGTCCTGGAGCTGCCTGAGCACCTCGACCTGCGACGGCAGGAACTCGTGCAGCGGCGGGTCTATCAGCCTTATCACGACGGGGAGCCCGTCCATTATCTTCAGTATCTCCTTGAAGTCCGGCCTGATCATGTCGGAGAGCCTGCGCAGCAGCTCGCGCCTCTCCTCGGACCTCCCGGTCAGTATCACCTTCCTCAGGAGCTCGAGGCGATCTGCCCTGCGGAACATCCTCTCTATCCTGAGGAGCCCTATGCCCTGCGCGCCGAACTTCCTGGCGATCTCGGCGTCCTCCGGGACGTCGGCGTTAGCCCTCACGCCGAGCCTCCTGAAGCCGTCCGCCCATGAGAGGAGGACCTCCAGCTCGGGTATTATCTCGGGCTCCACCGTGGGGACCCTGCCCGCGTACAGGCCCCCGCTGCTCCCGTCGATCGTTATCCAGTCCCCCTCCCTTATGACGTTGCCGCCCACGCGTATCTCCTTGGCGTCGTAGTCCACAGTTATGGCCTCGGCGCCCACGACGGCGGGCTTCCCTATGGCCCTGGCCACCACCGCCGCGTGGGACGTCATCCCTCCCCTGGACGTGAGTATCCCCTTGGCCGCGTAGAACCCGTGGACGTCGTCGGGCTTCGTCTCCACCCTCACGAGTATCACGTCCTTCCCGGACCTGGCCCAGGCCACGGCGTCGTCCGGGTGGAAGACGACCTGGCCGCTCACGGCCCCGGGCGAGGCGGGCAGCCCCGTCGCTATGGGGGTCGCCTTGGCCCTCGGATCCACCCTCGGGTACAGAAGGTTCTGGACGGTGGAGGGCTCGACCTTCATCACGGCCTCCTCCCTGGTGATTACGCCCTCGTTCGCCAGGTCGACCGCCGTCTTCACCCTGGCGGCGGGCGTCATCTTGGCCACCCTGTTCTGGAGGAAGTAGAGCCTCCCCCTCTCCACCGTGAACTCGATGTCCATCACGTCGCCGTTCATGCGCTCCAGCCTCTTCCCAGCCTCTATGAGCTGCTCGTAGAGGGATGGCATCCTCCTGCGCAGCTCCTCGAGGTCCATTGGCGTCCTGACGCCGGCCACCACGTCCTCGCCCTGCGCGTTCGGCAGGAACTCGCCGTATGGCTCATCCCTCCCGGTGGACGGGTTCCTCGTGAAGTACACGCCGGTGCCCGAGTCCCAGCCGATGTTGCCGAAGACCATCGTCACCACGTTGACTGCGGTGCAGTCGGCCACCTCGGGCGTCACCCCGTTGGCCATCCTGTAGTATATCGCCCTGGGGTTCATCCAGGACCTGAAGACCGCCCTGATCGCCAGCTCGAGCTGCCTCCAGGGGTCCTGGGGGAACTCGCCCCACTTGGAGGCTATGACGGACTTGAGCTCCTCCACCGCGGACTTGAGCTCCGCGACGGCGTCGGCCCAGAGCCCGGGGGCCAGCTCCCTGGGTGGCTGCGCGTCCACCCTCGGCGAGTAACCCGGCAGCTCCGACGAGAGCCTGGAGAGCTCATCAGCGTGCCTCGAGCGCGCGAGGTCCCTGATCCTCTCCTCGTGCCGGGCCAGCACCTCGCCGAAGGCGGAGTCGTCGATCCCCAGGACTATCCTCCCGAACATCTGGAGGAACCTCCTGTAGGCATCGTAGGCGAACCACTCGTTCCCGGTGAGGGACGCGAGGCCGCCCACCGTCGAGTCGTTGAGCCCCAGGTTGAGCACGGTGTCCATCATGCCGGGCATTGATATTGCGGCCCCGGAGCGCACCGAGACCAGCAGCGGGTTGCCGGGGTCCCCGAACCCCTTCCCGGTCTCAGACTCGAGCTCGCGCATGCGGGCGCGGACCTCGTCCATGAGGCCGCCCGGGAGCTCGAGCGAGTCTATGATGGACCATATCCTGGACACGAGCTCGTCGCGCGCCGACGGGGATGCGCTCCTCTCTATCTCCCTCACGAGCTCGTCCATCTCAGCCCTCCTAGGCGCGAAGAAGTCCCTGCAGGCGGCGGTGGTTATCGTGAAGCCGGGGGGCACGGGCAGGCCCATCTGGGTCATCTGGGCCAGGGATGAGCCCTTGCCCCCTAGGAGCTTCTTGTCCCTCCAGTCGCCCTCGCGGAACGAGACCGTGTACTTGTAGGGACCAGCCACTGACATCTCGTCGCCTTTGCGATCCGGGAGATTATGATATTAAGCTTGCCCCCCGAGGGACTTTTCATGCATCCGGTCGCCCCTCGCGGAGCGAGGCTCGGGAGGTCAGCCCGACATCCCGGCAGGGGGACGCGGACTCCGCGGTGATTTAAAAGGCCCACTGGACGCCTCGAAGGAAGCGGCTGACGCTATGGTTCAAGGGTGAGGAGGCCTCTCCTCGTGGATCACGGTGAGCAGCAACCGTGAAGGGGCGCGACCCCTGAGACCTCGGATCCTCGCCCTTCAGGGCGGGGAGGAATCAGAAGGCTTCTCGGGCGCGATCGGGCGCGCGGCCGCCGCGCAGGTCGGGGCGCACCGACTCGGATATCCACGACAGGTACTCCGGCAGGCCCCCCGACGCGTCCACGGATATTATCTCCGGCAGCTCGTATGGGTGGAGCTCGCGGACCCTCCTGATCAGCTCGCCGAGCGCCGCCGACGTGGTCTTCGCGATGATCAGGACCTCCTCCGACTCCTCGATCGATCCCCTCCAGCGGTAGAAGGACCTGACCCCCGGGACCACGCTGACGCAGGCCGCGAGCCCCTCCTCGACGAGGGCCCTGGCAACCCTCCCGGCGGCCTCGGCGTCGGGGAAGGTGGAGAGGACTATCGAGTACGCCGGGCGGTCGCTCACGGCCGCGAGCATCGGCGGCCGCGATTTAAAGGCTGGCGGCCGCGCTAGGCGCAGAGCTCGGCCATCGATTCCAGGGCGGGATTTCCGGACCCGCGGAGCCTCCCGCAGGAGGCGATCGGCACGATCGCGAGGGTCGCGCCGGGCGCCACCTCGATCGCGCGGCCGCCGATCCCGCCCAGGGGCCCGGCCAGCTCCTCGGCGCGGGCTGGGACGGCGAAGGCCGCCTCGCCGGGCGCCACGCCGTCCTCCGGCCCCAGCAGGCGGGTGAGGTCCAGGACCGCCCCGGAGGACCGGGGCGGAGCCCTCAGGGCCTCGCCGATCCTGGCCGCCTGCACGGCCTCGCGCACGTCGTGCGCCCTTACGGCGTGGGCCCCGGCGAACACCGCTATCGCCTCCGCGGCGACCGTGCCTATCAGGCGGTCGCGCGGATCCGGGAGCCCCAGGATTTTCCCTATGAACGACTTCCTGGAGACGCCTATCACGATTGGCCGCAGGAGGGCGAGGAGCCGGCCGAGCCCCCTCAGGACCGCGGCGTCCCACTCGTGCCACTCCATCCCGGTCCGGCGGAAGAAGCCGATCCCGGGGTCCACGGCCACGCGCGAGGGGTCCACGCCCGCCGACTCGCATATGCGGAGGGCGTCCGACAGCCCGCGCCGAATTGACTCGATCGGGGATCCGGCCGCCGGCGTCTCCTCCTCGCGCTCCCCCAGTATCGCCGAGGCGCCGCTGGATCCCACGACGCGCGCCATCTCGGGGTCGGCCTTGCAGCCGGAGACGTCGTTCACCACCTCGGCGCCGGCGCCGATCGCCACCTCGGCCACCCGCGCCCTGATAGTGTCCACTGAGACCACGGCCCCCAGCTCGCGGCTTATCGCCCGCACAGCGGGCACGACCCTGGAGGCCTCCACCTCGGGCGGCACGAGCCTGGAGTCCACGTAGGGGGCGGTCGACATCCCGCCCACGTCGATGACGTCGGCCCCCTCCTCGAGCATCCTCGACGCCATCCTCACGGCGTCCTCGGGCGAGGCCGCCACGGACCCCCCGTAGAAGGACTCCGGGCTCACGTTGATCGCGCCGATTATCCTCACGGGCAGGCCGAGGCCCACCTCGACCCGGCCGAGGCGCGCGCGGAGCACGCGGGCCCCAGGCGGCGCCTAGTTAAATCGATCGCAACCGATTTCGCGGGGGGCCGCCGATCCCCCGCGTGGTCCCCGTCTCCAGGTGGCTGCCGGCGTACGCGGCCATAGCCAGGATCCTGCGGCTGAACCCCCTGGCCGACCTGGCCGCGGCCCTGGCCCTGGGGATTGCCGCCCTCCCGAGGACCATGAGGGAGGACGAGCTGAGGGCCCGCGTGTGCTGCAGGACGGCGGTCATCGTGGGGGCGGGCCCGTCGCTCGACCTGTGGGCCGACCGCATCGCCCGGGGGTGGCCGCCGTTCCCGCACTCCCTGATCGCGGCGGACGACGCCGCCGCGGCCCTCCTGGAGAGGGGGGTGGTGCCCGACGTCCTAGTGACGGACCTGGACGGCGACCCGGGGACGGTGCTCAGGGCGGCGAGGAGGGGCTCGGCCGTCGTCGTGCTCGCCCACGGGGACAACGTGGCGAGGGCGCTGTGGGCCGCGAGGGCGCTGCGCAGGCTCCTCCCGACGGGCCAGGTGATCCCGCTGCCCAACTCGGCGGTCCACGGCGGTTTCACGGACGGCGACAGGGCGGCCTACCTGGCGGCCGCCATGGGGGCGGAGCGCGCGGTCCTCGTGGGGATGGACCTCGAGGGCGAGGTCGGGCGCTACTCGATGAAGGGGAAGGGCGGGGAGCGCTGGCTCGCTAGGAAGAGGCTCAAGCTCAGGATAGCCAGGGCGCTGCTCGACTCGCTGGCGGAGTCCGGGTTCGAGCTCCTTCAGCCCGAGGCGCTCGACCAGGGGGCCGGCGACGAGCGACGACGCCAGCCCGAGGGCGGCCCCTCCGATGACGTCGAGGGGGTAGTGCGCCTCGATCAGCACGCGGCTCACGGCTATGGCCGCGGCCAGCGCGAGGAGGAGCCACCTGTAGATCCCCCTGAGGTTGAGGGGCAGCGAGAAGGTCCTGGAAGCGTGGCCCGAGGGGTAGGAGTAGCTGTCCACGAGGAGCGGCTCGTGGAGGGGGCAGGAGGCCTCCAGGGGGCGGCATATCGAGAAGGAGACCTTGAGGACGCCGTCGACGACCTCGGCCAGCAGCAGGGAAGCCAGCAGCGCGACCGGCAGCCCCCGGCGCCTGAGGTACACGTACGCCGAGTAGGCGAGGACGGCCGCCCACACCACCTCGACGCTGCCCACCAGCCCGAGGGCGTAGAGCGCCGGCCGGTAGGCGGCCAGCGCCGGGATGGCGGAGCGCAGCCCGGGGGAGAGCTCCTCGGCCAGCCCCAGCGCGAGCGCGGCCGCGTAGAGCGCGGCAGCCGCGCCCCCCAGCGCGAGCGCGGCCGCGTAGAGCGCGGCAGCCGCGCCCCGGCCGCCGCGCCCCCGCATGCGGGGGCGCGGCGGCCCACCGTAATATCGGTTTCGCGCGCTATAGTGCTATCGCGGTCGCCCGCCCGAACCTCCCCAGGTCCACCCGGGTTCCCGGCGGGTCGCCGACCGGTATGAGTCTGACCCCTATCGGCTTCCCCGCGGAGGCCGAGAGGGCGCGAGCGTCCAGGAGGAAGCGGCGGACCTCCTCGGGGCCCGCGGAGACCACCGCCATGTCGACGCCGGCCACGCACACCGAGGATAGGCGGAGCAGGTCCGAGGCGCGTATCGAGCCCTCGCGCGCCATGGCCTTGAGCGCGGAGTCCTCCTCCACGGGGAGCATGACCTCGTTGAACCCCAGCGCCCCGGGGCCCGCGCCCCTCCTGATGGCGCGGTTGAGCTCGTGGACCGCGTGCATGGAGCCCGGCGACCCCACGCGCGCGCCGTAGGCGCGCTCCACGAGCGCGGCGACGCTGTCCTCCATCCACGGGCTCAGGGAGTAGTCGAACGCCGCCCCGGGGACCGCGCCCTCCGCGCGCCTGAAGATGCTCGCCACGGAGCCGGCCACGGACGAGGCATCGACGTCGGACGCGTAGAGGATGGAGGCGGCGAGGATCCTCCTCCCCGGCGGGGCCGACGAGACGGGGAAGTAGGGCGTGGCTATTATGTGGCCGCCCGCGCTGACCGCGACGCGCGTGGCCAGCTCGGGGTCCCTGCCGGCGATCCTGACGATGGCGGACGCGGCCGCGGCCGCGTCGCCCGGCCCCTGGATGGGCATGTACGCGTGCAGCCCCTGCAGCGCCGCCTCCTCGAGGACCTCGGGCCTGCGCGTGTGGCCTATCGAGACCAGCACGCCATCGGGGGAGGCCGAGGATACCCTCGCCACCAGCGAGGGGTCGTCGCCGGGGAGGCCGGGGAGCGATATGCGCCTGGTCCAGACCTCGACCCCCGCGGAGGACGCCTCCCTGGCCCTCCCGGAGAGCTCGGCGGCCCAGTCCTCCATCGCGTCCCTGAGCCGGGCCGCCTCCCAGGACGGGGGATCCCCGAGGATCGCCAGGGCCCTGATCCTCAACGCCGACGGGCCGGCGGCGCCGGATTTTTCCTTTCCGGGGGATCCCGGGGGCCCGACAACCCAAATTAGGAAGGAGCGCCCGACGCGCCGCGTTGAGGGGGGGCAGGAGGTACCGCCTGCTGCGCGGAATAGTCTCGCTGCTCGTGCTGAGGTACCTGGCCGAGGGGGAGGAGTGCGGCTACGGCCTCAGGAGGAGGATATCCGGGGTGCTGGGGGAGGCGCTCCCGCCCGGCTACATCTACGTGATCCTGAAGTCCCTCAGGGGGAGGGGGCTGCTGGACGCCAGGGAGGGCTCGAGGAACGGGAGGAGGGTCGTGTACTACCGGATAACGGACAGCGGGATGGACTTCCTGCTCCGGCACAGGGGCGCCGTGGAGGCGGGCAGGAGGGCGATAGAGG
This sequence comes from Nitrososphaerota archaeon, assembly GCA_009903775.1. Taxonomy (GTDB): domain Archaea; phylum Thermoproteota; class Nitrososphaeria; order Conexivisphaerales; family Conexivisphaeraceae; genus Conexivisphaera. The sequence continues at coordinate 1,341 of WYEM01000018.1, read as the reverse complement.
AGCTCACCAGGTTCCTGGAGGGGAGGGGCGGCGAATCGGCGCGCGGGGATCGAGGCCGGCGCCAAACTTATTGGCGCCGGGGGGCCCGATGCGCCGTGCCAGCCGGATCCCCAGGGAGGTGCGCGATCTGCGGCAGGCCTGCCGCCGTGAGGGTTCCATACGCCAACGCGTCCTTCTGCGAGGAGCACTACCCCCAGTGGCTGGAGAGGAGGATCAGGAGGGTGGCCGACAGGTACGGGATGTTCGACGGCGTGAGGAGGGTGGCGGTGGCGGTGTCCGGGGGGAAGGACAGCGTGTCGCTGCTCCACGCGCTGGCGGGGCTGAGGGGCGATTACGGCTTCGAGATCGTGGGGATCCACCTGGACCTGGGGATCGGGGAGTACTCGCGCGCGAGCGCCGAGGCCGCCAGGAGGAACTTCGAGATGCTGGGAGTGGAGGGCAGGATCGTGGACCTGAGGGCGAGGTACGGCTTCTCGGTCCCGGAGGCGGTCAGGGCCGTGAGGAGGCCGGCGTGCTCCACGTGCGGCGTGGTGAAGCGCTACGCGCTGGAGGAGGCCGCGGAGGACGCGGGGGCGGACGCCCTGGCGACGGGGCACAACCTGGACGACGCGGCGCAGTTCGTCATGATGGGCTACCAGTCCGGGGACCTCGAGGGGCTCGCCAGGCTCAGGCCGGTGATCCCGGCCGGCCGCCACTACGGGGTGAGGAGCGTGAAGCCGCTCTTCCTCATCTACGAGAGGGACCTGGCGGAGTACGCGCGGATCAGGGGGCTCCCCGTAGCGGGCGCCGAGTGCCCGCTGAGGGACAGGACCTCCCAGGGGTTCATCAGGAGGAAGCTCCTGGAGATTGAGGAGGGGATGCCGGGGTTCATGCTGAGGCTCGTCCAGGAGTTCGCGGACGGCGTGCAGCCGGCCCTGGCGGAGAGGTACCTGAGGGAGGAGGATGTCGGGACCTGCAGGATCTGCGGGAGGCCGACCTCGAAGGGGAGGGAGATCTGCTCTTTCTGCGCGATAAGGGCGAGGGCCCTGGGGACGGGAGTCGCGCCCGGCGCTACGGGGTGACCACGAGCTCCCCCGTTATCGGCGCGTAGTAGTTGTCGATGTTTATCGAGACGGCCGAGGGGTAGCTGAGCGAGTTCACCCCCTCGAGGAACACGGGCCTGCCGATGGCGTCCCTCCCGATTATCTCGACGGTGCCCCCGGGGGGCACGTTGTACACGGTGACCGTGTCGTTGGTGTACGCGGAGACGGTGGCGACGTACCAGCGATCGCCCGGCGCGGCGGTCGTCGCGAAGACGTAGATCCCCTGGATGCCCGATGAGCTCCCGCCCGGATGATAGTA
>WYEM01000099.1 GCA_009903775.1 Nitrososphaerota archaeon | reverse complement strand
TGGACCAGTCGATATTCGTCCCCCTGGCGGCCGGCCGCGAGCTGACTGGGAGCCCCCAGTACAGCGGGATACTGGTGTACGTGTCCAGCTCCGGCCTGGTCAACGCGACCGAGTCCAGGATAAAGTCGATCTACGGCGACCGCGTGCAGGTCCTCTCGACCCAGATGGGCATAAGCGTGGCTGACACGATAATAGGGTTCCTGGACATGCTCCTCGCGTCCGCTGCCGGGGTCTCCCTCCTGGTCGCGTTCGTCGGGGTCACCACCACGATGTACACGAGCGTCGTGGAGAGGACCAGGGAGATAGGGCTGCTGAAGGCCCTCGGGTTCACGAACGCAGACGTCTTGGAGATGTTCCTGGCGGAGTCCGCCCTCATCGGGCTCATCGGGGGGGTCGCCGGCTCAGCGCTCGGCGTGGGCGTCGCGTACGCGCTGGCCGGCCTGATGCCCGCGGCCACAGGGCGCCTCGGGGGGCCCGGCGGCTCGGGCGGGGCCTTCCTCGGCTACGCGCCCCCCACCTTCTCCCCCGCGACAATAGCCCTCGTTATAGTCCTCTCGGTCGCCATAGGGCTGGTGGCCGGCCTCGTGCCAGCGTACAGGGCCGCTAGGATGAGCCCAGTCTCCGCCCTCAGGTACGAGTGATCGGACCACGAATAATCTTTCATTTATGGGGAGACTCTGACCAAGAATTGGGCTCCGTTACCTTAAGCCGGTCGATGAGTCTAAATCCGAGGGGAGCCCTCCGCCCGATTTGCAATGACAGCTGATCCGATACGGATCAGGAGGAGGACCCCCTTCCTGTCATGGCCCACGCGGTTTATCCATATTTCTCGGGCCTCTCCCTGAGGCGCGCCGCCAGGGCCCTGAGGCTCATCAGCAGGAGCCACGTGTCGATATGGAGGTGGGTGCGGAGGCTCGGCCCCGCCCTCGGATCCATCGGCGCGGATCCGAGGGACGTGCGCAGGATATTCATCGATGGGACGATGGTGAGCTTGGGAGGGACCCCCGCGTGGATCTGGGTCGCCTTCGAGCCTGACCTGCGCGCCATGCCGGACTTCCACGTAGCCCGCGCGGGAACTCCATAGATGCGTACCTGTTCATCGGGAGGAGGGCCTGAGGGACGCGAGGATCCTTTAGGTCGCTTAGGCCCAGGCTGGAGCTGAGGCGGCCGGCCCTCGTGGGCGCGCTCGCCGGCACGCCCAGCTAGATGCGCCCCGACCCTCGGAGAGGGCGTGAACGCCATGGCGGGCGCCGTTTCGGGCGGCCTTGAGGCCGGCGGTATCACCCGAACTTGTACCAGACGCCGAAACCCCCGGGCGGATACTCCCATTTCACCGCTTCGCGCGGACACACCAGCCTGCACGTGCCACACTCCAGGCACCCCTCGTAGTTGAACCTCAGCCTACCGCCCTCGTCTATGGTGTAGAGGCCCGCGGGGCACGACGTGACGCATGGCATCTCGCATCCCCGGCACTTCTCGGTGTCCACGACTATGTGCGGCCTTTCGTGGACCCTGAAGTTCGTGAGCGCGAGCCTCCTCTCCACGCTCAGCCTCTCGCTCATATCGACCTGCAAGCCTCCCAAATATCCGCGAGGGCTGTCGGGATCGATATCCCGCTGGATTTGGCGGCCGCTGTAACCGAGGCGCAGGCCCTCTTCGCCTCGGCGCCCTCCGAGTACAGGTCGCCCAGCGCCCCACAGATCGCGTCCGCGTACTCCGCGTAGAGCCTCCGCCTCGAGAGGAACCTCGGGGCCCTGGAGAACCTCCTCATGTTCCTGAGGACGAAGCTGTCCTCCAGCAGCGCGCGATAGCGCGAGAGGCCCTCCCTGCTCCTGCTCCCCGCCTCGTGCGCGCCGGCTATCGCCTCGGCGGCGAGCCGACCGGACTCCATTGCCATGTCGACCCCCCTTATGGTGAAGCCGGTGTTCAGCAGGAATCCTGCGGCGTCCCCCGCCACCACGTAGCCGTTCCCGAAGGGCTCCTCCATGACCGTTTCCCGGCCCCCCTCCCAGACTAGGTGCGCGGAGTACTCCACAGGAATCCCGTCCCCGACCAGATCCCGGATAACCGGCGTGGCCCTGAGATCCTCGATGGCGTCCTTCGCCACGGCCGCGCCCTCGCTGAGGTCCGAGAGCCTCATCACTAGGCCCAGCGTGACGTGCTCCCTCATAGTGTACAGGAAACCCCCTCCCACCACGCCCCTTATGGGATGCCCTATGAAAAGGTGGGCCACACCCTCGCTGCCGGCGCCGAACCTCGTGTCGATCGCGCCCTCGCTGAGCCTAATGACCTCCTTGACCCCCAGCGCCATCTCGGACGTGCTGGGCTTCCTCCTGAGGCCGTGCCTCTCCAGAAGCAGGGAATTAGCGCCCTCGGCTATCACAACATAGTCCGCGGCCACGGAGTCGGCCCCCGCCCTCACACCGCTCGCGTAGCCGTCGGAGAAATCTATGGCATCCACCCTGACGCCGCTGACCACGAGCCCGCCCTCGGCCTCGACCCTTGATGACAGCCACCTGAGGAATTGCCCCAGGAACGCCGTGAAGCTCCCGCGGGGCCCCCCATCGCGGGAGTAGTCGATCGTCGCCGATGCGCCCTTGCAGAGCACGCTGAACCTCTCCCTCCTCACCCACCTCTCCACCGGCGCCTCGTCCCTCCACCCAGGGAAGTGCTCGTCCAGCACGTGCGAGTATATCCTGCCCCCGAACACGTTCTTCGCGCCCACCTCCATGCCCCTCTCGAGGACCACCACGCTGAACCCCTTCTTCGCGAGGAAGTAAGCGGCGCTGAGGCCAGCCGGTCCCGCGCCCACCACGACGACGTCGAACTTCTCCCCCGAGCTCATAGGCCCCTGTCCTTCCCGCCCAACAGCTTCAGCAGCTCCGGCACGACCGCGTAGAGGTCGCCCACTATACCATAGTCACACTCCTCGAATATGGGCGCCCCGGGATCCTTGTTTATCGCAACTATTATCTTGGACCCGCGGGCCCCCATCATGTGGTGGGGCTGCCCCGAGACGCCCACGCCTATATAGAGCTTGGGGCTCACGACCAGCCCGGAGATCCCCACCCAAGAGTCGGCCCAGCCCTGGTCCGCGGCAAGGGGCCTCGTGACGCTCCACGCGCCGCCGAGGGCGCGCGCCAGCTCCTTCACAAGCTCTAAGTCCTCCTTAGACCTGATGCCCCTTCCGGCGACGACGACCACCTCGGCCTCCTCCGGCTGGACGCCCTCCCTCCTCTTGGGCTTGAAGTCGACCGACGAGGCCGGATCCGGGGCCGGCACCTCGTGGACCTGGCCGGGGCCGCCCCGGGGCCCGCGCTCCGGGTAGGATCCCTGCACCACGCAGACGGCGGCCGGGGCGCTCATCAGGAATTCGGCCTCCGCCCTCCCCCCGTACACCAGCCTCCTCACGGTGATGGAGGAATCGCCGGCCCGGGCGGAGAGCGATATCACATCAGTCGCGGACCGGATCCCAGCCGCCGACGAGTAGAGGCCCGCGATCGAGCGGCCCTTATTCGTGCACGGGAGGAGCGCCAGGTCGGGCTTGAAGGACCTGGCGGCCTCGGAGAACGCAGCCGAGTAGGAGACCGGCTCGAACGGGCCGAGCCCCGAGAAGAAGACCTCAGAGTAGAGCTTGGCTGCGTCGTCCGCCAGCTCCCTCCCCGGGACGAAGACGGCCGCATCGCCGCCCAGAGCATCGGCCGCCGATGCCAGCTGCGCCGCCCAGGATCTGTTGTCCGCGTACGCTAGCACCCTCAACTGAGGACCCCCTCCGACCTCAGGGCCGCGAGGAGCTTGGCCGAGGCCTCCGCGGCCCCCTTCTGGTCCTCGGCCTTGTAAATGATCCTCTTCCTCTTTATCTCATATTTCCTGACGCTCAGCGGCTCCAGCCGCCTGAGGTCGATGCCGAGTTCCCCGGCGCTCATCTCCCTGATCGGCATGCCCTTGGACCTCAGTATGGCCCTCAGGTTCGGGATCCTGGGGGCGTTGGCCTCGGAAGTCACCGTGACCACGGCCGGCGTCTTGGCCTCATACGTGTAGGAGCCGTCCTCCAGCTTGCAGGTGCCGGCGACCACGCCGGGACCTCTGACCTCCAGCCTGTCAACCCCGGCGATGAGCGGAATCCCGAGGATCCCCGCGATCATGGGGCCGATGACCGATGCGTGCGTGTCCCCCGCCCCCGATCCTGTCAGCACCAGGTCGTATGGACCCGTGGCGGCCGCTACGCGGGCTATCGCGGACGCCACTGACAGCGCGTCCAACTTCCACGGGTCATCGGCCTTCACCAGGTATCCCTCGTCGGCGCCCATGGCGTAGGAGTCCCTGATCGCCTTGTAGTGCGCCTCGCTCGACCCGACAGTGGCCGCCGCGACGGTGGCCCCCAGCCTCTCCTTGATCCTCATGGCCTCCTCCAGCGCGCACCTGTCGGCCTCCCCCAGCGACACCGGGCAGGCGTCGAGCATTGGTGTGCCGTCCTTCTCGAACTTCAGCTGGCCGATGTCGAACGTCGGCTTGACCGCAACTAGGATCTTCAATCCCGAGCACCGAGCCCGCTGTTAGCCTGTGTGGCTCACGTACTCGCTGCCTATCACGTCCCTGGCTATTATGTACCGCATTATGTTCTGGGTCCCCTCGGCCCCTATCGTGTACGAGAACGTGCCGAGCCATCCCCTGTACACGGCGCTCTCCTTCGTGTAGCCGTAGGCGCCCAGCCACTTGAGGACCTCCTCGTAGATCCTGGTCGCCGTCTCCGGGCCCTTCATCTTCGCGAGCGACACGGGCACGTTCAGGTCCTTGGGCTTGAAGCGCGGTGGGTTCTCCAGGTAGGTCTTGTCGATCATCCAGGCGGCCCTGTAGACGAAGTACTTGGCGGCCTCGAGCTCGGCGTACAGCTCCGCGAACCTGAAGCTGATCCCCTCGAACGATGCGAGAGGCCTGCCCTGGAAGAGCTTCCTGCTCCTGAGCCACTCGGCGCCCCTGTCCAAGGCCCACCTCGCGCTGCCTATCGTGGCTGCGGCCACTAGGACCCTCGCTATGTTGAAGCCCTCCATGAGCAGGTAGAACCCCCTGCCCACGTCGCCTATCCTCAGGTCGTCCTCGACCTCGAAGTCCTCCAGCTTGAATCCGCCCGTGCTCAGCCCGTGCCTCCCTATGTCGTCGTAGACGGTCGGCTTCCAGCCGTCCCTCATCTTGCCGTTCCACTTGGGGAGGAGGGCGAAGTCCACCATGTTCCTATGGCCGTACTCGGCGCTCTCGGCCTTCGAGACCAGGAAGAAGCCGCCGCCCGCCGGGAGCTCCTGGATCTCCCTGACGCCGCTTATGTAGGTCTTCTCGCCGTTCACAACCCACTTGTTCCCGGACCTCCTGGCGACGGTCCTCGCCCCGGCCACGTCCGATCCCCCCTGGGGCTCCGTGGAGCCTATCCCGAAGAACGCATCGCCGGAGGCCACCTTGGGGAGTATCTCCTGCTTCGCGGCCTCGCTCCCGAAGAGCGAGAGCGCCAGCGGCCATCCGTTGTTGAGCAGCGCGTATACGGCGACGGCCACCGCCGGGTCGTGGTACGCTATCTCCTCGATGGCGAGCGCCGCCATCAGGACCGTTCCGCCCATGCCGCCGTACTTGTCGGGCACCGGTATGGCGAAGAGGCCCTGGTCGCCCATCCTCTTTATCAGCTCGAGGGGTATGCGTCCCTTCTCATCTATCTCTATCCACCTGGGCTCTATGTGCCTCTTGGCGAACTCCGAGACGCTCTCTTGGAAGCGCCTTTCATCCTCAGATAGCAGAAAGTCCATCGATCGTCCTCACCGTTCGCCGCAATATAAGTATTCTCCGGTTCAACTATCAGCGTTTCGTGGACTCGCGGCCCGAGGCGGCGACGTGCGGCGCATCCCGTTCGGCCGCGGGGTCTCCCCCCGGATCCCGCGCCATCCGGAGACCGGGGCGCACCCCGCTCAGGGCTCGGCCGCCACCTGCTCCGTGGGGAGCACGATCTCCCCCTCGAGCACGTAGTACACGGAGGGTTTCGTGCGCAGCTCCTCCAGGAGCCTGAAGTTCTTCTTGGATCTGAGGATCCTCGAGACCTCGCTCTCCGGATCGTCGAGGTCCCCGAAGTGCAGGACCCCCGCGGGGCACGCGTTGACGCACATGGGCGTCACCTCGGGGTCCACGCCCGGCTTCTTCCCGGTCTCCCCGGCCCTGTCCACCCTGTGCATGCAGAACGTGCACTTGGAGGCGGCCCCCTCCATCCTGCGATCGAACTTGTTCAGCTCGTACTCGGTGGGCTCCCCATAGTAGAACTCGTACGGCTTTATCAGCCAGCGCGCCCCGTAGGGACATGAGAGCGCGCAGAGCCCGCAACCGGCGCATACGTCGTAGTCGATGTATACTATTCCGTCGTCCCTGCGCCTGCTGGCGCCCGTGGGGCAGACGGACACGCACGGCGGATCCTCGCAGTGCATGCACTGGGTGGGGAGGAAGACGCGCCTGACGTTCGGGTACTCGCCCACCTCCAGGTCCAGGACGCGCCTCCAGTAGACCCCCGGAGGAGTCGCATTCTCGACCTTGCACGCTGTGGTGCACGTCTGGCACCCGGTGCATTTGTACGCCTCCACCACCATCGCCCAGTGAGTCAATCAGTCCACCCTCCTTATCCTCACCCTCAGCAGATCCGCGGTGCTCCCCGTGCCGTCCAGGGTCGTCATGCTCATCTTAGTCAGCAGGTTAATGTTGATCATCTTAATATCCTTGGCCACCGGCGTCAGCCAGTTGCCGAGCTGCCCGGACGCCACCACGACGTCGGGCCTCACGCCCTCCCTGAGCTGCACGAACCCCCTGGCGGTCTTCCCCGTCGGCGCCTCCACCAGCACCTCGTCCCAGTCCCTGAGGCCCATGGCCCTGCCGACCCTCGCGTTCATCAGGAGGGCCCTCTGGCCGGCTATCAGCCTCGAGACGTCCGCCAGGAGCGCGTTGGCGACCGTCGTGCTCCCGAGCTGCGGCATCGCCTTCGTGGAGATCATCCAGAACGGGTACTCGCGCGGGTCCTCGCCCAGCTCCCTGACCCACTCGTCCCATTTGTCGAGCGGGTCCTCCCAGACGGGGAACGGCGTGTACTCGTCGAGCTTCGCGTCCCACCAGTGGACGCCGATCTCGTGCAGCCTGCGCTCCAGCTCGCGCCCGACCCTGTAGAGCCTCTCGTTATAGGGGACCTCGTAGCGCAGCTTCTTGGCCACCATCAGCGGGTGCAGATACCAGTTGAGCCGGCTGAAGCGCGCCAGGTAGAACCCGTGCTCCCTGAACCAGTCCAGCCCGTGGACCTCATCGCCCCCGCTGAGCGTCCAGGTGGCGGCCCTGCACACGCGATCCCATATCTCCTCCGCGGAGTACTTCCTCTCCGGATCGAGCGAGAAGTCGTACATGGGAGTCTTCAGCGGGTACCCCAGGATCCCCCGGTTGATCGCCTCGTTGTACTCGCGCAGGAATCCTGCCCGCGCGGCCAGCTCCGTCGATATGTCGGTCATGTCCATCGAGTTCACTTGGCGGTTCACGGCCGCCGGCTGCCTGAGGGCCACCCCTATGTAGTCCCACAGCTGCTCCATGTAGCTCGTTCCGCCTATCGCGAAGAGCTGGAGGCCCTCCAGGTCCGAGGCCTCCGGCAGCAGGACGTCCGCGAACCAGTTCGTCTCGTCGATCGTGAACGCGAACGCCACCATGAATGGCATCCGGCTCAGGTCGCGCGCTATGAGATCGGGGTCCATGAACGAGACCATCGGGTTGCCCCTGAATATCATGTAGATATCGGGCGGGGTCACCCTCGGCCAGTTCTGCGCGGGGCTGTCCATGAAGTACCAGGCTATTGTGCTGGGCCCCAGCGCCTGGCTCCAGGACGAGTCGAGGACCAGCGGGCTGAGCGCCCTGTGGAAGTTCCTGGACTTGGAGTCGATCCTCCAGAGCCCCTTGCCAGTGGGATTGAGGCTCTGCGCCATGAAGCCGTCCTCGCCGATCCTGACCGTGGCGAGCCTGTCGTGCATGGGCTTGTTGAGCCTGGTGGTGGCGCCCACCATGCCCCCGGGCGTCTCGAGGGCGCCCACGAGGGCGCCGAGGACCGTGCGGGCCCACACGACCAGATACGCACCCCAGCCGTTCGAGACCCCCCTCCCGGTCAGGATCGCGACGGGCCTCAGGGGGAGTTGAAGCCCCTCGACCTCCGTCGTGGCGCCTATGCTGGCGCTCTCGACGAACTCGCGCGTTATCCTGCGGATGGTCCTGGGGTCCACGTCCGTTATCCCGGACGCCCACTCTGGGGTGTATGGCTTCACGTGCTCCCTCAGGAGCTCGAAGACGGGCTTCGCGCGCATCTCGCCCTCCCGCACAGTCTCCTTATCCGGCCCCATCTCGAAGCCTTCGACAGTGTACTCGCCCGTCAGCGCGAAATCCTTTATTCCGTCGTCGTCGAACGCCCTGGCCCGCCCCTCCACGGGATCCCACACGAGCGGCTTGCCGCTGCCCTTCTCGCGGACGTAGAAGCCATCGGGCCCCACCAGATAGGGGGCGTTGGTCATCCTCTTCACGAAGTCGACGTCGGTCGACTCCCTCCAATCCATCTCGTGGAGCATGACGTTCATCATGGCCAGCATGAACGCCCCGTCGCTCTTCGGCCTTATCGGTATCCACTCGTCGGCGGTCGCCGCGGTGACCGACATGTGGGGCTCGAACTGTATCCACTTCATGCCCCTGTCCTTCGCGCTCATGTGTTTCCAGATGGAGTTGACGCCGCCGGTGGCGTTGTCATTGTGCCCGAAGGAGAGCACGAGCTTCGTGCGCTGCGAATCGGCGGCGACTATGAACGCCCTGTGCCAGTACTCGCCGTACAGGTGTTCGGAGTGATAGCACTTGACGCCCTGGCCGCTGCCAAAGCTATAGTCCACCGGCCCCCACGCGGCCAGGAACGCGTTGAACGATCCGTAATACCCCATAGGAGTGCCGGCCTCGCCCAGGGTCACCGCCAGCCTGGGATAACCGTTCTCGTCGAGCAGCCCCTTCGCCCTGGCCTCCCTCAGCTTCGCGGCCACGAGGTCTAGCGCCTCATCCCACGTGATCTCCTCCCATTTCGGATCCTCGCTGATGCCCTTCCTGGGGTTCGTCCTCCTCATGGGGGACTTTATCCTGAAAGGATTATAAGTTTTATGTATAAGTCCGTATGCTTTTGCACAAATTCTCCCCCTAGCCGGGTGTTTATCCGATATATCGTAGTTGGGTTCAATGCCTATGGGTTTGCCGTCCTCGACCATCACATATAGGAGATCCGGACCGCTAACGCACTGATAGCAATAGGTTGGCACCCTCTTTACGACCATAACCTCGATCCCCGCCGCTCACCCGTGGCTTTAAGTATTTCTCGAAACATGTCGGCTCCGTTACCTTAAGCCCACCTCCTACCCGAGCGAGAAAATAGGGCGCAGCCCGTCCAGCCACCGCGGCATCTCCTCCTCCCACGCTAGTGGGGGCCTCCCCAGGCCCCCATTCTCGAACACGAAGTCCTGCATGGACATGAACACTGATAGCCAGTTATGCAAGCGCTCGAACGCGCGCCCGGACGCGAGCCTGCTCTTCCTAGCCGGGAACAGGTCGTCGAAGGCCTCAGTCCCCTCCTTGACGTACTGGACCATGCGCTCCATGAGGTTCCTCAGGGGGCGATCGTAGACCGCGTGCTCGGCGCCCGCCCACCTGCAGGCGTCCGCGTACCATCCCGCGCCGTCCGTGTAGATGGGAACCCTGCCGTACCTGCGGACGAGCCTCCTGATGAACAGGTACGCATCGATCGAGTTCCCGCGCGGGCTGCGTGGAAGTCGAGCATCGCATGGAGGTCGGGCTCGAAGGCGACCCAGATCCACGCGGGGGTCCCTCCCAGGTCCACCATCGTCCCATCGATGGACATGCGGCGCACGTCCCTCGGATCCGCGCCGATGGACCCGAGGGCGGGGCCCAGCCTCTGCACCCACCTCCATATCGACACGTGGCTCCTGCTCATGATGAGTCTCAGGGACCTGGTGGCCCTCCTCAGCGAGAGGCCCGAGAAATACAGATAAACCGCGTAGGCCATGACCGGAAGGGGAGTCCTCCTCCTGATCTGGATCGGATCAGCTGTCATGGCAAATCGGGCGGAGGGCTCCCCTCGGATTTAGGCTCATCGATCGGCTTAAGGTAACGGAGCCGCCTCGCGCTCCGCCCCTCAGGGCGGCGATGGCCTCGTCGAGGCTCAGCGCGCGGGGCACGGATCCCTGGCCTATGCGCCCCCTCCCTCCGCCGCGCCCCCCAGGGCCCCGAGCGCCCGGGCGGCGCGCTCATGCGCGCGGACATCGCGGCCCCCAGGATCCGCGCGTCCTCCTATACCACCGGGGCTTCGAGCGAGAATCCCAGCCTCCTGTAATTGTCCAGGACGTCCTCGCGCGAGGACGCGGGAAATCCCTGGACCGCGCCCATGAGGGAGAAGGGCGCCCTCAGGAAGTCCCCGCCGCGCACCGGTATCAGTAAGCGGAGGGGCAGCCTCTCCATATCCGGACAACGAGCTCATATAGTGCGGCACAGTAATGTTTATAAATTCCAACTCTTATCATAATTACTGCATGAGCAGGAATAACCATGAGGTGCACAGCGAGGCCCCGCTAGTCTTCGGGTTCGCCGGCTTCGCTTTCGCGCTGATCGCCTCCGGCACGGCGCTA
>WYEM01000075.1 GCA_009903775.1 Nitrososphaerota archaeon | reverse complement strand
GAGGGCCGCCTTCATCAGCTCCGCCACCTGCGACGGCCTATCGGCGACCGGGACGGACGCGGACTCGAATGCCTTCACCTTGCTCTCCGCGGTCCCGACCCCCATCGAGATTATCGCGCCTGCGTGCCCCATCCTCTTGCCAGGCGGCGCCGTCCTCCCCGCAACGTAGGCCACCGCCGGCTTCCCGAGGCCGCCGGACTTTATGAACGCGGCGGCGTCCTCCTCCATGCTGCCCCCTATCTCGCCTATTATGACGACGCCCTTTGTCTCCGGATCCTCGCTGAACATCTCGAGGACCTCAACGAATGACATCCCGATCACCGGGTCGCCGCCTATGCCGACGGCGGTCGACACGCCGAGCCCCGCCCTGGACAGGTGGAGCGCTATCTCGTACGTCAGCGTCCCGCTCCTGGAGACTATGCCCACCTTCCCCGGGGAGGCGACGGATGCCGGTATTATGCCGACCTTCACCCTCTGGCTGGGCGCTATCAGCCCGGGGCAGTTGGGGCCCACCACGCGGACCCCGTTGGCCCTCGCGAAGTTCACCGCGCGGACCTCGTCGTGGAGAGGTATGTGCTCGGTTATCACGACGACGTTCCTCATCCCGGCCTCCACAGCCTCGTACATGGCATCGGGCGCGAACCTGGCGGGCACGAATATCACGGAGGTGTCGGCGTCCGGGTGCTCCCTCACCGCGTCCCTCATGGAGTCGTAGACCGGGATCCCATCGAACTTGGTCCCGCCCTTCCCGGGGGTCACCCCGGCGACTACCTTCGTGCCGTAGGCCACCATCGCCCTCGTGTGGAAGGAGCCCTCCTTCCCCGTCATCCCCTGGACTATGACCTTGGTGTTGGAGTTCACAAGTATCGGCATCTACGCCACCCCCGCAGCCCTCACGGCCGCCTGCGCGGCCTCGTCCATCTCCGTGTAATAGGATATCCCGGCCCTCTCCAATATCCTCCTGCCCTCCTCCTCATTCGTGCCCACCAGCCTTATGACTATCGGCTTCTTGTCCCTGGACTCGCCCAGCGCCTCCACGACGCCGGAGGCGACCTCGTCGCACCTGGTTATCCCGCCCAGGATGTTGATGAATATCGCCTTGACGTCCGGGTCCGAGAGCAGGAGCTTCGTCGCGTCCTTCACTATCCCCCTCTCGGCGCCGCCGCCTATGTCCAGGAAGTCCGCCGGCTTCCCCCCGAACCTCTGCACCTCGTCCATGGTCGCCATCGTGAGCCCGGCGCCGTTCCCGATGATCCCGATGTACCCGTCGAGCTTCACGTAGTTGAACTCGTGCACCTCCCCCTCGCTCGGGTCCCTGCCGAGGACCCTCTTGAGCTCCTCCACGACGGGCTCCTGGGCGTTGTCGTCTATGGTCACCTTGGCGTCCACGGGGATCAGCTCCTGCCCGCTGACGGCCAGCGGGTTTATCTCGACCAGGTCGGCGTCGTAGCGCAGCATGACGCCCTCGTACATCTTCCTGAGGAGGTCCAGGACGCGGCCCGTGAACTGCGCGCCCAGGCCGAGGTTCCTAGCGACCTCGCGCGCGTGGTACTCCTTGATCCCCACGAACGGGTCAAACGTCGTCCTGAATATGTGCTCCGGCGACTGCCTAGCGACCTCCTCGATGTCCACGCCCCCCTTGTCAGAGTGGAGTATGAGGTACTTCCTCGCGGACCTGTCCACTATTATCGAGAGGTAGAGCTCGCGCTCTATGTCCACATAATCCGCCGCCAGCACCGCTGCCACCTTCTCCCCCCTTATGGTCATGTTCAGTATCTCCCTCGCGTACCTCACGAACTCATCCGGGTTCCTCGCTATCTTGACGCCCCCGGCCTTGCCCCTGCCGCCCACCAGGACCTGGGCCTTCAGAACCACCGGGTACCTGGCGCTCCCCGCGGCGCGCTCCGCGTCCTCGGGCGTCCTCAGGAGGACCTGGCCGGGCACCTTTATGCCGGCGCTGGAGAAGAGCAGCTTCCCCTCGTACTCGTACAGTCTCATGCTCCGAGGGGCTCAAGCGATGGAATTTTTAAGAGCTTCGCCGGCGTCCGTGGTCTCATCGGATATGCAAGAACGGGCGAACGATCCCTCGAGCCGGTCCCCCGCGTACATGGGCATGCCATTCACTTCAGCCAGGCGAGGGGGTTGGAGTGGATATCCGCGCGCGAGGCCCCCAGCGCCGGCCTCGGCCCTGCGATGCAACTAGGGGGTGAGCGGTGGCGCCGTGTGGATGGTATCCGATCGCGGGTATCCGCGCCATCTGACCGGCTTCGGGCGGTTCAGGAGGGGCGTCGTCGCTGGGGCTGGACCTCCAGCCCGAGCCCCGCGGCCTGCCTGCGCCTGACCTCGGCGACCGCCTCCGCCTCCTCCAATATCGACTCGGAGTCCGGGCTGGTTGGTATGTAGATCTCAGAGAACATCTGCTGCGTCGACGTCAGGACGTCGCTTATCTCCGCGATCGACCTGTCGATCTCGGGGTTCATGCCCTTAACCTGGCGGCTGAGGTTTGCCACGATCGCCCTCGCGCCGGATATCGCGGCGACGGCGTCGCCCAGGCCTATGGCGCCCTCCAGCTTCAGGGAGACGGCGTCCAGCGTGGCCGAGAGCGCCCTGACAGTGTCCCTGAGCTTCCTGACCTGGGATAGCTCCTCGGAGTATTTCTCCGCGCGGAGCGGGTCGCCGGACTTGCTGAGCGAGACGACCCTCTCGAAGAGCGCCTTCTCGCGGCGGTCCACGTCCGACGAAATCCTGTTCAGCTTCTGCAGCTGGGAGCCTATGCGCTCCTTCGCCCACTTGAGTTGCCCCCTCACGTCGTCCGGAACCTTCTCGGGCATCGATTAACGGTGCGCCGCGCGCGATGTAGGAGGGATGATGAGGCTGGTGAGACAAATTGATCAAGTGTATCTGCCGTGGGACGCGGGGTGGGACCGGCGGGCCTAGCCCCCGGGCGCGCCGTGCCACATAGCGTACCTCCACGTCATCTCCCAGATCTCGTCCTCCGTCAGCGTCTCCCTCTTGATTATCATCTCGCGGATCGCCCTGAGCATCTCGTGGTGGCGCTCCTCGTCCTCCAATATGGACTCGGCCACCAGCTTGGCGCCCTCGACGCGCGCGCTGGAGGCGAGCGAGCGGGCGCTGTCCATCATCGCCTCCTCCACCCTGATGTGCTCCTCGATCTCGCGCAGCAGGCGCTCCGCCTGGGCGTCGTCCAGCAGGGGGCCCCGGCCCTCCAGGAGCTCCGCTATCGTGTCGTAGAGCATGGAGTGCTTCACCGAGTCCTGCGCCACCGCCAGCATGACGGCCCTGACGGCCGGGTTCCCCACTCCCTCCACGGATCTCCTGAGCCTCTCGGCGTACTCGGCCTCCAGCCGGGACATGCGCTTGGCCAGCTCCCTGGGGTCCTCCAAGACGGCCGGGAGCTCGGCCCTCCTGCCAAAAAGCTTTGCGAGCCGCCGAGCGGGCGCCCGCCGTCAGACGATCAGGTCCGTCACGTCCTTGATCAGGCCCGCGACTGCCGAGTATGCGTGCGCGGCGCGGGCGCCGAAGTCGCCGGGCTCCCGCGCCGCCTCGGCCAGCAGCTCGCAGGAGAGGGACCAGGCCTCCTCGCCCAGCGCCTCCGCATCCTCGTGCCTGCCCTCCAGGAACATCGAGTGCGCCTTCCTGAGCATGGCGGCCTCCTCGCTCGCGTAAGCCCAGAGCGACGTCGGATTCCATGACTCGGGCGCCCCAGACGCCAGGCCGGAGACCTCGTCGCCTATCCTCTCCAAGACCTTGGACATCGCGCGGAAGTCCATCAGCTTGGCGCGCGGCAGCTCCACGGTCGACCTGAGGACGCGCACCAGCAGGAAGTACAGCTTATCGATCACCGCGTCGCGCTCGGCGACCTCCTCCAGCCCGCCGCGGTCGACGGAGTCGAGCGCCCTCGCGGCGTCCACCAGCATCCCCGAGAGGGTGTCCACCATCCTGCCAGATATGGAGCCGGCATCCTGGTTGTCATCCACGAAGCACGCGTACACGGCGCGGTCCGACCCCTGGTACACTTTCTCCAGCCCGATCAGCGAGGACGCGACCCTCTCCAGCTTCTCCAAGTCCCCCCGCCCGACGCCCGACAGTGAGACCTCTATCTCGCTGCACCCGTTCAGGTAGGCGGCCAGCAGCTTCCTGTGGACGGCGGGGGGCCCCACGGAGACCCTCCTCCCGGCCGCGCCCCGCGGCGGCCTCAGGGTTATGCCCTCGCCGTCCATGTCCATCAGCACCTCGGATCCCTCGCTCAGCCCCAGGGACCTGGCCCACTCGGCGGGTATGGACACGAACAGGCTGGACCCTATCCTCACGAGCTTCCTGCTCCTCATGCGCTCAAATATCGTTCGAGAAGTTTATATCATATAAGTATAACCCGATCAAGTTTAGCTCGCCTGCCCCGCGTAGAAGATCGGCGCGCTATCCCCCGACCGGGCCACGGGCCGCTCCCAGACTCCCTGCTCGCTCGCGCCGGGCGGCGGGTTCAGCGGCTCGCCGAGCGAACACGACCAGCTCGCGCTCGTGGGCCTGCCCCGGGGCGGGACGCGGTCCGCGGCAACCGATAAGCCGAACCCGCTCGACCCCTCGCTCGCCGGCGCCGATCAACTTGCCCGGCCCGGACGGCGCGGCCCACAAGTTAAATAGCGGGGATGGCGGATCCCACGCAAGGCGGTACGCGTGAGCGCGCATGATTTCCTGGACCCTGAGAGGCGCTGGTCCGTGAGGATAGCCGTCGAGGGCGGAGAGGAGGAGATAGAGCTGCACGAGGTCAGGGATGATGTGAAGCTGGACAGGGACGTCCTGGACAGGATAGTGGACCTGGTGAGGTCGCGGGACAACTACGCGGCCCTCGAGGCCATAAGGGGCGTCTCGTCGCCGGACGGGAAGGATTATGGGGGATTCGCGGTCTTCATGCTCCTCCTGAAGTTCTCGGAGGAGGCCGGGCAGGTGCTCGGGAGCTTGCACGAGTACCTGTTCGGGATTTCGGCGGAGGACGGCAGCCCCGTGCTCCTCGCCTCGTCGGATCAGGACGAGAGCAGGAGCCAGTTCCTCGGCTGCATGAGCGCCATGCTGGACGACCCCGAGTCCGTCGAGATGGCCATAATCGCTCTCCCGGTCAGGGATGCCGGCCAGGAAGGGCCGGCGCCGTGAGACACTAAGTCCGGCTGCCGGCATGGCTCCGTTACCTCAAGCTGACCGTCGGTGAGCCTAAATCCGAGGGGAGCCCTCCGCCCGATTTGCCATGACCACGAATCCGATCCAGATCAGGAGGAGGACCCCCCTTCCGGTCATGGCCCGCGCTGTTATCCCTATTTCTCGGGCCACTCGCTGAGGCGAGCCGCCAGGTCCCTGAGGCCCATCAGCACAGCCCGCGCGGGAACTCCATAGATGCTTACCTGTTCATCGGGAGAGGCCCCCGCTAGTGTGGGAGGGGATGCCCCCGTGGCTGAACGGGCCGCGCCCTATTTTCTCGCTCGGGTAGGGGGTGAGCTTGAGGCAACGGAGCCGCCGGTATCGCGAAAACGGTTATATCAAGGGGACAGCGCTCTCGCATCATGGAGGGATTCGACACCAAGCTAATCCACGGCCACGGCTACTACGACGAGGACAGGGGCTACTTCATCCCCCCAATCTACATGGGCACGATATGCGAGCACCCCGACCGCGAGACCGGCCAGCCCAGGATGACGGAGAGGGGCACCGAGCTGAAGTACGCGAGGGAGGAGAACGTCACCGTGGAGGCCCTGGAGAGCGCCATAGCGAGGATAGAGGACGCGGCCGACGCCCTGGGCTACGCGTCGGGGATGGGCGCCATAAGCAGCCTACTGATCTCCATCCTCAGGCCGGGGATGAGGGTGGTGGTCCCGATGGAGGAGTACGGCACGACGATAAGGCTGCTGGAGGAGCTGAGGAAGTTCGGCGTGACCGTGGACCAAGTGTGGCCGGACACCGAGCACGTTATCGATGCCCTCTCCAAGCCCGCGGACATCGTGTTCCTGGAGACGATGACGAACCCGACGCTGAGGGTCCTGGATGTGCGCCAGATCTCGCGCGCCGCCAGGGACGCCGGGGCCAAGCTGATCGTGGACAACACGTTCGTGACGCCATATCTCTACAGGCCGCTGGCGGACGGCGCCCACGCCGTGGTGCACAGCGCAACGAAGTACCTCGCGGGGCACAACGACGTGCTGGCCGGGGTGTCGGCTTTCCCCGACCAGGAGAGCGCCAGGGCGGCCTGGGAGTGGAGGAGGATGCTCGGGTCCACGATGTCAGCGTTCAGCGCTTACCTCGTGCTGCGCGGGCTCAAGAGCCTCAGCATAAGGATGGAGCGCGAGAGCGCGTCG
Organism: Nitrososphaerota archaeon; assembly: GCA_009903775.1. Classification (GTDB taxonomy): domain Archaea; phylum Thermoproteota; class Nitrososphaeria; order Conexivisphaerales; family Conexivisphaeraceae; genus Conexivisphaera. The sequence goes on along the minus strand of WYEM01000075.1, from coordinate 4,791 downwards.
GCTATGGCCATAGCGGAGTTCCTGCGCGAGCACCCGGCCGTGAAGGTTGTGCACTACCCCGGGCTGAGCGACAGCCCCTACAGGGAGGTCGCGGACAGGCTGTTCGAGAGGAGGCTCTACGGCGCCGTCGTGAGCTTCGAGCTGAAGGGCGGGAAGGAAGCGGTCCTCAGGGCCCTCAAGAGGGTCAGGGTGATAAAGCCGTCCCCGAGCCTCGGGGGGACCGAGAGCCTGCTCACGTACGCAGCTATGAGCGCCTCCGGGCCCATAGCGCCCGAGGTCAGGGAGAGGCTGGGCATAACGGACGGGCTCCTCAGGCTGTCCGTCGGCCTGGAGGACGTGGAGGACCTGATAGAGGACCTCGACGCGGCCCTGAGGGATCGACGCGTGGGTAGTGATCGCCGCCCGGCCCCTCATGGCGGCGTAGCCACCCGTCGAGGTCCCTCCCCTCGCGGCCCTCGGACAGCTGCTCCGCCAGCTCCCCGAGCGATCCCACTATGTACTCCGAGGCTATCCCCTCCTCGGGCTCCTCCTCCCCGTACCTGTTCACCCAGGCGGTCCTGAGGCCCAGCACCATCGCCGGCCGCACGTCCTCGTCGATGTCCTGGCCCGCGTGCAGCCCCCTCCAGATCGGGATGCCGGCGTCCCTGTAGGCCATGAAGAGCGCGCGGGGGTTCGGCTTGAAGGGACCCTCGCTGCCCGCGCCGTAGACCGCGTCCACGGATATTCCCGAGCCGCCCACGAACGCCCTGAGGATCCACTCCTCGAGCCCCGACACGAGGATCACGCGGTACCCGGATTCCCTGAGCAGCGATATCCCCTCCGCGGAGTCTGGGAACACGCTCCACCCGGGGATGGACTCCACCAGCCCCCTGCCCAGCTCCTCGGAGTACCCCGGGGCGCCTTCGGCGCCGAGCTCCATCGCGGCCCTCAGGCCGAGCATCATCCGGGCCCCGTAGGGCGCCTGGATCGAGCGCGCGATGTGCATCGCGCGGGACGCTACGCCCGACGCGAGCCGCTCGTCCCCCAGCGCCGCCCTCAGGTACTCCTCGAGGCCGCCCCTGCAGTCGATTATGGCGCCGCAGGGCTCTATGCTGACCGCGTCCACCCAGGGAAGCTTAGTCAACCCCGAGGCCACCGGCCAGGGTCTCCTTTAAGGGTATCACGGGGCTCCTCCTTATCCTGAGCTCGCGGAGCTCCCCGTCCTCGAACGCCCCTACCGCGTACTCGCAAGCCGGCGGCTGGCTGTCCACGTGGAGGAACTTCACGCCCCCGTGCTTGACGAGCTGCGTCGGGTACTCGACGTGCCCGCTGAAGTGCAGCCCGGGCCTCACCATCATGACGGCCTTGGAAACTATCCTCTTGCCGTAGGGGTTCCCCGGCACGAAGGGGACCTCCGAGGGAGGCTCGTGCGTTATGAGGACGTCGACGCGGCGCTCCGACAGGCTCGATGCCTCGGCCTCGAACTGCTCCGGCCTCTTGTGGTGCCACTTCCTGCCGCTGCCTATGTTGCCCGAGATCCCGGCCACGACCAGCCCGTCGAACTCCACGGCATCGCCGTCGGGTATGAGTATGGGCCTCCCGTCAGCGTTGCGCGCCGCGCGTATGCCCTCCCTGTTCTCGTGATTGCCGTATATTGTGAGGACGTAGGTCATGGCCGCGAGCTCCTCGAAGGCATCCTTGTCGAACCCCAGGTCCCAGTCACCTGCGCCCAGGAGCAGGTCCGGCTCCTCCCTCCTCACTATCTCCTCGATCTTGGCGAGGCCCGCGGCCCTCGGCGGATCCTCTCCAGCGAGGTCCGGCCGGTAGTGCACGTCGCTCACGAAGAGCACCCTGAGCCTCGCCACGTTATAGGTTTGGGGCGCGGATGCTAAAATAATTTGCCGATGATTCCTCCCGAGGAGGGGGTCGGCGGGCGCCCCTCAGGCCGCGAAGATCCCCTCCTCGACCACGTACCTCGACCTGGAGAGGTTCATGAGCCTCTCCGTGAACAGGAGGCTGTAGACGGCTACGACAGCCCCGAAGAGCAGCGACGCCCACGCGGCCCTGTGAAGGTATCCCTGGCTCACGTAGACGTCGAGGAGCTTCATGAGCCCCACGTTGACCTCGAGGTTCCTCCCGGGCACCACGCCTGGCCAGTACTCGCCCACCATCAGGCCTCCCCAGGCGCTGTTCACGGTGCTGGAGATCCCGGACACCCGGTAGGGGAGCGTCGCCGGGAGCACCACCCTGCGCAGCCTTTCCCAGAAGCCCAGCCGGTAGTTGTCCATCAGCTCCCAGAACTCGACCGGTATCGATTGGACGCCCATCCAGAAGCTGAAGAACACGTAATAGAACGTGCTCAGGAACCCCAGGATGAAGACGTAGACCTCCGCGCCGATGCCGCCGGGGAGCGCGTCCATGTAGGTGTACGTCGCCATGTATATCAGTGGGAAGTACGCCGGCGGGGGAAACGCGGCTATCGTCTGCACCGCTGGTATCACGATCGCGCTGGCCCTCACGTGCGTGGCGAGGTAGTAGCCGGCCAGCACCGATATGGCGAAAGACGCGCCCGTTATCACCGCGACGCGCCCGTAGTCCACCGCCAGCGCGTAGAGCATCGCGGGCGTGTCCGATAACAATTCGGACCATGTCGCGGCGGGCACCGCCGCGATCAGCCTGTAGGACGAATAGACTATGTATCCGAGGATCGCGATGCCGATCGCGTATCCAGCGGCGCGCGCGAGGCGCGGCGCCCTCCCCGAGACCGAGCGCACTGGGCGAGCCACGGAAGCTAGGACGGCCGAGGCCGCGTACCTGGAGAGGCGCCTCATGGGCCTCGCCAGGGTCACCCACGCGCTCGAGCCGAGCCTCGGGGCCGGCCTCTCCCGGCGCCTTATCTGGGCGGCCGTGTCGAGCCCGTACTTCGCCACCGAGGCCCTGGCGAAGTAGCGGAAGAGCGTCATGAAGCCCACGACGCCCACCCCTATGGCCAGGATGGAGTAGTAGATCCCCGCCATCTGCCCCCCCGCTACGTACCCGGTGAGCAGGGTCCCTATCCCGAACACCTCGTATGTGTGAACGCCCACTGAGATTACCTCGCTCGCCATTATGTAGAAGAGCCCGTCGGCGAACGACGGGAACAGGTTCGCCGCTATCCTGGGTATGGAGTAGGGCACGTAGAGCTTCCTCATCTTACCGAGGAAGCCGAGCCCGTAGTTATCGGCCACCTCCTCCAGGTCGCGCGGGACCGTCTTGAATGCCTGGTAGATGCCCACCCAGATGTTCCACACGACGGCGTCGAACACCAGGAAGTCGGCGGCCATCTCCACGCCCAAGGGGCCCCCTATCCTCTCGACGAATATTATGAGGACGAGGGGGAAGAACCCTATCACCGGGACGGACTCCAGCACGGCTATGGCCGGTATGTAAGCGGACTCGAACCCCCTGCTCCTCAGCGAGGCGTAGCCCAGGAGCCACCCGGTGACTATCGAGAGCCCCATCATCGCCAGGACGCGCGCGAAAGTGGCGAGGGCGGCCGCCGCTATTATCAGCCCCCCGTACATCCTACTCACCTATCGAGAGCATGGAGTACAGCTCGCTCACGTACTCGCTGAAGATCGGGTTGTACTGGTTCCTGGGCCTCTCGAGCTCGATCGTCAGCTCCCCGACGATCCTCGCGGGGGACCCCCTCATGGCGTACACCCGGTCGGACAGCTCCACGACCTCGTTCAGGTTGTGGGACACGAGCACCACCGACTCGAGCGTCGACCCCTCGCTGAAGAGTATGTCGTATATCTCGCGCCTCAGCCTCTCAGCGGTCAGCTCGTCCAGGTGCACGAAGGGCTCGTCCATCAGGAGGACGTATGGATCGCCCGCGAGCGCCCTGGCGATGGCCACCCTCTGCCTCATGCCGCCGCTCATCTCCTTCGGATAGAAGCGCTCGAACCCGCTCAGCCCCACCACCTCGAGCGCCCTCCTGGCCCTCTCCTCCATCTCCTCCTTGGACAGCCCCCTGCCCTGCAGGGCGAGCTTCACGTTATCCAGCGCGGTCATCCAGGGGAAGGTCGCTATCGATTGGTGCACCAGTGCTATTCTGGGGGTTGGCCTGGTCACCTCCTCGCCGTGCAGCAGGACGCGGCCCCTGGTGGGGCGAACGAACATGCCGAGGACCCTCAGCAGGGTCGACTTCCCGACGCCGGACGGCCCGATTATCGACACCAGCTCGTTCTTGTAGGTCTCAATGTTGATCCCGTCGAAGATGACGCGCTGGCCTACTGAGAAGGAGAGGTCCTGGCCCTGGAGCACTGGGGGCGGCGAGGAACCCACATCCGCGGCTGAGCCAGGAAGGGTAATTAATTATTACCGCGCGGATCCGCGCGCTTCATCGTCCCACCCGCCATCGCGCCCCAGGATCCTCAGCACCGTCCTGTAGTTAATGTAGCGCGGAAGTGATCCGGACTCGAGCGCGGACAGGATCCCGTCGGGGTTCGCCATTGCCTCCCTGAAGGCCCTCCAAGTGAGCACCGATACCACGATCCGGCGCCTGGACTCCACGAGCAGCACGCGGTACTTCCTGCAGAACCTGGCCGCGGGCTCCGGCGCGATCACCCTGCCGAGCCCCGTGGCCCTCACGTAGCGGCCGCCGGGCGCGGGGGCCCTGGCGCGCGAGAGGGCCAGCGCGTAGACGTAATCCCTCCTGCCCTCCGCGACGTTCCAGTACTTGTTGCCGCCGATCGCCCCCTCGATGTCCATCCAGTCGCCCTCGCCCACCCTCCTCCTCAGGCTGGGCCCGCGCCTCACCGGGGAGGGTGG
>WYEM01000035.1 GCA_009903775.1 Nitrososphaerota archaeon | reverse complement strand
CTTTGCGCAGGGCATGGGCCTCCTGGCGGCAGGCCTGGCCTTCGGGCTGGCCGCTGTGGGCGCAGGAATAGCCATGGCCAGGATAGGTTCCTCTGGCCTCGCGGCGACGGCGGAGAAGCCCGAGCTCCGCACGTGGAGCATAGTGATACTCGCATTCGGCGAGACGATTGCCATATACGGCATAGCCATAGCCATACTAATGCTGGGCCGCCTGCCCAGCTGAGCGAGGTCCGCCCTGTCCCGCTTCTCCAAAGTTCGATTTAATAGTTCCCGTCCCATCGCAGCACGCCCCTGTTCACCAGCTCCTCCGTCAGCTTGAACGAGAGCAGCATCGCCAGGAAGAGCACCGTCACCGAGATCGCTATCGATGCGGCGAGCGCCTCGACGGACCCCAAGGGGCGCTCCAAGCGCCAGAAGGACTCCACCAGCGCGGCCGCGGAGCTGCCCCCTATGGTCGCGGCGAGCGCGAACGCGTAGAGGTGGCGCACCACGCGGCCCCTGCGCCCGGGCACGCCTGGGAGATCGACTCCTCGCCTATAAAGCCGGCGTTGGGGTCGACCTCGGAAGGGTCTGAGGGCCAGCGAGATGTGCTGGGGCCCCGGCGCGACGCCCGTGAGGGTCCTTCCCCTCTCGGAGGAGAAGAAGGCCGCGAGCCTGGCCGCGTCCAGCAGGCACCGGGGGTCGGCGGCGCGGCAGGTCCCCTCCTGCTTCCTCCTGACGAACCTGTAGGCGGCCCTGAAGACGGAGAACCTCCCGATCAGCTCGCGCTCGTAGGACTCGGCGCTGAAGCCGCCCGAGGCCAGGTGGCCGGCCAGGGCCTCGGAGGACTCCAGGCTGGGCAGGATGCCCTCCCCCAGCACCGGCAGGACCGCCCCGGCGGCCTCGCCCACTGCCACTATGGTCCTCTCCCCCTCGAGCCTCCACATGGGCCTCAGGATCCCCGGCGGCGAGATCCTTATCGGCCTACCGTCCCTCGAGATCACTTCGTCCGGGGGGTGCTCACCCAGGAACTCCGAGAGCCGGCGCAGGTGATCGTGGTTCAGGTCGCCGGCGCCCACGAAGAACCTGCCTCCTCCCAGGGGAAATTGCCAGAGGTATCCTGAGTAGCGCGGGAAGGGCCTCACGTAGAACTCGTCGAGCCACGGTTCCCTGTAGCGCACCGTCAGCTGGTAGGCCGGGAGCACGAGGTCGGTTCCCCTCTCCGCCGGCCCTATAACCGCCCTGTGCACGCCGGTCGCGTCGACGATGACGTCCGAGTCGATCGAGCTCGCGCCCCTGACGCGCGCCCGGCGCCTCACCTCGAACTCCCTGGCCATCCTGAGGATCACCGCCGGCTTGTCGAACGTCGCGAGGCGGCGCGTCGGGACGCGGTGCAGCGTGCCCCCGAGGTCCACGTAGACGCCGTCGGCCTCCCTCAGGACGTACTCCTCTATGTCCACGTCGACCGTGCGGAGGTATCCCCTGATCCCATCGATGCTCGTCGCCCACGCGCAGGGCGAGCGGTAGTTGTCCTCGCCCTGCGCCTCGAGCCCGACCGCGCGGACTCCGAGGTGGGATAGCCTGGCCCCCAGGTAGGCGCCCGAGATCCCCACGCCCACGATCGCGATCCGCACGCCGCCGCTCAGCGCAGGCATTATTATTTTAGGCGCCGCCATGGGGGCGCGCGTGAGCGAGGTCAGGGAGCCCGGATCGGCGGCGGCCGGCCGCAGGAAGATAGAGTGGGCCATGGGGCGCATGCGCGTCCTGAGTGCCCTCGTCCGCGAGCTGGAGCCCGAGCGGCCCCTCGAGGGCATGCGCGTCGGGATGAGCCTCCACCTGGAGGCGAAGACGGCGGCGCTCGCCATCAGCCTGGAGAGGCTTGGAGCGCGCGTCTCCATAACCTCATCGAACCCCCTGAGCACGCAGGACGACGTGGCGGCCGCGCTCGCGGAGTCCGTCGACCGCGTCTACGCTTGGAGGGGGGAGACGGAGGAGGAGTACCTGCGGAACCACAGGCGCGTCCTGGACGACGGGCCCCAGCTGATAGTAGACGACGGCGCGGATCTCTCCGTGATGGCGCACGAGACCGGCGCCGCGCCCGGGATAATCGGGGCGACCGAGGAGACGACGACCGGCGTCCTGCGCTTCCGCGCGATGGAGAGGGAGGGCGTCCTGCGCTTCCCGGTGATAGCCGTCAACGACGCCATGAGCAAGCACCTGTACGACAACCGCTTCGGGAGCGGGCAGAGCGTCCTGGACGGCGTCATGAGGGCCACCAACATGCAGGTGGGCGGGAAGCGCGTCGTCGTGATCGGATACGGCTGGGTCGGCAAGGGGGTGGCGGAGAGGTTCCGCGGCATGGGGGCGCGCGTCTCGGTGGTCGAGGTGGACCCCTTCAAGGCGCTCGAGGCGTACATGGACGGCTACGAGGTCCTCGGGTCCATGGCCGCCGCCAGGGTCGGCGACATATTCATCACGTGCACGGGCAACGTGAGGGTGCTGACGGCCGAGCACTTCCGCGTCATGAAGGACGGAGCCGTCCTGGCCAACGCGGGCCACTTCGACGTGGAGGTGGACGTCAGGGCCCTCAGGTCGATGGCCGCATCGGAGGAGGAGGTCAGGCCCAACGTCAGGGAGTTCAGGATGGGCGACGGCCGCCGCCTCTACCTCCTCGGCGAGGGGAGGCTCGTGAACCTGGTGGCGGCGGACGGGCATCCCATAGAGGTGATGGACATGAGCTTCGCCACGCAGCTCCTCGCGGTCGTGCACTTGGCGAGGAACCGCGGGAGGCTTGAGAGCCGCGTTCACCCGCTGCCCCGGGAGCTGGACGAGAAGGTCGTGAGGACGAAGCTCGCGATAGAGGGCATAGAGATAGATTCGCTCACGGAGGAGCAGAGGCGCTACCTGGAGTCCTGGCGCTATCGAGCCCCGCCCGATGCGGCGAACCTCGCGCGGAACGCCTCGAGCGCGTCCGCGGCCTCCTCGAGCCCCCTGATGAGCGGGCGCCCCCCCTCCACGACCCGATTCCCCGCGAGGTACACGCTCCGCACGTCAGCGCGCCCAGCGGCCATGACCACGTTCGTCGTCAGATCCCATGCCGGCCTGAGCTCGATCGAGCTCAGGTCGAGGACGACGAAGTCCGCCCTGCGGCCCGGGGAGAGCGTCCCGACGTCGCCCAGCCCAGCCGCGCGGGCGGATCCGACGGTCGCGGCCTCCAGCGCCGCGCGGGCCGATACGACCGACGGGTCGCCAGTCCTGGCCCTCTGGAGGTAGACCATGAGCCTCATCTCCTCGAACATGTCCAGGGAGTCGCTGCTCGCCTGGCCGTCGGTCCCGAGCCCCACGTTCACGCCGGCCCTGAGCATCTCGTCCACCCTGGCCACCCCCACGCCGAGCCTGGAGTTCGACCTGGGGCAATGTATGACGCTCGCGCCCCTCGAGCCGAGGGTCCTCATCTCCTCGGCCGTCAGGTGAACGCCGTGCGCCGCTATGAGCCTGCCGCCCACCAATCCCAGCTCATCCAGGTAGGCGACCGGCGTCCGGCCGCGCTCGCCCAGCACCCTCTCCACGTCCTCCCTCGTCTCCGACAGGTGCGTGTGCACGCGCAGCCCGTGCCTGCGCGAGAGCTCCGCTATGGTCCTGAGCATGTCCTCGCTGCAGCTGTAGGGCGCGTGCGGCCCGAGGGCCAGCTCCACCCGGCCCCCGGACTCCTCCCTGACCATGGACAGGTAGTCCCCCACGCTCCGCGCGCGCCTCCAGCTCTCCTCCTCCATGTACTCGACCCTGTCCATGAAGGCGAGGGTCAGGACCGCCCTCGCGGGGACCTCGCGCAGGACCCTGAGCATCGGCTCCACGTTGTAGAAGTCAACGAACGAGGTGATTCCGGAGGCCAGCTGCTCCGCGACGCCCACCAGGCTTCCCAAGTATATCGACTCCTGGTCCATCTCCGCCTCTATGCTCCACACGCGCTCCAGCCACGCGTGGAGGGGGAGCCCGTCACCGAAGCCCCTGAGGAGCGACATCGCCGCGTGCGTGTGGCCGTTCACGAACCCCGGCAGGACGGCGACCCTGCCCAGGTCCACGCGGTCGAACCCCGAGAGGTCCACGTCCTCCCTGCGCCCCACCTCCAGCACCCTGCCGTCCTCCACCAGTATGGCCGCGTCCTCGATCCACCGCCCGCGCGCGTCGGGGAGCGCCAGCCTGGCCAGAAACGCCGTCCTCGATCCGCTCACGGTCGCTGACGTCCTCCGAGAGCACTATGCCATTTAAGTGCACCGGCGTGTAGCCGTCCACCGAGACGTCGATCCACCTGCCCAGCAGGCGCGCGCCGCCCCCGATCACTATAGGCTTGTACCAGTCGTTCCTCGCGATCATCGTCCCGGGCCTGGTTCCCCTCTCCAGGACTAGGGCCCTGCCCCTCCACCCCATCCACTTGGAGTTGCGCTTCTCCATAATGCGCATGACCTCGCGGTGGGCCTCGCGGCTCCTCTCAGCCACCACCTGGCTGGGCAGCTGCTCCATCCTGCTCGCCTCTGTGCCCGGCCTGTTGCTGTACTTGGACAGGTTCACGACGTCGGGCTCCGTCGCGCGGAGGAGGTCCAGCGTCATCCTGAAGTCCTCCTCGTCCTCGCCCGGGTGCCCGACTATCACGTCGGTCTCCAGCGTGAGCATCGGCACGCGCGACCTGAGGCGGCGCACCAGCTCGAGGAAGAGGTCCGCCCCGTGCCCCCTCCTCATCAGGCGCAGGACGCGGTCGCTCCCGCTCTGCACCGGTATGTGGGCGAACTTGTAGACCCTGGCCCGCCCGTAGAGCTCGGGCAGCCTCCCCGACAGCCTCCAGGCGAGCACCGGGGTCATCATGCCTATCCTCAGGCGGTAGTCGCCCTCGACCTCCGAGTCTATCAGCTCCACGAGCCCCACGAGATCCAGCTCCGTCCCTCCGGCCCCGTCCCTGTAGGACGCGACGTCCTGGCCGGTCAGGCGTATCTCCCTGGCGCCCGCGCGCACCATGCGGCGCACGGCCTCCACTATCGAGCGCGCGCTGTAGCTGTGCGTCGTGCCCCTCGAGAGCTTCGTGGCGCAGAAGCTGCAGGAGAAGGTGCAGCCGTCCTCTATCTCCACGGTCCCCACGAGGCCCTCGGGGATCGAGAGGCCGGGCTTCTCCGGCGGCCCCTCCGAGTCGAGGAGCGCGCGGCCGCGCGGATCCGCCGCCGCGAGCTCGACCGCCTCCAGCACCCTGTGGACGCTGCGCGGCGTGAGCGCGGCCCCGAAGTCCGCGGCCCTGACCAGCCTCCTCCAGTTGATCAGGGTGAGGCACCCCGCCACCACCAGTGGCCTGCCGCTGCGCGAGAGCTCCGCGAGCCTACCGATTATCTTGTCCTCGGTGGGCGACTTGACGCCGCACGTGTTGATGAGCACGACGTCCGACTCCTCGGGCGAGGCCGCCGCCTCGAAGCCCGCGCCCTCCAGCATCCCGCGCATTATGGCGCTGTCCGCCTGGTTGGCGGCGCACCCATACGTCTCTAGGTAATACCTCCGCAAAGTTCGCTCGCGGTCGAACCGAGCGGCGCGACCCGCTAATATTGCTTGTCCGCGATCCCGCCGCGCCATCCGGTTAATTCATCGAATATCCGGGCGCCAAGGGCTGAGAATTTTTGCCCTGGTTCCCGGGGAAGCTGGAAACGCTGGCGGCCCAATGCGTTCTTGATGTCAATCGGCGCTCATCGCCCGTCATCGTGATTTAACTAACACCATTAATATCCTCGGCTACGGATTGCCACGGCATGCCCAGGCTGGGCAGCGCCATCGCCGTGGGCACGCGCGCTTCCTCAGTGTTGGAGGGCTTGACTAGGAGGACGGCGGCCTCGGGCCGGGGGCTGCGGGCGGCGAGGCTCGGCCTGTCGCCGGACTCCTCTGCCTGCGGGCTGCTCGGATCCATGGCCTCCCTGATCTCCGACCTGTCCGGGGACGGCTCGCTCCTCATAATAGTCGATGGATACTCGGACAGGAGCGTCGGGGCGGCCCGCCTGCTGCTCGAGATGTGGGGGCGCCGCTCCGGCTCCGCGGCGCTGGTGTTCGCGCTGCCCCCCCTTCCCTACGAGAAGCGCCTTGAGGCCAAGTTCAGGTTCAACGTCGGGCTCCTCGCCAACTCGCTGGGCTCGGGCGGGCTGCTAGTCAGGGTGGGGCTGGGGGATCGCATGCTAGAGGCCCCCGCCGAGGACTTCGAGCGCGCGGCGCTGGACGAGATGTCAGCCGTCCTCGCGGACATAGTCGCGAGGTCGGACAGGCCGCCGCTCTCCGAGTTCCTGGAGGCCGGCGGCAGGTTCTCCCTGGTCGTGGGCGGCTTCTCCAGCGCCGAGGATCTGGCGCTCGCGGGCGCCCTGGAGGGCGCGCCATCGGTCGCGGTGGCGGCCTCCTCCGCCTCCTTGCTGCTCACGGCCGCGTCCCTGGCCCAGGCGTTGGGCGTCGGGGTGGACGTGGCCGGGGGAACCGTCAGCTACCTCATAACGAGGCGCGACGACCTCGGGGACGAGGACCCCATCCACGCCGCGCTCAGGGGCCGCTCCGGGGGCGGCGTGCCGGTCCTCGATCCATCGCCCTCGGTGCCCGCGAGGGTGGACCTGCCCCTCGACCTCTACAGGCTGTAGGGCCACCGCGCGATCCCTCAGGTTAAATACCACCGGTGCCCGGGCGTGGCTGATGGTGGATGACTTCGCCTCGCTCCTGGAGAGGATAAAGGACCATCTGAGGAGCGAGGGCGCGGACAGGGTCGGGAGGCTGGAGCTGCCGCCCCCGGACATCGTGTGGGTGGGCAACAGGACCATAATACGGAACTTCAGGCAGATAGCCGGCGCCATGAGGAGGGATCCGCAGATGATGGCCGTCTTCATGGGCAAGGAGCTGGCGACCGCGGCGAACCTCGATCAGGATGTCCGCTTGGTGCTCCTCGGCAGGAAGGACAGGGAGTCCGTGGAGCGCGTTATCCAGCGCTACTTCAAGGAGTACGTCGTGTGCCCGGTCTGCGGCAGCCCGGACACCAAGCTGGTGAGGGAGCGCAAGATCACCTTCCTGCTGTGCGAGGCGTGCGGCGCCAAAAGCCCCGTGCGCGAGGTGAAGTAGCTGCAGGAGGGCGCCTCCCGGCCGGGCGGGCCTGAACGGCCCAGGAGATTCCTCGTCAGGAGGATCCCCTACAGGGATTTGTCCATGGTCAACGTGTGCGATGAGGACCTGCTCGGCAGGCGCCTCTCCGAGGGGGATCTGAGCGTCGAGATATCGCCGGACTACTTCTCGGGCGAGGCGGTGGGGCTGGAGGAGGCGATGGCCCTCGTGGAGAGCGCCGCCATAGTCAACCTGGCGGGGGAGGCCATAGTGGGCGAGGTCCTGAGGAGGGGGCTGGCCCACCCCGGCGCCGTGCGCAGGATAGGCGGCGTCCCCTTCCTCATGATATTCAAGTTCCAGGTGAGGCGATGGGCCGATCCCTCGCCGGCTGGCATCCGGGCTAATTCTTTAAATAAAGGCCGACCCTGCGCGCAGTGTGGGCAAGCGCAAGGTCGTCAGCGAGGAGGAGCTGAAGGAGCTGGTGCTGCCCGGGCCGGGCGAGCTTCTCGGCCGCGTGGTGCGCCTGCTGGGCAGCGACCACATAATGGTGAAGTGCGCGGACGGCAAGGTCCGCGTGGGCAGGATAAGGGGGAAGCTCAAGAGGCGCATATGGGTGAGGGAGAACGACGTGGTGCTGGTGGCGCCCTGGGAGTTCCAGGACGACCGTTGCGATGTGCTCTGGAGGTACACGATACCCCAGGCCGACTGGCTGAGGCAGAACGGGTACCTGCCGCAGGACGTGTAGGGGCGACTCGGGGATGCCGCGGGATTGAGCGGGGCAGAGGACGAGTACGAGGACCGCAGGATATCCGAGGAGCTACTGAGGCGCGAGCGCCGTGACAGGATCAAGGTGAAGGACGCCGACGACTACAAGGTCGTCGAGGGCGTCCTGGACTCGAGGACCCTAATGGTCCTGTACTCGCTGATGAAGTCGGGCCACCTGGCGTCCCTCAGCGGCGTTGTGAAGTCGGGGAAGGAGGCTCGCGTCTACTTGGGGAAGGCGGCCTCCGGCGGGGATCTGGCGGTCAAGATATATTACGCCGTGGCCTCCAAGTTCAAGCGCAGGATAATGTACTTGGAGGGCGACCCCCGCTTTGAGGGGATCAAGCGCGGCCCTCACGCGCTGGCCGAGCTCTGGGCCAGGAGGGAGTTCATGAACCTGAAGCAGGCGCGGGACGCCGGCGTGAGGGTGCCCGCGCCGGTCGCCGTGAGGGGCAACGTCCTCCTGATGGAGTTCATAGGGGAGGGAGGCAGGCCCGCCCCGCTCCTGGCGGAGTCCGAGGTCGATCGGGGCGACTACGACGCGCTGCTGCGGTACATAAGGGGGCTGTGGAGGGACGCCGCCATAGTGCACGCGGACCTCTCGGAGTACAACGTCTTCAAGTGGAGGGGGGAACTGGTGCTGTTCGACTTCGGCAGCTCCGTCGACGCGCGGCACCCGCTGGCCCTGGACCTGCTCAGGAGGGACGTGGAGACGGTGAACCGCTTCTTCGCTTCCAGGGGGATCGACGTGGCGGACGCGGAGGAGGTCCTGCGGGAGGTGCTGGGGCGATGTCGTCCGCCCCCGGGCCCGGCGCTGGCGGCCCCGTCGTGGTCAGGATACCCAGGGACAGGATAGGCGCGCTCATAGGCAAGAACGGGGCGACGAGGTCCGCAATAGAGCGGGATTGCGGGGCGAGCCTCAGGATAGACAGCCGGACCGGCGACGTGGAGATAGCCCCGAGGGGGGGCCCTGAGGACTCCGACGTCGCCATTGCTAGGCTCCTGGTCGAGGCCATAGGCCACGGTTTCTCGTACGAGAGGGCATCCAGGCTCCTGGAGCCGGGCAACACGATGCTGCTGGTGGACCTGAAGGACTACGCCGGCCGCTCCAAGAGCGATCTGGAGAGGATCAGGGGGAGGATAATAGGCGAGAGGGGGAAGGCCAGGCGCGTGATAGAGGAGCTGACCGGCGCCTACCTGTCGGTCCACGGGAGGTTCGTCGCCATAATAGGGTCCCTGGACCAGGCAAAGGCCGCCGAGGAGGCGGTCAGGGAGCTGGCGTCCGGCGCCGTGCACAAAGTCGTCTACGGTGAGCTCCAGAGGAAGAGAACATTAATGAGGCTGGAGAGGATGAAGCTATGGAGGAGGCCAGATGAGGAGGTCGGTGGGGGCTTCGTTCAGCGAGATTTCGCCGAGCGAGTTCTTCTACAGGAACAGGGACCTAGCCGGGTTCACGAACCCGACGAGGGCGCTTTACTTCTCGCTCAAGGAGCTGGTCGAGAACTCCCTGGACTCGTGCGAGGCCTCTCAGACGCCGCCGGAGATCCTCGTATCTATAGAGGTGGACGAGGACGGGCCCTCGGAGGATCCCAGGTTCTACAGGATCATGGTCCAGGACAACGGGACCGGGATACCGGCGGGGGATCTGGCGGACGCCTTCGGCCGCGTGTTCTACGGGAGCAAGTTCAAGCTGAGGCAATCGCGCGGGATCTTCGGCATGGGGGCGACGATGACCCTGCTCTACGCCCAGGCCACGACGGGGAAGCCCGCCTTCGTGGCGAGCTCCACGACCGGGAGACGATACCACGGCCTCCTGATGAAGGTGGACATCGAGAGGAATCGCCCAGTGATACTCAGGAGGCTGGAGGGGAGGGCCCGTGGCTGGAGGGGCACGTTGGTCAGCGCCACGATCCTCGGCGACTATCAGAAGGCGGAGAGCAAGGTGATCAGCTACCTGGAGCAGACGGCGATGGCGGCGCCCTACGCGTCCATAACCTTCAGGGACCCCCGCGGCCGCCAGGTGGTGCTCGAGAGGGTCGTGGACTCCGTTCCCAGGCCTCCCAGGGAGACGCTGCCCCACCCCTCCGGAGTGGATGTGGAGACGCTCAGGAAGATGGTGAAGGCCTGGAGGGGAGGGGGCCTCGCGGACTTCATGGTGAGGAACTTCCAGAGGGTGGGCCCCAAGACCGCCGAGGCTTTCCTCGCGTACGCAAAGTTCGATCCGCGCACGGATCCCAGGACGCTCACGGAGGCCGACCTCTCGAGGCTGGCCTCGGCGCTCAGGAGCTACGGCGGGTTCCTGCCCCCGGACGCCAGCTATCTGTCGACGCTGGGGCCCGAGCTCCTGGAGGCGGGCGTCAGGAGGCTCCTCCAGCCGGAGTTCTGCGCCGTGGAGTCGAGGCGCCCCCAAGCTTACGAGGGGCACCCGTTCGTGGTGGAGGCGGCAGTCGCCTACGGGGGGCCGAGGCTGAAGCCCGGCCTCACCGTGTTCAGGTTCGCCAACAGGATACCGCTGCTCTACGACGAGTCGAGCGACGTCACTTGGAAGGTCCTGAACTCGATGGACCTGCGCTCCTACAGGGTTGGCCCCGAGGATCCGGTCGGCGTCGTGGTGCACCTGGTGTCCACGAAGATACCCTACAAGACCAT
The DNA here is from genome assembly GCA_009903775.1 of Nitrososphaerota archaeon. Lineage (GTDB taxonomy): Archaea > Thermoproteota > Nitrososphaeria > Conexivisphaerales > Conexivisphaeraceae > Conexivisphaera. The sequence goes on along the minus strand of WYEM01000035.1, from coordinate 1,607 downwards.
CGGAAAGGAGTACATAGCCGACAGGCCCGAGGTGGAGAGGGAGATACGGCTGGCCCTCAGGAGCCTGTTCAGGGCCCTCAGGAATTACCTGAGCAGGAAGGAGCACATGGTCGGCGTGGCCCGCAGGGCCAACATCTACTCCAAGTACATGCCCCTGATAGCCAGGTTCTCCGCGGAGCTCGCTGGGCGCGCTCGCCTGCCCAGGTACGAGGCGCTGATACCCAGGGCCGAGCTCGCTGGGGAGGGCGGCGGGGAGGATGGCGCGGGGGAGAGGGCCCAAGATCCATAATACAGAAAATAATTAAGGATCCGGGTCCCGGCAGGCCACGCGTACGTGCGGGGACGTGGGAACCTTCGCAGGCGCAGGGAGTCGCCCGTGGCCAAGCTGAGGGCGCTTGGCGAGCTAGTGTACGATCAGATCGAGCGCGGCGAACACCCGGTCCTCAGGATACCTGACAGGAGCGTCAGCAACATAATCTACGACGAGAGGCTCAGGCAGTACGTGCTGGGCAACAAGGTCACCCTCAGGACCACGCGCAACGTGAAGCACCTGAGGGCGTTCGCCCAGCTGATCTGGTTGGCCTACTTCTCGAAGCTCCTCAGCGAGTCGCACAAGACGTCGACCCTGAGGGACGTCTTCTACTCGGCCCAGGCGTACCGCGTGGACTTCGAGGACCAGGACGAGTCGGACGAGCGGATAACGGAGCTGGAGGCCCTCCTGGGGATGGCGAGGGAGGAGTTCAACGTGTATCCCGAGGAGAGGAGCTCCATCTTCGGCAACCTCGTCATCGAGTACAACGTGCCGGGCTACGAGGGGAGGAGGCTCGACCTCACGTCCCATCCGGATGGCGTGATGATAGGGCCCGCGCTGACCACCGCCGACTTCGTTGAGACCGACGCCGAGATGGTCATAGCCATAGAGAAGGGCGGCCTCTTCACCAGGTTCATAGAGGAGAAGGTGCACGAGCGGTTCAAGGCCATCCTGGTCAACACCGCCGGGCAGGCCCCGAGGGCGACCAGGTACCTGCTCAGGAGGCTGAGGAGCGAGCTGAACCTCCCGGTTTACATCCTCACCGACGGCGACCCCTGGGGCATGCACATAGCGATGGTCATAATATCCGGCTCCGCGAACGCCGCCCACCTGACGCAGCTGAACGTGCCGGATGCCTCCTGGATAGGCGTCTGGGCCACGGACATACTGAAATACAAGCTGCCGTACGACAAGCTGACGGATGCCGACGTGAAGAGGCTGAGGGAGCTCGCCAGGGACCCCAGGTACTCGGGGGACCCCTGGAGGTCCCAGATAGATTCGTTCCTCGAGCACCGCAGGAAGTCGGAGCAGGAGGCGTTCGCAAAGTATGGCCTCACGTACATAGTGGACAAGTACCTCCCCGATAAGCTCGGCCGCTGACGGCGCGCCGAGGAGGTCCCGGATAATGGGTCCTCTAAGTTCATGGGATTCGGGCGGGATGGCGCCGCCGGCCCGACTCGAACGGGCGACCTACTGGTCTCTGCGGCCACTTAACAGCCAGCCGCTCTACCGACTGAGCTACGGCGGCGTCCCTGGTGGGCCCGAGGATTTTTATAAGCATTCCGAGACCCGCGCT
>WYEM01000108.1 GCA_009903775.1 Nitrososphaerota archaeon | reverse complement strand
AGGACCTGGCCTCGGCCGCCCTGTAGATCGCGAGGGCCGCGCGGCGGAGCGCCCTCCGCGCGTCCTCCTCCACGTCCGAGACCTCGAGGAGCTCGGGGTCGAGCATGAGGGTCGGGACGCCTGTCGACATCCGGAGCGCCACCGCGTGAAACCTGCTGGACCCGAGGAACGCCGCCCCGTTGACGCGCCCGGCGTAGGCCCAGGGGCCGCGGAACATGCAGCCAGTGACCTGCCAGGCCATCGTGGGGCCCAGGGCCGTCTCGTCGCCGGCGCCCGGCAGCGCCGCGACGCCCGAGCCCTCCAGCGCGCGGACGAGCGAGTCCCGCGCCTCCCTGTAATTGGAGGTCGTGAACACCCCCACGCTCCCCCAGCCCCTCCTCCTGGCCTCCTCGATCAGCCCCTCCGCCAGGGCCCCTATCCTCGCGGGGGATATCACGTACTCCGCGTCCACCAGCACCGTCCTGCCCGAGGACCTCACGGGGGACCAGTGGCCGACGTTGAAGACGACGTCGAGCCCCAGGTCCTCCGACTGCCTGTCCTGGAGGTCGCAGAATCCGTAGGTCGGGTCCAGGATCATGACGGGCTCGACGCCCCTCCCCCTCAGGTGATCGTAGACCTCGCGCGCGGCGCCGTGCATGCCATCCGGCGCCGCGACCCCGGCCCTCCTCGGCCTGATCCTCGAGAGGGCCTCGTCCACGGCTCCCAGGTCCACGCGCACGTATATCTCGGCGCCCTCGCCCGGCATGCCCGCCGGGTTGCGCGCCTCGGCGCGGATAAATCTGATCGGACATCCGTCGCCGCCCGCCGCCCCCCTTCCTCAGGTCCACGATCACGGTCTCGGTCCTGACGGGCAGCTTGCTCGCGGCGACCTCGAGGGCCCTCTTCGCCAGCTCCAAGTTGCCGCGGTCCACGCTGAGCTCGAGCAATACCGTCCCGTCCTCGACGCGCGCCGCCAGCCCGACCGGCTTCCCGAACGCCCTCCTCATGCCCTCCTGGAGCCTGTCCGCGCCGGCGGTGGCTATCATCTTGTTCTCCCTGAGCACGACGTGGGGGTAGGTCTTGACCACCAGGTAGTAGTTGCCCTCGCCGATGCCCTCCATCGTCTTGCTAGCCGCGACCCTGGCCGCCTCGAGCGCGTTATGCCTCACCTGCGCGCGCTCCCGGGATACCAGCTCCAGCTTGAGGTCGTAGTCCCTGTTCGGATTGCCCATGGTGAACTTGCTTATCTTCGGCTGCGGATGCCCGTGGATGTACTCCCTCCTGGTGTACGGCATGCCCCTCGCGATCCGATAGTTGCTCCCCCTCAAGACGCCCATCGCCGGCCGCCGGCGAATTTAAGCCTTCCCGAGCCCCGGGGGTCCCCTAGGCGCCCAGCAGGCTCAGGTACTCCGGGTCGGACGCGAGCATTCTCCTCACGGGGTCCACCGCCTCGTCGACGACGGCTGCGATGGCCCTCTTCAGGTCCAGAGGGTGAAGCCTGCCCTCCCTGAAGTCCCTCGCCAGCTCCTCGTACGACCCGTAGACGACGTCCCCCCCGTACTTGGCGGGCCTCTCAACCCTCAGCTCCTTCCTCGCCCTGAACGCTATGTACTTGGCTATCTCCATCACCGGATTGCCCTCCTCGACACCCTGCGGACACCAGGCCGCCAGGAGCTTGCGCTCTATGACCTCCCGGGGGTCGTGGATGAATATCGCGCCCTCCGGCTTCGACTTGCTCATCTTGCTCGACACCTTGAGGTCCATCTCGCGGTCCTCGTCCAGCCCCTCGGACCTGGGCCCCTGGAGCCCGGGGAGCAGGTGGTGGTGCACGGCGATCGGCGTCCTCCAGCCCAGCTTGGGGAATACCTCCCTCGCGAGCATGTGGACCTTCCTCTGATCCATCCCCGCGTGCGCCACGTCGACCTCGAGCGCCCTGATGTCGGTCGCCTGCATGAGCGGGTAGATGTACTGATCCATGTCCAAGTTCTCGCCCGCCCTCCTGCCCGCTATCGTCAGGGTCCTGGAGGCCCTGGCCAGCGTGACCCTCTTGGCGAACCTGACGAGCCACTCCCAGTACTCGGGGGTCCTCGCGTAGAGCTCCGACCCCAGCACGACCTCCACGCCGGGGGCGAACGCCCTGAAGGCCTCCGCGTAGTAGCGCGAGGCCCTCCTTATCCTGTCCCAGTCCCCCCCGAGCTTGTCGTTCAGGTAGCTGTGCCAGTCCGCCAGGAACACCGTCGTCCTGAAGCCGGCCTCCAGGAAGTCCCTCAGCTTGTAGCCCGTCAGGACCAGGCTGCCCAGGTGAAGCGGGCCCGAAATCTCCAGCCCTATGTAGTGCTTGGGCCTCTCCGAGGTCTCCAGGAGCTCCCTGAGCTCCTCCCTCGTCACGACCTCCTCCGTCGGAGGCCTCTCCACGAGCTCCAGGCGCCTCTCCGCGTCCACGCGGCTTCGTCCGGCCGGTGCCTTAATGTGCGTTCCGCCCGCCCAACGTTTAAAGGGGCGGCCGGCCCCTGGGTCCCGCGTGGATCCTCCCACCCCCGCGCAGCTAATCGAGAAGCTGTCCGGGCTGACGGAGCACAGCGATGACGTCCCCGAGTCCCTCCTGATAGGCGCGGGATACGACGGGCAGAGGAAGCTCGCGTTCCTCCAATTCTACGAGCCGAGGTCGCAGAGGATCTACTTCCACTACGACAGGACGGGGCACAAGCCGTACTTCTACACGAGGGCCCCGCCGGAGGCCCTCGCCGGGCTCCGCGATCGCGAGGACGTCCTGGAGCTCAGGGTCGAGGAGAAGCTGGACCTCCTGAACGACTCCCGCGCCCAGTTCACGAGGGTCGTGGTCGACGACCCGCTGGCGGTCTCCGGCTCCGGCTCCAGGAGGGGCCTGCGCGACCTGGTCGGGGACGCCTACGAGGCGGACATAACGTACTACCTGAACTACCTCTACGACCTCGGGGTCCATCCCGGGGCGTTCTACAGGGTGGAGTCGGGCTCCCTGAGGCGCGTGGACTTCGACGTGCCCGACGACCTGAGGGCCGTGCTCGCGAGGACCCTCGAGAGGGTGGAGCCGGACTTCAGGGCGTACGTAGAGGAGTGGGCGGGGGTCCTGGGCCAGCCCTTCCCCAGCCTGAGGCGCGCCGCCCTGGACATAGAGGTGATCACCGAGCAGATGGACAGGGTGCCGGACCCCCAGAGGGCCGATCAGAAGGTGATAAGCGCCTCCCTCGTGGGCAGCGACGGGGCGAAGCGCGTCTACCTCCTCAGGCGGCCCGAGATGGAGGAGGGGGAGCGCAGGCTGCCGCCGGACGTCCAGGAGCTGCTCTTCGACTCCGAGGAGGACCTCCTGCTGGCGCTCTTCAACGACATCATGGACTACCCGATCATAGTGACGTTCAACGGCGACGACTTCGACCTGCCCTACCTCTACCACCGCGCGCTGAAGTTCGGCTTGCCCAGGGAGGCCATCCCGATATCCCTGGGGAGGAACGAGGCGCACGTGCGCCACGGCGTCCACGTGGACCTCTACAAGGTCTTCAACAACCGCGCGATACAGGGCTACGCGTTCAACAACCGCTACTCCGAGCACACGCTGAACGCGCTCTCCGAGGCCCTCCTGGGGATGGAGAAGGTGGAGTTCGAGGGCTCCATAGGCGACCTGCCGCTCGAGGTCCTCGCCCACTACAACTACACCGACTCGGAGCTCACCTACAGGCTCACGGAGTTCAACGGGGAGCTGCTGATGAAGCTGCTCATAACGATCATGAGGGTGGCCAAGATGCCGATGGCGGACGTCGCGAGGACCAGCGTCTCCAACTGGATCAGGAGCCTCCTGATATTCGAGCACAGGAGGCTCGGCGCCATAGTCCCGAGGAAGGAGGACCTGGAGTCCCGCTCGGTCTCCTACTCGAAGGCGGTCATAAAGGACAAGAAGTACAGGGGAGGGCTGGTCATAGAGCCGGTCCCGGGCGTCCACTTCAACGTGGTCGTGCTGGACTTCGCCTCGCTGTACCCGAGCATAATCAAGGTCTACAACATATCGTACGAGACCGTGCGCTGCCCCCACGAGGAGTGCCGCGACGACCCATCGCGGCGCGTGCCGGACACCGCCCACTGGATATGCAAGCGGAGGCGCGGGGTGACCTCGCTGCTCATAGGGTCGCTCAGGGACATACGCGTGGACTACTTCAAGGCGCTCTCCAAGAGGCCCGGCGTCACCGAGGAGGAGAAGGAGTTCTACTCGGTCATATCCCAGGCGCTCAAGGTCATACTGAACGCCAGCTACGGGGTCATGGGGTTCGAGAACTTCGCGCTCTACTACCTGCCGGTCGCGGAGGCGACCACCGCCTACGGCAGGTGGGCCATCACCCAGACCCTCAACCGCGCGAGGGAGATGGGGCTCGAGGTGATCTACGGGGACACGGACTCTCTCTTCGTGAGGTCCCCGGGCGAGGAGCAGATAAGGGAGCTGACCGGGTGGGCCAAGGAGAGGCTGGGGATAGACCTCGAGGTCGACAAGGTCTTCCGCTACGTGGCCTTCAGCGAGAGGAAGAAGAACTACATAGGCGTGTACCAGGACGGGCGCGTCGAGGTCAAGGGCCTCACCGGGAAGAAGAGCAACACCCCCGACTACATAAAGAAGGTCTTCTACGACGTCCTGGGGGTGCTCTCCCGCGTGAACTCGGAGCAGGACTTCGAGCGCGCGAGCTCCGAGATCCGCCGCATGATCAGGCAGGCCTACCTGGACATAAAGAACAGGAGGGTCCCGCTCGAGGGGCTGGCCTTCCGCGTGATGCTCAGCAAGCCCATAGATCAGTACAAGGACACGACGCCGCAGCACGTGAAGGCGGCCCGCATGCTCAGGAACGCGGGGAAGGACGTGAAGCCCGGGGACATAATCTCGTACGTCAAGACGGCCGGGGGGCTCGGCGTGAAGCCCCTCTCGATGGCGAGGCCAGACGACATAGACGTGGACAAGTACGTGGAGTACCTGCGCTCCACGTTCGAGCAGCTCCTGGACGCGCTCGGCTACTCGTTCGAGGAGATCATGGGCATAACGAGCATAGACGAGTTCTTCTCGTAGAATTGTTCCGCGCGAGGCCCCCCACGGAGTGGTCCCCAGCGCCCGGGAGCGCGCGCGTGGTCATGGTGGGCGCCCCCTACGACTCGACCCAGAGCTTCAGGCCGGGCGCCCGCCTGGGCCCCTCGGCGATCAGGGCGGCGCTCCCGAACATGGAGTTCTACAGCATAGAGCTGGGAATGTCCCTGGAGAGCCTCTCGGTGGGCGACGCCGGCGACCTGGAGCCGACGTCCGACGTCCTCAGCGCCGTCAAGTTCGTGGAGGAGGCCGCCCGCGAGCTGGCGGAGTCCGGGAGGGTGCCCGCGATAGTGGGGGGAGAGCACACGGTGACGCTCGGGGCCTACAGGCCGTTCTGCGGCTCTACGCTGGTCGTCCTGGACGCGCACCTGGACATGAGGGACGAGATCTACGGGCTCAGGACCTCGCACGCCACCTTCATGAGGAGGCTCATGGAGTCCTGCGGGGCGCGCGTCATCCACGTGGGCGGCAGGGCGTTCTCGGAGGAGGAGCTCTCCTTCGCCCGGTCCCACGGCGTCTCCATCTACACGGCGCGGGACCTGGAGGCCGCCGAGGGCGCCCTCTCGGGCCTCGCCGACTCCGGGTCCGGCGTGTACGTGAGCCTGGACCTCGACGTCGCGGATCCGGCGTTCGCGCCGGGCGTCGGGAACCCGGAGCCGGGCGGCATGAGCTCCTCCGAGCTGCTGCGCCTGCTCGCGGCGCTCGACGGCGCCCCCATAGTTGGCTTCGACGTCGTGGAGCTCAGCCCGCCCTACGATCCCTCCGGGATCACGTCCGCGCTGGCGGCCAAGGCGCTGCTCCTGCTGGCGGCCATGGCCGACAGGGGGCCGGGGGCCCGCCGCTAACGCTTTTATCCGGTCGCGGACCATCCGGGGGACAGAGGTCGTGGGATCGTGCCCGGGGGGAGCCACTACGCCGCGGTTTCCGTCGTGCTGGATCCGGGCGCCCGCCGCGTCCTCATAGTGAAGCGCACGGAGAGCCCGGGCGACCCATGGTCGGGCGACTGGGCGCTGCCGGGGGGCAGGATGGAGCCCTCGGACGCGGACCTCCGCCAGACCGCGATCAGGGAGACGATGGAGGAGACCGGGATACGCCTGGACGCCGACGCGGAGCAGCTGCTCGAGCTGGACTTCTTCTCCCCCTCCAACGCGCCCTGGATCCTGGTGAAGCCGTTCGTCTTCAGGCTCCTGAGGGACGTGGAGGTCAGGCTGTCGGGCGAGCTGGTGAGGTACGCGTGGGTCCCCCTGGAGGGCCTCAGGGCCTCCCGGGACGCCACGGGGAGGCCGGAGTTCCTGCTGGAGGACGGCGAGAGGATATGGGGGATGACCGCGAGGATACTGCTGGAGGTGAAGGCGAGGCTGGGCGCTCCCTAGGCGAGCGGATCCTGGGGAGGCTGCTCGGCGATCCCGCCCTGGGCGACGGGTACTTCCTGATAGACCTGGTCTCGCCGGGGTGCTCGGACCCCTTCAGGGTCCTGATAGCGACCGTGCTCTCCCAGAACACGAACGACAGGAACAGCTACCGCGCCTTCCTGAGCCTGGACAGGGCGATCGGGGTCTCGCCCGGATCGCTGGCCGGGGCGCCGCTGGAGGCGCTGGAGGAGGCCGTGAGGCCGGCGGGCATGCACCGCGCGAGGGCCAGGAACATAAGGGGGATAGCGCGCGCCGTGCTCGAGAGGTACGGGGGTGACCTGTCCCGGGTGTTCTCGATGGGCCTCGAGGCGGCCCGCTCGGCGCTCATGGAGCTGCCGGGCGTCGGCCCGAAGACGGCGGACGTCGTCCTGCTGTTCTGCGCCTCGATGCCGACGTTCCCCGTCGACACCCACATAACGCGCGTGTCGCGCCGCCTGGGGATCGTCCCGCCCGGCGCCGGCTACGAGGAGATAAGGAGCGCGCTGCAGTCGGCGTTCGAGCCCGGCCAGTACGCGGCCGCGCACAGGGCGCTGATACAGCTGGGTAGGGTCTACTGCCGCCCCCGCGCGCCCCGCTGCGACAGGTGCCCCCTGGGCGGCATCTGCCGGAGGGTGGGCGTCCCAGCGGCGCCCGATGAAAAGCAAAATAGAGGCCCGGGGCAGGCCCGGGCAGCCGATGAGGGCGCTGATATGGCACGTCGACGAGTTCTCCTACTGGCCGGTCGGCAGGGAGAGCGAGGCCGCGGAGGAGGTCCCGGAGGGCCCGCGCGAGTTCGCCGACTCGATAGTGGCGCTCGTGAGCGTCGAGGAGGGCGACGGCCCCGCGGAGGCCGAGCGCATGGCCTCCGAGATAGCGGGGGTGGCCCGGCAGGTGGGCTGCGGGCGCGTCGTGATCTACCCCTACGCCCACCTGAGCAGCAGCCTCGCGCGGCCGCGCGAGGCCGTGAGCGCGCTGGAGGAGCTCTCCAGGCGCGTGTCCTCGGAGGGGCTCGAGGTGCACCGGGCGCCCTTCGGCTGGACGAAGGGCTTCCGCGTGCGCGTGAAGGCCCACCCGCTCGCCGAGCAGCTGAAGGTGGTGGAGCCCGGGGGCGCGCGGGGAGGCGGGGAGGCGAGGGCTGGGGGGGAGGCGAAGGAGAAGTTCCACAGGTTCATAGTGATAGACGACGATGGGACCGAGTACGAGGTCACCAGGGAGGACTGGAGGTCGTCGCCCCCGCTCAACAAGGGCGACCGGAGGCACAGGATGCTCGCCGAGTTCGTGAGGAACGAGCTGGAGGGCAGGCCCCCCGGCGGATCCGCGCCGAGGCACGTGTACTACATGAGGAAGCTGGAGCTCGTCGACTACGCGCCCGAGAGCGACGTCGGGCACATGAAGTGGTACCCGAACGGCGTCCTCGTGAGGGACCTGATACTGGACTACGCCTACTTCAGGGTGGCCCGCCAGTGGGGGGCCATGAAGATACAGAACCCGCTCGTCTACAGGACCGACGTCGAGTCCATAAGGATGTTACAGGGCGAGTTCCACGAGCGCGACTACTCCGTGGACGAGGGCCTGGTCCTCAGGTTCGCGAGCGACCCCGGCGCCTTCCCCTTCGTCCAGAGGACGATGTTCACCTACAGGCAGATGCCCCTCAAGGTCTACGAGGAGGCCAACTGCTTCAGGAAGGAGCAGAGGGGCGAGCTCACCGGGCTCATGAGGGTCAGGTGGTTCCTGATGACCGACCACCACGCCTTCCTGAGGAATGAGGAGCAGGCGAGGGCCGAGTACAGGAAGCTGAGCCTGCTCTTCAAGCAGCTGATGGACGACGTGATATCGGGGGAGCACTGGGTCCTCGGGTTCGAGTTCGTCGAGGAGTACTACGAGAGGTTCCGGGACTACATAAGGTCGCTCGTGGCCGAGATGGGGGTGCCCGCGTTCGTGAAGCTGATGAGGGAGATGTCCCACTACTACGCGTTCAAGAGCGAGTACCAGGCGATATTCCCGGACGGCAACAACCTGCAGATATCGACGGTGCAGTGGGACGTGAAGAACGGGGAGCGCTTCCGCATAAGGTACATAGCGGAGGACGGGAGCGAGAGGCCCGTGCCCATAATACTGCACGCGTCGAGCTTCGGCAGCATAGAGAGGACGCTGGCGGCGCTGCTGGAGGGGGCCGCGTGGCAGGAGAGGGAGGGCTACAACCCGGTGCTCCCGTTCTGGCTCTCGCCGGAGCAGGTCAGGGTGATACCAGTGAGGATCCCCGACCACATGGGGCCCGCCTCCGAGCTGGCGGACGAGCTCGAGGGCAGGGGCTTCAGGGTGGGGCTGGACGACAGGGACCTGACCCTCTCCAAGCGCGTGCGCGACGCCAAGTCCAGGTGGATCCCCTACATAGTGGTCATCGGGGACGAGGAGGTCAGGGGCGGCTTCTACTCGGTGACGCCCAGGGAGGGCCACAGGATAGGGGAGGAGCCGACCCTCCGCATGAGCCGCGAGGAGCTCCTGGCGGAGCTGGAGAGGAAGCAGGGGGGGATGCCCAGGAGGCCAATGTACGTCCCCAGGGAGCTGTCCCTCAGGCCCACGTTCACCGGCGTGTCGTGAGATGATGGAACCCCGCGAGGCCCTGGAGCTGGCGAGGTCCCTCGACGCGGGGGGCTTCGAGGAGCTCCTCAGGAGGGCGATCGCCTTCCTGGAGGGGGGCGGGCCGGCGGGCGGGCGCGCCAGCAGGCGCGGCGGCCTCGTGGCCATCGAGCGCTTCCCCGGCAGCATAGTGGTCGTGGGGGACCTGCACGGGGACGCTGAGTCCCTCGGCCAGCTGCTCTCGGGCCCCGCCGGCCGGGCGATTGTCGAGGGAGGGGTCGTCGTCTTCCTGGGCGACTACGTGGACAGGGGGCCGGCGCAGGTCGAGGTCCTGGCGGCGGTCCTCGCGCTCATGATGGAGCGCCCGGGGTCCGTCGTCGCGCTCAGGGGGAACCACGAGCCCCCTCCCTGGCTCCTGCCATCCCCCCACGACTACCCGCACTCGCTGGCGTCGAGGTTCGGCCAGAGGGGGAGGGAGCTGTACGACCTCTCCATGGAGCTGTTCCAGAGGCTCCCCCACGCCGCCTTCTCCGGGAACGGGCTCTTCATGGTCCACGGGGGGCCGCCGTCGGAGCCGCGCCGCCTCGAGGACCTCGAGCGCCCGGACAGGGCCGACCTCGAGGACCTCCTGTGGAGCGACCCGTCGCCCATCCGGGGGTCCGCGCCGTCGCCCAGGGGGGCCGGCCACCTTTACGGCCCGGACGTGAGCTCCAGGTTCCTCTCGGACAACGGCCTATCCATGATCGTCAGGTCCCACGAGCCCTGCGAGGGGTACAGGGTGGACCACGGCGGCAGGGTGGTCACGGTGTTCAGCCGCAGGGGCCCGCCCTACATGAACAGCAGGATCGGCTACTTCCGGGCCAGCGCCTCCGACCCGCCCGGCGAGCCCGAGCGGCACGCGGCGGTCCTCCGAGGCCCCACCTGAAGCTGAGCTGTCCCAGATGGCCCAGCGCGCCGGAGGGCACCTCGAGGTGTGCGGGTGGTCTAGGGGGCTAGATCTCAAGGCATTAGGTGGCCGCGGCGCATCTCCCGGCGTGGCGCCCCACGCCCCGGAGGAACCGAGGTCCCCGCTCGCGGTCCTCTACCTGCGCGATGGGGAGCCCGAGCGCGACCTGAGGACGTGGGCCGAGGAGCACGGGTACGTCGTCGTGGGATCGGTCAGCGCCTCGGAGGACCCTGATCCCCCGAGCCTCCTGCTGGACCTGTGCGGGAGGAGCGGCGCGGGGACCGTGCTCGTGCGCGACCTGCAGACGCTCGGCCCCAGCCTGCAGTCCTCGTACGAGGCCCTCAGGAGGATCTACGGGTCCGGCATCTCGGTGGTCTTCGTCGACAGGGGGCTCAGGGTGGACGGCCGCACCGCCCTGGGCAGGCTCCTCATGGAGGCGCTCTCGATGGCGGTGGGGCTCGCGGCCTCGCAGCAGGCCGACAGGCAGCTGCCCAGGAGGGCGGGCAGGCCCCCCAGGGCCCTGGACGAGTCGGAGCTCAGGAGGCTGCGCGACATGGGGCTGAGCGTGCGCGCCATAGCCAGGGAGCTGGACGTGAGCAAGTCGACCGTCTGGCGCAAGCTCAAGGAGCTGGAGGCCGGGCCGCCGGAGATTGGGAAAGGCTAACTAACCACCGGGCCGCCCGCGAGCGCGTGGCGATCATAGTAACCCACACGAAGGACCTGGACGGCATAGCCTCGGCCGCGATATTCCTCCGCGAGAACCCGGGGGCGCAGGTGATCCTCGCGGACTACGATGATGAATACGTGAACGCGGTGGAGAGGGATGCGAGGCCGGGGGTCGGCGAGACCGTCGTCATAGCGGACATAGGATGCAACAAGAAGAACCTATCAAGGTGGGCGTCGCTCGTCTCGGGCTGGAAGTCGAGGGGAGCCAGGGTCCTCTGGCTGGACCACCACGCCTGGGACGAGGAGTGCCTCGGCGCGATCAAGGACGTGGACATCCTCACGCATGACACCGAGGGCAAATGCGCTGCAGAGGTTGTTTTGGAGTATGTGGGAAGGGCGGCTGATCCCGTGGAGTCCAGGCTCGCGGAGCTGGCGCACGACAGCGACTTCAACCTCAGGAGGGAGCCCCTGGCCGTAATGCTCTCTAAACTGATATCCTATTATCACTACCTGGGCGGCCAGAGGGGGGACCAGCTCAAGCTGCGCCTCATCGACGCCCTCTCCCGTGGCGTCCTCTGGACCGTGGAGATGGACATTCAAGTCAAGGAGTATGATGGCATTCTCAAGCACGACTATGATGTGCTGCTCAGGTCGAGGGTCCGCGAGGTGAACGGATATCGTGTTGTTGTGGGGCTGCGCGGCGCCTACAGCGGCACCGACGCAGCGAACATAGTGCAGGAGAAGATCGGCGGCGACATAGTGATCATGGTCTCCGGGAGGGGGCACCTGAGCATCCGCAGCGAGCGCGAGGACGTGAACACGAAGGTCATAGGGGAGGCGTTCGGCGGGGGAGGACACTTGAGGCATGCGGCCGGCGGATCAATAGAGGACGTGTTCCCTAATCCGACCGAGGAGCAGCTAGATGAAATAGCTGATTACATAGCGGGGAGGCTGTCCGAGGTCCTACGCGGGCCCGCCGCGGGCGCGCAGGGTGGCCAGGGGGCGTCGGGGGAAACGTTTAATTCAAGCTCGCCCGGCCGAGGGCACGATAAGCGATTGGTCCTGGTCAAGGTGTTCCGCATATCGAGCTTCACGGACCCCGAGACGGGGGCCTCCGGGAAGCAGGTGGAGCTCGTCGGCGTGCGCTCCCATCCCCCTGGCATCATGGGCATCCCCCGCGAGGAGGCGGCGATGATCTCCAGCCTCATGAGCCAGCTGCAGAGCTGGGGGCTCCTCCCTCCCCTCAGGGAGCTCGGGATCCCGAAGATGGTGCTCTACCTGACGGAGGACGAGTACGAGATGCTCGGCATACGCTTCGAGGTGAACGATGTCTACGAGCTCGAGTTCAGGGACGGCAGGATCTCCCTCAGGAAGGCCACGGAGTCCTCATCCCATCGATAGGATACTCGAGCCTCGACCGGCAACGCCGGCTGGACCCCGTGCCCCGCGATGCCATCAGCCACAGCCCACATTTCAGTTTCAATCCCATACTGGTCCGGCTTCAACTATGAGAAGATACTCAAAGAGGACTATGAACGTCTGCTCGTTTCAATCCCACACTGGTCCGACTTCAACTTCGAGTTGGCGGCTCAGTGGGGACTGAAGGACGTGAAAGGTTTCAATCCCACACTGGTCCGACTTCAACCCTGATGGTCTCGCGGCGCGGCGTCCGCCTCTTCACCGGTTTCAATCCCACACTGGTCCGACTTCAACAGGGGGAGGTACTTCCCCGTCCCTTGGGGCAACCCCAACGTGTTTCAATCCCATACTGGTCCGACTTCAACCTGTTCAGGCGCCCCAGTCCAGTGAGGGCGGGAAGCCCGGTTTCAATCCCATACTGGTCCGACTTCAACACGTATTCGGGCCCACCCGCGGATCCCCGCGCGCAGCCCTTCCACAAGTCCCCTGGAGAGCTCCATTTATAAAGGTTCATGGTCCAGGAATATGGCCCCGATGGGCCGGATTCGCCAGGAAATGGTAGATCGGGGCGATCGGGGCAGTTTCCTCGTGCTTCGCCCGATCCTCCGAAACAGATATCCCCCTAAATTTAGGGGATATGGTCCTCGGACGCCCACCACCCGGTGCGGCGGCCTCCATGGACCCCCGCGAATACCAGATAGCCGTGCGCGGCGGCAGACAAC
>WYEM01000057.1 GCA_009903775.1 Nitrososphaerota archaeon | reverse complement strand
TCGTCATACAGAGCTTCATAGACCCCGCGAGCTCCCCCATCTGGAGCCTGATGAGGAGGCTCCACTCCCTGGCCGGCCGCATGATGGAGCTGATGGAGAGGGCGCTGAGGGAGTGGAACGCAGAGGTCCTGGGCGACGTGCGCGAGGCCGAGGAGGAGGCGGACAGGGTCTACTGGCTCTCCGTGAGGCAGCTGATACTCGCCAACACGAGGCCGGAGCTCCAGGAGAAGCTGGGCGTTGACAACCCGAAGTACATACCGGGGCACAGGCTCGTGGTCAAGCTGCTCGAGAAGGTCGCCGACTTCGCGTCGGCCGCGGCCGGGGAGCTCGAGACCATCCTGAGGAGCGGGGCGAGGTTGAGCGACTCGGACGCGGGGCTGCTCCTCAGGTACATCGATGAGTCGCTGAGGATCTACAAGGAGTCCTTCGAGAGCTGGGCCAACAAGGACCCCTTCAAGGCCAACTCGATAGTGGACAGCTCCAACCTCCTCGAGAAGGAGCTGCGCAGGGCCGCAATAGAGATCGGCAACAAGTACTCCGGCGAGAGGGGCGCAGCGCTCGCCTTCCCCATAAAGTCGCTCATCGACGACCTGTCCCAGGTGGTGAACTTCAGCGGGACGATAGCGGAGATGGCGATCAACCACAGCGTGATAGAGCCCCCGACGCTCAAGTGCGGGATAGAGCAGGGCGCCTCGGAATAGCCATCCGAGGCTTCGCCGCCCGGATCCCCGCCGAGGGAGGCGGGCCCCCAGGGGCGATGCTCAGAAGCCGAACCGCCTCGGCGCCTTCCCAGCGGGAGCCGCCGGGCTGCTCCTCAGGGCCGCGCATGGGGCAAGCGCCTTATAAAATGGGGACGGAGGTGGAGCGCGTTGCCCGGAGACTCGGCCGTTGAGGAGGTGGAGCTTCCCGGCGGCTACACGCTGATGGTCAGGGGGCCGGGTATCGTGGAGCTCCTGGAGGGCGAGGTGGAGGTCTTCGGGGCCAGGATATCGCGCGGCCGCAGGCTCCAGGTGCCCGAGGGGAGGGTGCTCCCGCTGGAGGCCATCTCGGATAGCTTCCTGAGGAGCTCGGCCGAGCCCGGCGAGGTCGTGAAGGGCTCCACCGTGCCGAACTCGTGGGCCGAGCTGGCGGAGGAGGCGCTCGAGGCGAGGAAGATCTTGGTAATCGGCGCCAATGACACCGGCAAGAGCAGCCTGGTGCTCTACGCGGCCAATCGCGCGGCCCGGGAGGGCAGGCGCCCGGCGATCGTGGACGCCGACGTGGGGCAGAGCGACGTGGGGCCCCTGGGGACCATCGGAATGGCGATCCTCAGGGAGCCGGCTCCGACCTACTCGGAGCTCGAGCCGGCGGACGCGTACTTCGTGGGCGATAAGAGTCCCGTGGGGCACCTGCTGCCCATGATCGTCGGATCGAGGCTCATGGTGGACGAGGCCCTCGAGGCCGGGGCAGCGCCGGTCCTCGTCAACACGACCGGCTTGGTCGAGGGGAGCGTGGGCTGGGCGCTCAAGGTCCACAAGATAGAGGCCCTGAGGCCCGATCTGCTCGTGCTGATCGAGAGGGAGTCCGAGCTCGAGCACATCGCGAGGTCCGCGCCGCGCGACGTGAAGATAGTTCGCCTGAGGCCGCCGGCGAGCATGAGGAAGGATCGCGGATGGAGGATGAGGTACAGGGCCGCCAACCTATCGTCGCTGGCCGCGCGGAGGGCGCCGATCGAGCTCGACCTGAGGAGCCTGAGGATCCTCAACGCCAGCTCGCTGGTCCTGGAGGAGGACGCGGAGCTGGCGAGGAGGTTGGAGGTCGCCGCCGGCGTGAGGCCGGTCGCCGCCGGGAGGTTCGGCGAGGAGGCGGTGGCCGTCTTCAGGGACAGGCTCGAGCAGCAATCGTTCTCGTACGCGAGCGCCGTGCTGAGGAGCTACGGTGAGCCGAGGATAGTGACCCTCGATCGCCTGGTGGGCCTCTACATGGGGCTGATCGATGGCCGCGGCAGGTTCGCGGGCGTGGGCAGGATGACGGACTTGGACTTGCGCTCCGGAGCGCTGAGGGGTGAGGCGGCTTTCATCGGCGCGCGCGATGTGGGGGGCGTCGTGTTCGGGTACCTCATATTGGACGATCAGTGGCAGGAGATAGGGAGCATCAGGCCGGGCTACTTCCGATCGGACAGGAGCATCTCCAAGTACGTCTTCTCCACGGGCTTCCAGTCTATACCGAGCTCGCGCGCGATCTCCCTCAGGCCCTGCACGCCGATGGCGGCGTCGGCGGCCTCCAGCTCGACGAACGTCCCCAGGCCGTCCACATCGTCCAGGGTCACGATGGCAGCGCCCACCCGGTAGTAGCTCCTCCGCTTCCTGACGAGCGCCACGCGCCTGAAGCCGAGGCGATCGAGGAGCTCCAGCGCCGAGCCCGCGTCCTGGAGCCTCAGGGTCACCTCGGGCCTCGACTTAGCTCCCTCGGCCGATGCCCTCGGACCCTTGTAGGTGAGCTCCAGGACCCCATCGGAGGAGCGGAGCCTGAGGGCCTCGTCCGTCGACGCTAAGTCCCTGCAAGGATGTGCGAAGTACGTGTCCTCCTCGACCACCGAGGCGATCAGCTGCCCACCGATCTTGGATATCGCCTCGGACACGCGCTCGGGATCCTCGACGCGCAACTTGACCTCCAGCTCCTCCCTCATGCTGCCGCCCGAAGGGGTGGGGACGCCTTAAAAACGCATCAGCGATCGGTGGGATCGGGGCGGATGGATCGATGCCGAGGCAGATGGGGGTGTGGACCTTCAGGCACCTGGCCGAGGGGCTGCTCAGGAACATCAGGAGGAGCGGGTACTCCTACGATGCGGCCTTCCGCATGTACGAGAGGTCGAGCGGCATCGATCCGACCCTCAGGAGGACTGCCTACTTGGCGGGCAGGGACTTCGTATCCAGGTACTACACGCTGGCGCACGCGGCCGACTCAGCGGGCATGAGGCGGGATCCGAGGGTGCTCGCGGACCTGTGGATATACTACTTCGGCGGAGGGTTCCTGGACGAGGGCGAGAGGAAGAGGTACTCCAAGAAGATCGCCAGGATGGCCGCGCGCGGGCGGTTGGCGGACCTGGACGAGCTCCTGGACGGGCTCGACAGGGTCGGGAGGATCTCCGTCGAGCTGTCCTACCCCAGATGGCTCGTGAACGAGCTGGTCTCCGCCATGGGCGACGAGGCCGCGGCCATGCTGAGGGCCCTGAATGAGGAGCATAGATGGCTGAGGGTCAATCTGTCCCTCACGGATGTGGACTCGGCGATCGAGGCGCTGCGCGCCGAGGGGTTGTCGGTGAGGAAGCACGAGAGGCTGGAGTACATGCTCAGGGTCGTCGGCTACGAGGGGGCCCTCTCGGACCTCAAGGCCGTGGCGGCCGGCTACGTCGTGCCGCAGGACCTGGGATCCGCGCTGGTGGCGGAGGAGCTGGATGAGGACGATGGGATACTTCTCGACGCGTGCTCGGCCCCCGGCGGCAAGGCAGCGATAGCCCTGATGAGGAGGAGGAGCATGATCCTGGGATGCGACCTGTCCCGCAGGAGGCTCGCGGAGGAGTCCAGGCTGCTGCGCAGGTGGGGGTTGGCCGACCACAGGCTGTCGCTCGCGGTGTGCGATTCCACGCGGCTTAGCCTCAGGAGGTTCGACCAGTCCCTCCTCGATGCCCCCTGCACGAACAGCGGGGATGTGGGCAGGAACCCGGCCGTGAAGCTCATGCTCGAGAACAGGGGGATCGCGGCGCGCTACGCGCGCCTCCAGAGGGCCCTGCTGAGGAGCGTCCTGAGGTCCACGCGGGAGCTGCTGGTGTACTCCACGTGCTCAATCCTCCCCGAGGAGGGCGAGCTCATCGTCCAGGACCTGGAGCGCGCGGAGTCCAGGCTGGGGCTGCCGAGCGGGTACTGGGGGGTTGGCAACAGGATCTACCCGCACATACACGACTCGGGCGGATTCTTCGTCTCCAGGATAAGGGCGAGTGCGCCCGCGGGAGCCGGCCGAGGCTCCCAACTTATTTAAGGGAGCCGCTGGTAGTGGGCGACGAGGCATGAGCGGGCGGGTGAGCTACGAGGAGTTCTCCAAGCTGGATCTGCGCGTGTGCAGGGTCCTGGAGGCGGAGAGGATAGAGGGCAGGAGCAGGCTCGTGAAGCTGGTCGTCGACCTGGGCGACGAGCGGAGGACGCTCGTGGCCGGAGGGGCGGACCACTACTCACCGGAGCAGTTAGTGGGGAAGTTGCTGGTCATCGTGGCGAACCTGGAGCCGCGGGTCATAGCCGGCGTCCGGTCGGACGGCATGCTCCTGGCGGCCGACCTGGGGGGGAAGCCCGTGTGGCTGACGGTCGAGGAGGAGGTCCCGCCGGGGACCAAGGTTAGGTAGGGGAGCCCGGCTTGCCCCGGCGGCCGGGCGGACGAAACCCGCGCCAAAACTTATAACTGGGCGCCGATGGCCACTCGCCATTATTATGCTCGTCAAGCCGATCAGGAGGGAGGGAAACCTGCTGGAGCTCCTCCTAGAGGACGTGGACATGTCCCTGCTGCAGATACTCCAGCTGGAGCTCCTCAGCGACGACAAAGTGGAGTTCGCCGCCTACAGGAGATCGCATCCGCTGGAGAGGAAGTACTTCCTGGTGGTGCGCGCCAAGGACGGCGCCCCGAAGGATGCGCTCCTCAGGGCGCTCAAGCGCGCGAGGGAGAGGACTTCAGCCCTATTGGGCGCGCTGAGCGCCGGGCTGGGGGTGAACTGAGGTGTTCTGCCCCAAGTGCGGCACCAAGATGATCCTGAAGCGGGTCAAGTCGGATAAGGAGAAGCAGGTCGTCTGGTACTGCCCGAACTGCGGCTACACCGTGGAGGCCGGCAGGGAGAAGATGGTCCTTCAGGCGGGAGGGAGCAGGGAGAAGGGAGCCGCGCTCCAGGTCATGGACTCCGAGGTGGCGAATCTGAGGACCATGCCCACGGTCGAGATAGAGTGTCCCAAGTGCGGCAACGACAGGGCCTATTGGTGGCTGGTCCAGACCAGGAGCGGGGACGAGCCCCCAACCATATTCTATAGGTGCACGAAGTGCGGCTACACGTGGAGGCAGTACTCCTGACACCCGTTCACGGACGGTCGGGCGGCTCATCGGTCGATGACAAGGGGGTCAAGTCGGCGCTCCAAGCAGACTTATCCGTGAGCCGCGCGGATCGCCGCCGTGTTCAGGGTCCGGTGCCCGGCGTGCGGTGAGATAGTATACGAGTCGGAGGAGGACAGGCCCCTCAGATTGGTGCTGAGGGCCCTGGGTTACTCCTGTCCGCGCTGCGGGGCGCGCCTGAGCCCGAGCGAGGCCAGGGCGAGGGTCATTCCGGCCTAGATCCGGGCGCCCGCGATCGCTTTTTTACTCGGCTGCTCCATCGGCACGGACCGATGTCCCGCGATTCGTTGTTGATAATCAGGAGGGACGAAGTCCTGAAACTCCTCTCCATGCGCGACGTCATAGAGGTCGTGGAGGAGGCATTCCGCGAGAAGGGCATGAACGCCGTGCAGATGCCGCCCAAGCAGTACCTGTTCCTCGAGGAGGGCGGGGACCTGCGCGCGATGCCCGCTTACCTGCCCAGGCTGGGCGCCAGCGGGGTCAAGGTGGTCAACTCCCACCCCAGGAACAGGGAGAAGGGGCTGCCGAGCGTCATGGCGATAATAGAGCTGGTGGACCCGGCGACCGGGAGGCCCATCGCGCTCATGGACGGGACGGAGATAACGGCCTACAGGACGGGCGGCGCCAGCGCCGTCGCGACGAAGTATCTGAGCAGGGAGGACTCCAGGAACCTGTGCATCGTGGGGGCCGGCGCGCAGTCCAGGAGGCAGCTCGACGCGATCCTCGAGGTCAGGGACATCGGGAGGCTCCTAGTTTACGATGTGGTCAGGGGGGCGG
Source organism: Nitrososphaerota archaeon (assembly GCA_009903775.1). Classification (GTDB taxonomy): domain Archaea; phylum Thermoproteota; class Nitrososphaeria; order Conexivisphaerales; family Conexivisphaeraceae; genus Conexivisphaera. The sequence continues at coordinate 6,965 of WYEM01000057.1, read as the reverse complement.
CCGAGGGCCTGGTGGAGTACGCGAGGTCCCTCGGCAGGGGGCTGGGGGCCGAGGCCGCCGATGCCCCGCGGGACTGCGTGGAGCAGGCGGACATACTGGTCACGGCGACCCCGGCGAGGGAGCCGGTCGTCAGGGATGAGTGGGTGAGGCCCGGGACCCACATAAACGCGATAGGGGCCGACGCGCCGGGGAAGGAGGAGCTGGACCCCGCGATACTCCTCAGGTCCAAGATAGTGGTCGACGACTACGAGCAGACGATGCACTCGGGCGAGATCAACGTGCCCATATCCAAGGGCATCCTCAGGAGGGACCAGATATACGGGGAGCTCGGGGAGATAGTCACGGGCAGGAAGCGGGGCAGGACCTCGCGCGACGAGATAACGGTCTTCGACTCCACGGGCCTCGCGATACTGGACATAGCCACCGCCCGCAGGGTGCTGGAGATGGCGAGGTCCGCGGGGCTCGGCTTGGCGATGGAGGGGCTCGGCCTCTAGGGGCGCCTTATGCGGTGGAGCGCGATCAGGTCCGGCTCGAACCTGCGCAGGGCCTCCGGCACCTCCACCTCTATGGGGTCCGCGAAGCTGATGCCCCTGCGCTTCTTCTCGGTCCACACCCTCGAGTTGAACTCGACTATCTGCGGCGTGTACTGCAGGAACGAGGGATCGTAGTCCACGGCGTCCAGGTAACGCTGCGCGTGTATCGACGAGGCGCCCCCGGATCCGGGCCCGGAGTAAAGCTGGCGCCATATGGCATCGGTTATGAATGGCAGCATGGGAGCCTGGAGTATCAGGAGGCCCCTCAGGACCCCGTGCAGGCCGCACCAGGCGGACCGCTGCTCGCGCTCGCCGAAGCCGCGGCCGTATGCCCTCTCCTTGACCATCTCCACGTAGTGGTCCGCGAACACGTCCCAGGTGAAGGACCTTATGGCGGCCATCGAGGAGTGGAAGTCGTACGAGTCGTTCATCGAGTTCACGCGCTGGACGAGCGAGCCGAACTCCGCCCATATCCAGCGGTCGGTGTCCACCGCGAGCTCGCAAGCGTCCTCGACCGGGAACGATGAGACGAACCTGGCCAGGTTCCAGAGCTTCGTCAGGTACCTGGCGTGCCCCTCGATCCTGCTGTAGGAGCAGCGTATGTCGCCCTCGGTTATGTCCCCCTCGAGGAACGCCCAGGCCCTCAGGGCCTCCGCCCCGTACCTCCCTATGACCTCCCCGGGATCCACGACGTTCCCCAGCGACTTAGCCATCTTCCTGCCCTCCTCGTCCACCACGTGCATGTGTATCCACACGTCCCTGAACGGCGCCCTGCCGTACAGGAGGAGGGACTTCAGGAGCGTGAAGTGCAGCCAGTTCCTCACTATCTCCTTGCCCTGGGGCCTCAGGGAGGCCGGGAAGTTCGCCTCGAAGAACCCACGATCCCATAGGTACCCCAGGATGTACTCGACCGTGTTGCTGGAGTCGAACCACGTGTCGAATATGCGCGTCTCGCCTATGAACTCCTTGGAGCCGCACCGCGGGCAGGAATCGACGGGCGGGGGCTCCTTCCACGGCTGATAGTACCTGCCGGGCGGGGGCAGTATCGGCTCGCCGCACCTCTTGCAGTACCAGAGCGGTATCTCGGTCCCGTAATAGCGCCTCCTGGACACGGGCCAGTCCTCGCTCAAGCTCGAGATCCAGCCCCTCAGCAGCTCCTTGCTCCTGGGCGAGTGGAAGCTCATGGAGTCCGCGGCCTCCAGTAGGCGGTCCCTGAGGTCGACCTGCCTCACGAAGTACTCGTCGCTGGCTATGAACTCTATCGGGGTCTTGCACCTCCAGCAGACGGGGGTCCTGTGGACTATCCTCTCGACCTTCACGAGCAGCCCGGCCCCCCTCAGGTCCTCCACGATCCTCCTGCGCGCCTCCATCACGCTCAGGCCGGCGTAGGGGCCGGCCTCCTCCGACATCCTGCCCTCCTCCGTCACCACATAGGTCGGCTCGAGCCCCAGCTCCCTGAATATGCGCACGTCGGCGGAGTCCCCGTAGCTGCAGATCATGACGAGCCCCGTCCCGAACTCGGGCTTGGCGTATGGATGGGGGATTATCGGCACGGAGTGGCCGTAGATGGGGACCGTGGCCCGCCTGCCCTCCAGCCGCTTGTAGCGGTCGTCCTCGGGATTGAATATTATCGCCTTGCAGGCGCCCAGGAGCTCCGGGCGCGTCGTGGCGACCACGACCTCGCCGCCTCCCTCGAGCTGGAACCGCACGTAGACGAGGTCGGTCTCGCGGTCCTCGTACTCGACCTCCGCGTCCGATATTGTAGTGCCGCAGCGCGGGCAGTAGTTGACGGTCTTCTTCCCCCGGTAGATGAGGCCGCGGCGGTAGAGCTCTATGAACGTCTCCTGCGTGAGCCTCCTGAACTCCGGGTCGTCGGTCTCGTAGAGGCTCCCCAGCTCGTGGGACTTGCGCCAGCTGTTGAAGCTCACGCCCAGGCGCCGGAGGTAGTCGACCGTGACCCTCTCGTACTTGTCAAGGAGCTCCCTGCACTTGCCCAGGAATTCCTCCCTCGAGCTCTCCCTGGGGTTCAGCCCGTACTCCTTCTCCACCTGGACCTCTATCGGGAGGCCGTTCCTGTCGAGCCCGAGCGGGAAGAGGACCCTGAAGCCCTTCATGCGCTTGTAGCGCGCTATGGCGTCCATCCAGACGTACGTGTACGCGTGGCCTATGTGTATCGGCGAGTTTATGTAGGGCGGCGGCGTGTCTATGGAGTAGACGGGCCTCGGGTCCCCGGCGCCCCCGCTGAACCCGTAGATCCCGGACCTCTCCCAGTCCTCCAGCAGGGGTTCCTCCAGGGATTTATCCCACCGCTTGGCCCCGATCTTGGGCCTGTAAGCGCTCATCGGCGGATCACTGCGTCCTGTACCTCAGCAGCGCGCCGATCCCGCCAAAGCTCTTAAACATTTGTCCGTGCTCCGTGGCTGACGATATTATCTCGACCCTCGCGCCGGACTCGTGCGCCTTCTCCTCCAAGTAATCGACAATGTCCATCGACCTGTACGACCAGCTGGTGGCGCCGCAGGACGGGCACCTGGCCTGGGAGCCATCCGCGAGCGCGGCCGGCTCTTCCCTGTACTCCACGAACCTCTCCACGACGTTGCCGCATTTGTTGCACACGAACTCCAGCCTCCTCATGTTCAGGTCCTCGGAGACCAGCACCGTCTCCGCGGCCCCGGCGAGGAGCGCCCCGATGACGTTCCTGAGGCCGTAGACCGCCAGGCCGTCGGGGCGGCTGGCCTCGCCCAGGAACTCCTCCACCAACCTCCTCTCCTCGAGCAGCCTCACGTCGCGCAGCAGATCAGCGGCCCTCTCCAGGGTCTCGCGCACCCCCTCGTCGCCCGCGTAGGATGTGTCGACCACGCCTATCACAACGTTCTGGAGCCTGTAGTCCAGGTAGCCCTGCTTGTAGAACTCTTCCTTGCTGGGGCCCGGGCCGCTGATTATGAGCTTCCGCACTTGATACTGCTCGATGAAGATCTTGGTCGCGTGCTCCGCGACCCTCTTGAAGAAGTCGTTGAGCTCCACCTCCCTGAGCCTCTCGAACCTCCTGGCCGATTGGCCGCCCTGCCTGTGCTTGCCGCCGACGCCGGAGGTTATGTTCTCCACGATCTGGAGGGAGTTCCCCGAGAGGACCCCGAATGATGCCTCGGAGGAGTCGAGGGACAGTATCCCGACTACCTCCGTCTCCCGCAGCATGTCCTTCAGTATGTCCACTTGGAAGTGATCGTCGCATCGATACAGGAACGTGGGCACGGGCCTCGGCGGCTCTATCTCGTAGAGCACGAACTCCTCCACGTCCTTCCCGGGCTTCGGTATCGCGCCGCAGAACATCGCTAAGCCGTTCTGAGGCGGCTTCTTGTACAGCTTTATCCTCTGCATTATCTTCGTGAGGGCCTCCTGCACGTGGTTCCTGGTCGTGTCGCTCTTTATGTTGGACGCGGTGCTGTACTCCTCCCTCAGCGTGTTCATGACGTCGTAGATGGGTCTGTTGGGCGGCACGTACAGTGATATGAGCTCAGTGCCTCGTCCCTTGACGTTCTCCAGCTCGGAGACCAGACGCCTTATCTTGTAAAGGGTCACCGAATCGTAGTCCGCCAATTTCGCGGTCACCGCTAGCCAATTTCCGTTTAATATATTTTGCGCTGAAATTCGAGAGGCCGCGCTCCGGGCGGCTGACCCCCTCCCCGCCCTGAAGGGCGAGGTTCGCGTTTTTAATATCCATCGATGGATCCTGAGCGCGCGGCCCATGGCCGGGCGTCCAATCACGCCCCGCCTCCAGGACGAGCTGACACGGTCCGCCCGCGCCGCCCTCGACCTCCTGCCTCCTTCAAGCGCTCGGGGAGGTCCCACGATCTTCGGGAAGAGGGCGTGCCATGGGACCCTGGGCCGCGCGCCTTATAGCTAGGAGCTCAGCCGCTACCCCCACGCGGCGTGCCCACGGCCACGAGCCTGCCCCTCATGGGCAGAGCGCCGCGTGAGCAGAGGGATCTTGCTCGCTTGGGTCCACCCGGCCAGCGCAGAATTCGGCGGCACGATGTAACGCGCTGAAGTAGCCGGGGACTTGCAAGAGCGTCATTTGGTGCGGCGGACGCGCCATTCGACGACCTCCCAACCTGCGCGCGCGACGCGCGCCTCGCCCGGTCGGCCCGCGTGGAAACGTTTTAACTCGGAGCCGCGCGGTCTGGTCGGTTTGGACCGCTTCGCCGTGGTGAAGGTCAGCGGGGCAGTGTTCGACCTCCTGGACAGGGGCAACGAGATGGTCCGCGGCGTGGCGGAGCAGCTGAGGGCTGCCAGGGACCTGGGATGGCGGGTGGTGGCCGTGACGGGCGGGGGGAACGTCGCCAGGATCTACATAAGGGCTGCCAGGGACCTGGGGGCCAGCGAGGCGGCGCTGGACGAGCTGGGGATACTCATAACGCGCGCGAACGCGGAGCTCCTGATAGCTGCCCTCGGGAACCTCGCCTACCCCTCGGTGCCGCGGACCCTGGACGAGCTGCTCGCGGCCAGCGCGTCCAGCAGGGACATAATTGTCATGGGAGGGCTCCAGCCCGGACAGAGCACGAACGCGGTCGCGGCCCTGGCCGCGGAGAGCCTCGGGGCCGAGATCCTGGTGAACGCGACCGATGTGGACGGGGTGTACACGGAGGACCCGCGGAGGAACCCGAGCGCGACCAAGCTGGAGGCGGTGCGGGTGGACGAGCTGATGCGCATCCTTGATGGATCCGGGCACAGGGCGGGCACGTATGAGCTGCTGGACCACGTGTCCCTCCGCATACTGGAGAGGTCCAGGATACCGGCGGTGGTCACCAGCTACTCGAGGATACTGGACGCGCTGAGGGGGGAGCGCGTGGGCACCCGCATACTTTACTAGCCGGGCCCGAGGCCCCGCAGGAGGCGGACATCGCCCCACGGAGCCCTGGAGGGGGCGGCGAGGATACCGCACGCCATGAACACGCCAGCTGAGACGCCCCAGCAATAGCCCGGCAATAGAAAAACGACCGCGTGGATGGACGCGGCGCCCCGCCCGAACCTCCCCAGGTCCACCCGGGTCCCCGGCGGGTCCGCCTTCCCGTTCTAGCTCAACTGAGGCGAGGGCCCGAACGGGCCAAGGTATTTTTAGGCCCGCGCCCGCCCGGCCGCGTGCCCAAGAAGGAGAGGGAATCATTTGACGTGCAGCCGCACACGCACTGTAAGGTGTGCGGCAGGCCCATACCGCTCGGGCAGGTGTACTGCTCCAGGGAGTGCGCGGAGAAGGACCGCAGGGAGCAGCGCAGGTCGATGACGATGTTCGCCGTCTACATGGGAGTGGTGGCGATCATCTTCATAGTGATGATACTGCTGACGCAGCACCTCAGGTAGCAGAAACACTTTTATCCACCTCGCGCCGCCGGCGGCCGAATGTCCAAGGTAGATCGCCTTTGGCGACGGGGCGAACTCGGCCGAGGGCGGCGAGCGGGGATTCGAGGTAACGCCCTGGTCCGTCGAGGGCAAGGTGGACTACGAGAGGCTGATGCGCGAGTTCGGGACTAGCGCCATCGATGAACGGCTCTTGAGGCGCCTCAGGGAGATCCTGGGCGAGGATCACTTTCTCCTGAGGAGGGGCATCTTCTTCTCGCACAGGGACCTGGACCTGGTCCTGGACGACGTCGAGTCCGGCAGGGGCGTCTTCCTCTACACGGGGAGGGGACCCAGCGGCCCCATGCACGTGGGCCACATAATCCCCTTCTACTTCACCAGGTGGCTCCAGGAGAAGCTCAACGCCAACGTCTACATACAGCTGACGGACGACGAGAAGTTCCTGGAGCGCAGGAGGGGGCTCGGCCTCGAGGAGACCAGGGCCTGGGCGTACGAGAACTCCCTGGACATAATAGCCGTGGGCTTCGATCCCGACAGGACCTTCCTGGTCCAGGACACGGAGTACATGGGCAACATGTACCCCCTGGTGCTCAGGATCGCCTCCAAGCTGACGTTCAACACCGTCAGGGCGACCTTCGGGTTCACGGGCGAGACGAACATAGGGCTGGCGTTCTACCCCGCGGTCCAGATAGCCCCGACTATGTTCGAGCGGCGCCGTTGCCTGATACCGGCCGCAATAGACCAGGATCCCTACTGGAGGATACAGCGCGACATAGCGGAGGACCTGGGATTCTACAAGGCGGCGGCCGTCCACAGCAAGTTCATACCTCCCCTGACCGGCCCGGCGGGCAAGATGAGCGCCTCCAGCCCCGAGGGCGCCATCTACCTGACGGACGACCCGGCGACGGTGCGCAGGAAGATCATGAAGTACGCGTTCTCGGGCGGGCAGCCGACCGTGGAGCTCCACAGGAGGTACGGTGGGAATCCCGACGTCGACGTGGCGTTCCAGTGGCTCTACATGTTCTTCGAGCCCGACGACGCCAAGATAAGGAGGATAAGGGAGGATTACATCAGTGG
>WYEM01000033.1 GCA_009903775.1 Nitrososphaerota archaeon | reverse complement strand
CGCCTCGCTATCCCGTAGATGGGGAATGCCCCCAGCCCTATGAATGCCGACTGGAATATGAGCACCGCTGGGTAGCTGTCCAGGAGCGTCAGCGGCGAGACCACGTACACGATGCCGTTGTAGGCGAAGTACTGCAGGAACTCCTCCGGCGTGCGCAGCTGGTGGAGGACCACCCACCCGTTCTGCATGAATATGCCCAGGTCGAAGACGTACGCGTTCAGCGCGAAGTACTTGAGCACCGTGATGTAGGACCAGTAGGCGGCGTAGGCGACGAACATCGCGACTAGGACCGCGGGTGGGAGGCGGCGGGGGATGGCCATCCGGCGCGGCCGGGAGCCGGCGCGATTTCAACCTTCGCGGCCGCGCCAAGGCTAAATCGCGCGGCCACCCCCGGGGCGCGTGGGCCCGCGGCGCCGCGCCCCGCTGATCGCCCTCTCGGCGATCTACGCGGCGTACGCGGCCGCCTGGTCCTACATCTCGATCATGAGGCTGCTCTCGCTGAACGCCTTCGTCTTCGACCTGGGCGTCAACATGCAGTTCGCGTGGGACGCGGTCCTGCGCCCCTCGCTGCACTCGTTCCTCCGCGACCTCGCCTACAAGGGCATAGTGTACGTCGTGGCGCCCGTCTTCCTGACCGGGAGCTACCCAGCGGTGCTCATATTCCAGTCGGCATTCATAGGGCTGGGGGCATTCCCCATCTACGGGATAGCGAGGCGCGCCCTCCGGAGCGAGGCCGCCGCCCTCGCGATGGCCGCCTCCTACCTGATCTACTTCCCGCTCGCCGGGGTGAACTGGTACGACGCGCACTACCAGGCCCTGTTCCCTACCCTCTTCCTCCTCGGCTACTACTTCTACGTCAGGGGGAGGTACGCGCCCGCGGCCGCCTCCCTGATCCTCAGCGCGATGGTGAGGTTCCCCTACGCGGTGTTCCCCCTGATGTTCTCGCTCATGGTGCTGGGCGAGGAGCTCGTGGGGCGGGCCAGGGGGAGGGGCGCCGACGCGGGGAGGCTCCGCCTCGCCTTAGCGGTCGCCTCCTTCAGCGCCCTGATGGGCGCCCTCTGGTACGCGCTGGTCATGGGGAGGTCGGTCGTCCTCCAGGGGCCGTTCGTTGGCGCGGTCCTGAGCAGCGTGAGGGGGGCCTCCTACCAGAGCCCGGCAGTGGACCTGGGCACGAAGCTCCTGACCCTGGCGCTCTTCCTGGAGCCCGTCCTCTTCACGACGCTCCTGTCTAGGAGGTGGCTGCCTTTCCTGGCCCCCTACGCGTACCTCCTCTTCGCGACCTCCACGACCATCTACCGCTACCCCTACGTCTTCGCACTCCAGTACCCCGCGGGGGTCGTCCCCTTCGTCTACCTGGGGGCCATCGAGGGAATCGCGCTGCTCTCGAGGGGGAGGCCCCGGAGGGCCGCCATCATAGCGGCGGCGGTGCTCGCGTCCACGGCGATGTTCGCCGCCGCGTACCAGCCCTACGGGCCGCTGAACGGCAGCGTGCCGATAAGCTTCCAGCTGGGCACCCAGACCGCCGCCGACATGAGGCTCTACGGCGAGTTCTCCAGGATGGTGAGCCTCATACCGCGCGACGATCCCTACGTGCTCTTCCAGGACAACATGCCGGAGCTCCTGCCCAGGCCCCTCCCCTACGTCCCCCCGTCCGTGCCCTTCAACCAGTTCCCGCTCCTCCCGAGCTCCGTCTCCACGGATCTCTATTACGGGAGGCTCCCCAACGGCACCCAGGTGCCGGCGAGGATAGACTACGTCGTGGTGGACCCGTACAGCCCCCAGTTCACGGCCGTCTACGGCCCCCCTCCCTACAACGCCAGCATGCAGTACCTATTCGACAGGCTGTACGCCACGGGGGACTACGGTGTGCTGGCCGAGGCCTCTGGCATGATGGTCCTGGCGCGCAACTACTCGGGGCCCCCGAAGTACTTCGTGCCGATCGAGGCGGAGTACTCCCCCGGGGACAGCCCCGGCCACATCTACGCGGGCGAGCCCGGGTTCGAGCGCGGGCGGGCGATAGCGGCGTCGGACGTCTCGGACCAGATGGTCTGGTACGGCCCGTACTCCGTCCTGGCGCCGGGGCTCTACAACGTCACCTTCATGCTGTACACGACGAACTCCTCCCCGGGCAACGCGCTCCAGCTGCAGATAACCGCCGACTCGGGCGGCGTCTGCTTGGGGACCTACACGCTGAGGGGGGACGAGCTGAGGGCCGGCGAGTGGACGCCCGTCACGCTCACGTTCTACTCGAACGACATCTACGCGGGCGTGGAGTTCAGGGGGTACGCCCTCCACTGGTCGGGGGAGATCTCGATCCGCTCCGTGGACCTGGTGCAGGTCGCGCCCGCCCTGCCCAGCTCGCGGGACTTCTACGTCATGCCGTGGCAGATGGGCCGCGCCCCCGGCGTCGAGCTGGTCGGGCACGACCTCATAGAGGCATCGAACGCCTCGAACCGGATAATCTGGTACGGGCCATACGCGACCCTCTACCCCGGGTACTACGACGTGACCTTCATCCTGGGGGCGGCGAACCAGTCCCCGCTCGACGGGGCCCAGCTCCAGGTCACGTCCGACTACGGGAAGCACTACCTCGCCACGATCGGGGTCACCGGCCAGTACCTGGCCGGGAGGGAGGAGGTGAGCCTGCCGGTCTACGTGAACTCAACGCAGGAGGGGGTGGAGTTCAGGTGCGCCGCCCAGGCGTGGAACGGGACCATATACCTCCACGGGGTCAGGGTGGTGCGGGAGGGAGGGGCGCCCCCCCGGTCCGTCACCATCACCTACCCCGCGTCGCAGATGTGGATACCGGCTTCGGGGGCCTCGCGCTACGCCGACGGGGTGATAGAGGCGGCGAACGCCTCCGGCACGGTCTGGTACGGCCCCTACGCCACCCTCTACCCAGGGAGCTACAACGTGACATTCCTGGTGCGCGGGGAGGCGAGGGGAGGGGAGCTGGAGCTCCAGGCGACGTCCGACTACGGGAAATACTACCTAGCGACCTCGACGGTGGCGGGGAGCTCCCTGAGCCCGAGCTCCTGGACCCCCATCACCCTCTCATTCGACGTGAGCTCCACCCAGCAGTTCGCCGAGTTCAGGGGGATTGCGATAGGCTGGGACGGGACCCTGGAGCTCGCGAACGTCACCGTGGAGTGGAGGCCGCCGGGTTGAAATCGGAGTCCCAGGGCCATCTCGACCGCGGACTCGTAGAGCTCCTCCATGCGCGCCCGGCCGAACTCCTCCTCGGCGGCCCTCCTCCTCTCGAGCTTCTCCGCGAAGTAGCCCCCGGGGTCCGAGCGCCACCTGGCGTAGTACTCCAGGATCGCGCCCATGAACTCGCGGGCGCTGAAGCCGAGGACCCTGCCGAACGCGGGGTTCCTGCCCACTATGTACCTGGGCCCCGACGTGTCCGTGCAGAGCACCGGGAGGCCCGAGGCCAGCCCCTCCAGCAGGGACACCGAGAATGCCTCCGTGTTCGAGAGGGAGATCATCAGGTTGCCGCTGGACAGCAGCTCGGACTTGGCGCGCTGGTCGTTGACCTGCCCCAGGAACCTCACGCCGGGGCCCGAGGCCAGCCGCGCCACGGATCCCTCGGCGGGGCCCGAGCCCATGACCAGGAGCTCCACCGGGGCGCCGAGCCCCGCCGCCCGGGCCATCCCGCGGGCGACGCGCGCCAGCAGGTGGGCCCCCTTCACGAGCCTGTCGATGCGCCCCATGTAGACGACCCTGAATGTCCCGTCGTCCCTTGAGACGCGGTAGTTGGAGAAGTCTATCGTGTTCGGTATCAGGAGGATCCTGGAGCGCTCCACGCCCAGGCCCTCAAGGAAGGAGCGCTGCGACTCGTTGAGGACCTGGAAGAGGAGCCTGCCGCGCCTCAGCGCGCCGGCGATCGACCTCATGTAGAGCCTGGCCCAGGCCTGGTAGGCGCTCACCGCGAGGTTCCAGGGCGAGGCCGCGGAGAACTTCTCGAAGGTGAGGCCGTGCAGCATCAGGATCGCGGGGACCCCCAGCCCCTCTAGCTCGCGGAGTAGGGCCGCGGAGGGGGGCCTGTCCAGGGGCACCATCACGAGGTCCGCGCCCTCGAGGGCCCAGCGGGGGGGCACCGGCCTCAGGAGCGCGCCCGGGAGGGCGGAGGCGCGGGCGAACGGGATCCTCCTGTAGCGGAAGCGCGCGCCCGACATTATCGAGCCGGCGTCCGCCCTCAGCGGGCCGCCGAAGCCCTCCGGCGCCAGGTACTCCACGTCGTAGCGCGCCCCCAGGTGGTTCATCACCCGCACCAGGACCATCTCGCCGCCCCCCCAGAACTCCAGGGGGTAGTAGCCCGCCACGACTATCCTCCCGCGGGGGGGCGGCACGCCGCGCCGGCGGGCCCTCGAATTAAAAGCGTTAAAGCGGGGCGGGGCCGCGGTCCGGACGTGGGCGGGGCCGCCGGCTCCAGGGTGAGGAGGGTGGCCATCGTCTCGCCCTACCCGGCGCCCGGCGAGCGCAGCCCCCGCGGGAGCGGCGTCCTATCATATACCAGGGGGCTGGCCGAGGCCCTGGCCCGCCACTACGAGGTCTTCGTGGTCGCGGACGCCCTGCCCGGGGTCCCCCGGGAGTACGTCGAGGGGGGCGTCACCGTCGTGCGCGCCTTCCGCCCCGACCCCCTCTACCCGCTCAGGGCGGCGGAGGAGCTCCGCAGGATAGGGCCGGACGTGGTCCACGTGCAGCACTCCTACTTCCTCTACGGCGGCCTCCTGGAGGGCGCTATCTTCCCAGCCCTGCTCGCGGCCTCGAGGCCCATCGCGAGGGTCGTGGTCACGATGCACGACCTGCCCTCCCTGCGGCAGCTGGGGAGCCCGGAGTTCCTCAGGATGAACGGGATCCGCGGGCCCGGGCCCGTCCTCCGGGCGGGGGTCGTGGCGCTCAACAGGGCCATAGCCAGCCTCGCGGACGCGGTGATAGTGCACGAGGAGTTCCTGAGGGAGGTCGCCGTCCGCGACTACCGCATGCCGCCGGGCAAGGTGGTCGTGAGGCCGCACGGCGCCGCGCGGATCGCGCTGGAGGACCGCGCCAGGGCCAGGGGGGAGCTGGGCGTGGGGGACGGCAGGACCCTCGTGCTCTTCTACGGCTACCTCTCGAGGTACAAGGGCCTGGACGTCCTGCTGCGCGCGCTTGAGGGGGGGCTCCTCGAGGGCAGGTACTCGCTCATAATAGTGGGGGGCCCCCACCCCAGGGCGCCCGGGGACCCGGGGTACCGCGCCTGGCTCTCGGGGCTCCTGGGGAGGGTGCGCGAGCTCAGGGCCAGGGGGGCGGACGTCAGGATCACCGGGTTCGTCCGGGACCCCGCCCCCTACCTGTCGGCGGCGGACGTCGTCGTGCTGCCCTACCTCGAGAGGTTCTCCGCCAGCGGGCCGGCGGCCGCCGCGTCCGCCAACGGGGTCCCGGTCCTCCTGGCGGAGCCGGGGGTCGACGGCGGCGAGCTGGAGCGCCGCATAGTGGAGTTCGTGGAGTCCCGCGGGGCCGCTGGGGGGCGCGCGCCCGCCCCCCTGTGGGAGGAGGTTGCCGAGGGCTACTACTCATTCCTCGAGTCCCCCGGCTAACGGATATATCCGGGGGAGGCGGCCTGACCATGTTGCCCGTCGACGAGGTCCTGGTGGCGCTGGGGCTCGCGATGTCGATCGGGCTATACGCGGGCGTGTTCCTGGCGGACCACCCGAGGGCCAGGGCATACGTCAGGGAGAACCCGGGATCGCCGCTCGTTCTCGCGTTCGTCGCCCTCCTGGTGGCGGCCGCCGTCGCCTTCTCCTACGGGCTCGGCGGCCCCGCGGACCAGCTGTCCGAGTGCGCCTACGCGGCGCTGGTGCTGGGGGTGGTCCTCCAGGCGGTCGCGGCGGCCCGCGCGCGGGGGGAGGGATCCCGATGAGGGCCCGCGGCCCGCCGGCGCCCGACCCCGACCTCAGCGCCCTTAATATCGAGAGGGGGCCCATTCGCGACGTGCGGCCGCGCGCCCCCTACGCGCTCGTGGTCCCGACGCTGAACGAGAGGGCCGGCATCTCCTATCTATTGAGGCGCGCGGGCGGGGCGACGGTGATAGTCGTCGACGACGGATCCACGGACGGGACCCAGGAGGCCGTCTCCGGCCACCCCAACGCGGTCCTTGTGGAGAGGGGGCGCAGGATGGGCCTGGTCTCCGCCTACCTCGAGGGAATCAGGAGGGCGGTGGGCATGGGCTACGAGTACTTCGTGGTCATGGACGGCGACGGGCAGCACGACCCCTCCCTCGCCCCCGAGATGGTGGCCTTCGCCGAGGCGACCGGCGCGGACCTGGTGATAGGCTCCAGGTACGTGCCCGGCGGGGACCCGGGCGGCCTCGGGGGCCCCGTGAGGAGGACCATCAGCAGGGTCGCGAACCTGCTCTTCCGCCTGAGCTTCGACGCGGGCGTCAGGGACGCAACCTCAGGCTACAGGGTCTACAGCAGGAGGGCGGCGCTGCACCTCCTGGAGCACCCGCCGCGCAACGGGGGATACGCCGGCCAGGTTGAGATAGTGGAGATCCTGCACCGCGCGGGGATGAGGATCGCGGAGTTCCCCATAAGGTTCAGCAGGAGGAGCGGCGGGGAGAGCAAGCTGGGCGCGCGGGAGATCTGGCGCTACTTCGCCTTCGTCCTGAGGGGCGGGAACCTCTGGAAGTACGCGCTGGTGGGGCTCTCCGGGGTCGCGGTCAACGAGGGCATCCTCCTCGCGCTCTCGGGGGCCGTGAACCCGCTGATCGCGGACGCGGTCGCGATAGAGTCGAGCATACTCTGGAACTTCTCCCTGAACGAGCTCTGGACGTTCCGCGGGAGGAGGCTCGACAGGAGCCCGCGGGGCGTCCTCAGGAGGGTCTGGGTCCACAACGCGGCGTCGCTCGCGGGGCTAGCGGTGAACCTGGGGGTCTTCGCGCTGCTCGTGTTCCTCGGCCTCGGGATCCCGCTCTCGAACCTGATAGGGATAGCGGCGGCGTTCGCCTTCCGCTACCTGACCTCCTCGGGGATCGTGTGGATCAATGAGCGGCGATGCTGGGCCGGGCGAGCGCGTGGAGCTGCTGGAGAGGCTGGGCGCCGTCGGCGTCGCCACCGCGCTGATGGCAGCCGGCTACTACCTGTGGGTGCTGGGCGGGTACCTCGACGCCGCATGCATGGTGCTCCAGTGGGCCATGACCCTCGCGGGGGCCGCGCTCCTCGCCAAGTCGCTGGCGTCCGACCACCTGGCGGCGATCGCCGCCCTCAGGGGGAGGGCCGGGCTCGCGCTCGGCGCCGCGGCGCTCTCAGCGTCGGTCGCGCTGATGGCCGCGTACGGGTGGTCCCAGCCCGGCTACTTGCTCATAGAGTCCTTCGGGCTCGCGCTCTCCGCGCTCCTCATGCTCAACGGGGCCGCGGGGCGCCCCCTCCTGGAGGACGAGGGCGTCGCGGCGGCCGCCGGCCACGTGGGGTTCTCCGCCGTGATGCTGGCGTTCGCGCTCTTCTCGTGGTCAACCGGGCTCCCGCGCTTCGCCGCGGCATTCGCCGCCCTCTCGGCCCTCGGGATCCTCGGCATCCCGCTCCGCCTGGACCGCCGCGCCCCCTGGGCCCTCCCCGCCGCCCTCATCGCCTCGGTGGCCGCGTTCTCGATGGTCCTCTCGTCCACGATACCGCAGGTGGCGACGGACGAGCTCGCGATAACCGCGTACGCTGCCCGCGAGGTCCTCCGCCTGACCAACCCGTACCTCCCCGGCGCCACCTCGGGGGCGCTGGACGCCTACGGCCTCTCCGCCTACTACTGGACGCCGCTCGCGACCGGCGGCCACGTCACCTGGCTCTCCTACCCGGCGCTCTCCTTCCTGTGGCTGGTGCCGGCGGCGGCCCTGGGAATCCAGGCCAGGGCCGTCCTCGTGGCTGCCACCCTGGCGCTGCTCGCGGCGATCTACATTAGGCATAGGGGATACGGCCGCCTGTCGCTCCTCCCCCTCCTCATAGCGCTGGTCGACGCGAACGTCATCTACTACCCGGTGGGGTCGGTCCCCGACGTCCTCTGGGCCCTCCCCCTCGGGATATCGCTCGCGCTGCTCCGGAGGCGCCCGAGGGCTTCCGCCGCGCTCTACGGGACCTCGCTCGCCGCCAAGCAGATACCGGCGGCGATCCTCCCGTACCTCCTCTACTCGGTGTACAGGGAGAGGGGCGCCGGGGGGGCCCTGGAGTACGCGGGCATCGCGGCGGCGGCGTTCGCCGCCCCCAACGCCCCCTTCATTGCCGCGGACCCGCGCGCCTGGCTCTCCGCAGTCCTCGCCCCCCTGAGGGGCGACCTCGTGGGGATAGGGCAGGGCCCCGGGATGCTCTCCTTCCTGGGCTACTACGCGCTGCCCCGCTCCTACTTCGCGGCGATGGAGGCCCTCGCCGCGGTCGCCCTCCTGGTGTTCTACGCCGCGGAGTACCCCAGGTACAGGCTCTCGTTCGTCGCCTTCCCCATCCTGATATTCTTCTTCAACTACAGGTTCCTCTTCAACTACGCCCTCTACTGGCCGATCCTGGCGCTGATGGTGCTCCCCGACGCGGTCGGCGGCGGGGGCGCGGCGGGAGGGGAGGGGCGGCGCCGGCGGATCGGGGCGATCGCCCTCGCGGCGCTCGTGGCGGTCCCCCTCGCCTCGGCCCCCGCGTTCCACTCGATGGCGCCGGCGGCCCCGTTCTCCATCTCCGGGATGGGGGGGTACGGCGACCCCCTCGGGCTCCCCGGGTACGTGACGTCGATGGAGGTGAACGTGACCGGGAGCCCGCCCCCGGGCCTGCAGTTCAGGATCTTCCCGTCCGGCACCATGACGTCCGTCAACGGGCTCCTCTGGGGAACCGTGAACGCGACGCGCGGCGACGGGTGGACCGCCTACGAGATAGCGCCGCTCGCGCCCGAGTACGCCCTGCCCCAGGGGACCCCCTTCCTGCTGGAGGCCCACTACGGGGACGCGCGCGCCTTCGCGAGGTCCGGGGGAGCGCTGCCCCGGGGGCCCGAGCAGCCCATAGCGAACCCGATGTTCCTGGAGACGTCGCCCGGGGTGATCCCCGGGTGGTCCTTCGTCCCCAACCTCAGCGGGGGCAGCGCGGCCGTGGAGACAGTCAGCGGCGGCGTGGTCCTCTCAGCGGTCAAGGACAGGCCCGGGTGGGCGTGGGCGGCGGCGCAGCTTGTGCAGCCCATCAACCTGACGGGGCTTCGTGGCCTCCACCTCCGCTACGAGCTCACGGTCATCTCGCCGCCCGGGGCCCTCAGCAACTCCAGCGGGGAGGACCCCGACGTGGCCATCGGCGTCCAGGTGGACTCGGGGCCCTACGAGGTCTGGTACCTCTACTCGGGCCCCGGCCCCGGCGCCGTCCTGCGCCCCAACCCGCACACGATAGTTGTGATGGAGAACTCGACGGATGTCAGCTTCTCCGACGCTTACGCCCGCCTAGAGTCGATGGGGTGGAGCCCCGGGGACGGCTCGGCCGAGCTAATGCTCATCGTCGGCTCGCAGCACGCGTGCGGGAATTTCACGGCCGAGTTCCGGGACCTGGAAATATATTAGCGAGGACCCGCGGTCCCAACGCTTATATATGCAGATAATTCACCATCCCCGTGAGATCCTGCACCGCGATGCCGATAATGTCGATAATGTCGATAGCGTCCGCGGCCCTGCTGGCGGCGGGGATCCTCCTCATCGCCGTCCCGATGGCATCGGCCGCGGCCCTCGGCATCTCCGGCCCCCAGTACTCGAACGGCACCCCCTCCGTCACTGTGTCGAACCGCGGCACCTTCGAGGTCTACGGCCTCGCGGTCCGCGCGAGCGTCCTCTCGCCCGGGGGTCTCGTCCTCGCGAGCGGGTCCTCGGCGCCGGTGGACGTCCCGCCCGGCTCCACCGTCACGGTGTCCGTGCCGATCGCCCCCAATTACTCGTCGATCGCGGGGGCGCAGCCCCTGTCCCTCGGACGCCTGATCGTCAACGTGGAGGCGGACGCGAACCTGGCGGGCATCCTGCCGGCGCGCCTCGTCGCCTCGTTCCCGGTGAACGTGAGCGAGGCTGTGGAGCTGGTCAGCGTCCGGCCGCCCTCAATGGTCTCCGCGTCGAACGGATCCCTGGTGATCCTGGAGGACGCATCGTTCCTCTACGACGTGCCGTTCCTGCCCCTGAGCGGGGTCCTGGAGGTCCGCGTGATGAACGGGACCTCGCAGGTGGGATACGGCTCCCGGGCGATCAGCGCGTCGCCGGGCCAGGAGGTCGAGGCCCCGATCCCGGTGAACATCTCGATGCCCCCCTACGCGCTCCTGACCAGGGCGCAACAATTCAACGTGTCGGCCTACTTGGTCTCCGGCGGGGCACCGTACCCGCTGGGCAGCTGGATCTACCGCTGGAGCCCGCCTATCCAGGGGCTGAGCGTCGGCCCCGCCGCGGTCGGCCCGATGAACGGATCTTCCTACGCCGTCTCCGTCCCGATCAGCTTCGTGGACGGGCAGGCGCACGGTTTCCCCCTCTCGATCGCCGGATACCTCTACTCGAGCGGGGCCGCGCCGGTGTCCGAGGCGTCGTGGAGGGGGCTGGCGTCGCCCGGCCCCAACTCGATCCGGCTGGAGTTCACGGTGCCATCTTCCGCCGCGCCCAGGTACGCGGTGATATATCTGACCGCGTTCAACTCCACGATGGCCGAGAAGGTGAACCTGGGTTGAGGCCGAGTCGGCGCAAGGTCGCGGCCGGGGCGCTGGCGGCGGCGCTCCTGCTGGCCCTGCTGGTGGCCCTGCCCGCGTACGCCGAGGGGGCGCTGAGCTCGATGCTGCCATCCGTGGACGTCGGGGCGGCGCTGGCCGCGGCGACCGGCGCCGCCGTCGCGCTGGAGGGCAGGGCCAGGGGGTTGGCGATCGCCCTCCAGGGGGTCGTGGGGGCCCTCTACTTCCTGGAGCTGCTCCACGCGGGGACCATGGAGATCCCGCTCGCGGCGTCGACCTCGGAGGGGCGCGTGACGCTGACGCTCGGGCTCACCGTGACGTGGGGGCTGCTGCTCGCGGAGCTAGCGTTCGCCCTCAGGATAGCGGAGGGGATCGTGGCGGCTGTCCGCCCCGGGCGGGCCCATCCCGAGGCTCGCAGGGAGACCGCGTAGTGGATCGCCCTGAGGGCCTCCATCAGGCGCGGATGCCTCCACTCCACGACGTTCATCACCTCGGGCGCCAGGACCCTCCCCTCGGCGTCCAGGACGTCGCCGACCCTCACGGGCCTCGTCGCGCTCCCCCTCACCATGACGTAGGAGATGACGAGGAGGTCGGCCAGCATGGTGAGCGCCGCCCTGACCGGCACCACGTGGGACCCCCTCCCGGGGACCTCCCCGCGCGACTCCCTCCACTCGATCGGGAACTCCGCTATCCGCCCGACCCTCGAGACCCTGGCTATGAGCTCCGCGTCGAACGCGAACCCGTCCGTCCTGATGAGCGGCACCACGGAGCGGGCGACCCTCCCCTCTATGACCTTGAGCCCGGCCTGGTGGTCCCTGACCCCGGTCCTCAGCAGCAGGCGCGCCGCAGCGTTGTACGCGGCGGAGAGGGCCGCCCTCGTGGCCCCGTGGGGCCTGGAGATCCTCCTGGCCACCGCCATGGCCGCCCGGCCGGCCGCCACGTAGTCTATCATGCCCCACACGATCCGCGGGTCGAGGTCAGCGTCCGCGTCCATCAGCACCACGACGTCGCCCCTCGTCAGGGGGACCGCGTTCCTCAGGGAGCCGCCCTTCCCCAGGCGGGCCGTCAGGAAGGCGCAGGAGAACCCCTCCCTGGGGAGCGACCTCATCTCCTCGGCGGCGCGCCCGGAGGGGGAATCGCTGACGAGTATGAACTCGAGCTCGCGCCCGGCGGAGGCGGACTCCATGCTCGCCCTCAGCGCGCGGGCCCTCCCCGCTATCCCGGGCTCGTTCGGGCCAACCGGGATGACGAAGGAGGCAATCACGGGATCCGAGCTCCCGGCCGGGCTAATCTGCGTTGCGATCGGGGGGCCAGGATGGCCCGCGCGAGGGGCCTCAGCGGCCCGGGCAGCGCCCCGACCAGGACCGAAGCCTCCCACGGCTCGAGCGGCCTCACCGCGCGCGATAGGACGAGGAAGGCGGCGGCGAAGGCGGCGGCGTCCGCCAGGACGTTGAGGGGGAGGGGCATGGACCCGGAGGCCAGCTGCGCGAGCGCGACGGCCGCGCCCACCGACGCGGAGAAAGCGAGCTTCCTCGGGTGCAGCGATATCGAGTGGCCGGCGCGGCGGCGCACGAAGCCGTAGGCGATGGCCAGGGAGGAGAAGGAGCCCATCACAGCGGAGAGCGCGACCCCCATAGCCCCCAGGGAGGGCGCCAGCGCCGCGAGGGACGCGAACAGGACCCCGACGGACGCCCCCCCGGCGATCAGCCACTCCCTGGTCATGCCCATGGACTGGAGGGAGGTCCCGTAGAGGGACGAGAGCGCCCCCACGACCGCCGCCCCCGCCAGGACGGCGAACTCGGGGGCGTAGGCCGCGTACGCGCGCCCGTAGAACAGGTGGAGGAGGGGGCGCGAGGCGGCCGCCGCGGCCAGCGAGACCGTGAGGGTGGCGTACACGACCAGCCCCTCCGCGGACCTCAGGGCCTCCGCGACCCCCCTGCGCCCCGACTCGCCGAACCTGAAGCTCATCGCCGGGAGGAGGGCCGTCGAGAGCGCCCCGTAGAGTATCCCGAGGATCCCCGCCGACGCGGACGCCACGTAGTAGGCGCCTGTGACCTCCAGGCTCCCGCTGACCGCGTAGAGGAAGGAGATGCCGAGCCACCCCTGGAGGAACGATATCACCGAGAGGGCGTAGAGGGGGGCCGAGAAGCCCAGGACCTCGCGGAGCCCGACCGGGTCCGCGGCGCCCATGCCCCCGAGCCTCCCCCTGAGCCTGATGGCGGCGTAAGCGGCGCCCGCCGCCGGCCCCAGGGCCCAGGCGATGGCCACGCCCGCGGGGCCGAGCGGGATGGCGAGGGCTATCGCGGGGAGCCTGCTGAGGGCCGACGCCATTATGGACTGGATCGAGATGTCGCCGTACATCGCGAGCCCCTGGAGGGCGCCGCCCAGGGCGCTCCCCGCGTTCGACGCGAGCCCCGCGGCGAGGCCCAGGAGAACCAGCCCCTCCGGGATCCCCAGGGCCCTCGAGATCAGGGGCGAGGCGGCGGCCATGGCGGCGAGGGCCGCCGCGGACCCCACCATCGCGAGCTCCATGGACCTGGCGATCGCGCCCAGCGCCCTCCCGCGCCCCCCTGCCCCCATGTGGTAGGCCGCGAACCTGGCGGCCGCGTAGTTGGCGCCCATGAGGCTCACGGCCGTGTAGAGCCCTATCACCAGGAACAGCATGGTGACCTCGCCCATCCCCCGGGGCCCCAGGATCCTGGCGGCGGCCGCGTAGAACGCGAAGGCGATGAGGGATGTGATCATGTTGGAGCCGGCTATGTAGCCCGCCCCCCTCCCCACGCCCTCCGCGGTCGGGCGGTCCGTCGGGCGGCCGCCGCGG